>NZ_JBEXDB010000012.1:0-271951 GCF_040605575.1 Streptomyces sp. NPDC005566 | reverse complement strand
GCCTCCCGCGCCGCCGTCGACGCCGGCTGGTACCCGCACACCAACCAGGTCGGCCAGACCGGCAAGTCCGTCTCCCCGCAGCTGTACATCGCCTCGGGCATCTCCGGCGCGATCCAGCACCGCGCCGGCATGCAGACCTCGAAGACGATCGTCGCGATCAACAAGGACTCCGAAGCCCCGATCTTCGACCTCGTCGACTACGGCGTCGTCGGCGACCTCTTCGCCGTCGTCCCCCAGCTCACCGACGAGGTCAAGTCCCGCAAGGGCTGACCCGCGAGAAGCAGTACCTGTTCGACGGTCCGGGGCCGCGCGGAGTTCTTCACCGCGCGGCCCCGGACCGTTTGCGATCACCATTGACGCAAGGCAGGCAGGCTTATAACTTCACTATGCGGATGAGTGTTTCCGGGAAGCGGAAACTGCGAGAGTGTGGAGGGTACGGTCATGGGCCAGCAGGAGAAGGTGGCAACGAGCCTCGCCGACGCGGTGGGTGAGGAGATCAGCGCCTCCCTCGCAGCGGTGGACGCCGAACTCGCCCGCCGCTACCCGGGAGACCCGGGCACGCGCCAGCCGGTCCACACCGTGTACGTCCCCGCCGACACCTTCACCGCCGGCACCATCCGGTCCTGGGGCGATCAGGCGCTCGAGGCCCTCGACGAACACGCCGCCGACGCCGCCGCACTCGCCGGGGTCCTGGGCATCCCGCAGGAGCTCGCGGGGCCCGTCCACGACCGCGTACGCGCCAAGCTGGAGCGCGAGCCCGTGGAGGACCTGCGCATCGACTTCGAGGACGGCTACGGGCCCCGCCCGGACGCGGAGGAGGACGAGGCCGCCGCCCGCGTGGCCCGGCTGGTGTCCGAGGCGTACAGGGACGGGACCGCCGCCCCGTACATGGGCATCCGCATGAAGTGCATGGAAGCCGGGGTGCGCGACCGCGGGATCCGCACCACGGACATCTTCCTCACCGGACTGATGCGGGCAGGCGGCCTCCCCGACGGGCTCGTACTGACGCTGCCGAAGGTGACGTACCCCGAACAGGTCACCGCCTTCGTCCGCCTGCTCGAAGCCTTCGAGCAGGCTCACGGGCTGCCCGCGGGCCGTCTCGGTTTCGAGATCCAGATCGAGACGAGCCAGTCCATCCTCGCCGCGGACGGCACCGCAGCCGTGGCCCGCATGATCGACGCCGCGCGGGGGCGCGCGACGGGCCTGCACTACGGCACCTTCGACTACAGCGCGTGCGTCGGGGTCAGCCCCGCCTACCAGGCGAGCGACCACCCGGCCGCCGATCACGCCAAGGCCGTCATGCAGGTGGCCGCCGCGGGTACCGGCGTGCGCGTGTGCGACGGCTCCACCAACGTGCTCCCCGTCGGCCCCACGCACCAGGTCCACGAGGCCTGGCGCCTCCACTACGGCCTCACCCGGCGTGCTCTCGCCCGCGCCTACTACCAGGGCTGGGACATGCACCCGGGCCACCTGCCGACCCGCTACGCGGCCGTCTACGCGTTCTACCGGGAGGGTCTCGAGCAGGCCGCGTCCCGCCTCGCCGCGTACGTCGCCAAGGCGGGCGGCGACGTCATGGACGAGCCGGCCACCGCGAAGGCGCTCAGCGGCTACCTGCTGCGCGGCATCGACTGCGGAGCCCTGGACACCGCGGAGGTGGCCCGGCTCACCGGCCTCACCCGCGCGGACCTGGACGCCTTCGCCTCGCCCCGGCGCGGCGGACTGACGGTCACGACGCCGTAGCCGGGGGCCCCGCCCGGCTGCTTCAGGCGGGCGGCAGTTCGCCCGAGCCGCGAGGGATGAGCCTCGTCGGGAGCTCCACCCGCACCGGGGGGTGATCGGCTCCGTCGAGGCGGCGGAAGAGGTGCTCCGCGGCGGTGCGGCCCACCGCCGCGGCGTCCTGGGAGATCACCGTGATGCCGAGCAGGTCGGCCAGCTCGATGTCGTCGAAGCCGACCAGGGCGATCCGGCGTTCGTACTCCGCGAGGACGCGCACGGCGGTGACCGTCACACGGTTGTTGCCCGCGAACAGGGCGGTGACCGGCTCGGGACCCGAGAGCATGGTCCGTGCGGCAGCCCCGACCCGCTCCGGATCGGTGGAGCCGAGGGAGACCCAGGAGTCCTCGACCGTGATCCCTGCGTCGGTCATGGCCGCGTGGTAACCGCGCAGTCGTTCCGTCGCCGTGTGGATGCGCGGCTGGTCGCCGATGAAGCCGATCCTGCGGTGGCCGTGCGCGAGCAGGTGGCCGACGCCTTCGCGCGCGCCGCCGAAGCTGTCCGAGAGGACCATGTCGGCATCGACCCGGCCCGCCGGGCGGTCCACGAACACGGTGGCGATACCCGCCTGTATCTCGGGCTCCAGGTACCGGTGGTCGTCACCGGCGGGAATCACGATGAGGCCGTCGACGCGACGGGCGCAGAGGGCGAGCACGAGCTCCTGCTCGCGCTCCGGGTCCTCGGCGCTGGAACCGTTGATCAGCAGCGCACCATGGGCACGTGCCACTTCCTCCACCGCGCGGCTCAGGGGGCCGTAGAACGGGTCGGCGAGATCCTCCAGGACGAGGCCGATGGATGCCGTGCGGCCCTTGCGCAGCACACGCGCACTGTCGTTGCGGCGGAAGCCGAGGGCCTCGATCGCCTCCTGGACGCGGCGCTCCGTGTCGGGAGTGACGCCGGGTTCGCTGTTCACCACCCGGGATACCGTCTTGAGGCCCACTCCGGCACGGGCCGCCACGTCCTTCATCGTGGGCCGATTGCCGTAGCGGGACTCGGAATGACGGGTGGTCTCGGCCACGGTGCGCTGTCCTGTCGTCGGGTGCGGGAGGTTCCGGCGGCGCCCCACGGGCGGTGCTGGGGAGGGCTCGGAGCCTGTGGCGTCGAGCATAGGCCCTGGACAACGTTGTCAACAGAATGGAGACTATGCAGACCACGTACGGAAGTCGCAGGTCCGCACCTTCGTCCGCTCCTCACCCATCCGGAGAGACCACACCGATGCATACCGACCTCGTCGTAGCGCTCGACATCGGCGGCACCAAGATCGCCGGCGCGTTGGTGGACGGCGGCGGAACCCTCCTCCTGCGGGCGCAGCGGCCGACACCCGCACGTGAGGACGCCGAGACGGTCATGGGCGCGGTGAGCGAGGTCCTGTCCGAGCTCAGGGCCTCCACGCTCTGGAACAGGGTGAGCGCGGTCGGCATCGGCAGCGCAGGGCCGGTCGACGCCTCGGCCGGCACGGTCAGCCCCGTCAACGTCCCGGCCTGGCGTGGCTTCCCGCTGGTGGAGCGGGTCGGTGCGGCAACGGGCGGACTCGCCGTCGCGCTGGTCGGCGACGGCGTCGCGATGACGGCGGCCGAGCACTGGCTGGGCGCGGCCCGCGGCTACGACAACGCGCTCTGCATGGTCGTCTCCACGGGCGTCGGCGGCGGTCTCGTGCTCGGCGGGAAGCTGCACCCGGGGCCCTCGGGCAACGCCGGACACATCGGTCACATCAGCGTCGACCTGGACGGCGATCTCTGCCCGTGCGGTGCGCGCGGCTGTGTCGAACGCCTTGCCAGCGGGCCGAACATCGCGCGGCGCGCCCTGGAGAACGGCTGGCTCCCCGGCCCGGACGGCGATGCCACGGCAGCCGCGGTGGCCGCCGCCGCGCGGGCCGGCGACCCGGTCGCCGTCGCCTCGTACGAGCGGGCCGCCCAGGCGCTGGCCGCCGGAATCGCCGCCACCGCCACGCTGGCCGAGATCGACATCGCGGTCATCGGCGGGGGAGTGGCCGGTGCAGGTGAGGTGCTCTTCGCGCCGCTGCGCAGGTACCTGCGCGACTACGCCACCCTGTCCTTCGTCCAGCAGCTGACGGTCGCCCCCGCGGTGATGGGCACCGACGCAGGACTCGTGGGCGCGGCAGCCGCCGCATCGACGGTCCGTCCCGGAGGGGTGAACGGGGTACGGGCCGTCGCCGCCCAGTAGCGGCCTGTTGAGCCGGGCGCCCCGCGTCCGGCTCAACAGCCCCGGTCCGTCGCCTGCTGCGGTACGACCACCAGGAACGCGTCCCGCTCCAGGTCCATCACGACCTCGGCGGCCATGCCCTCGCAGCGTCGGGCGGCAGCGAACTCCTCGGCGGGCCGGCTGCCCCGCGGTCCCCCCGCGGGAAACTGCTCGAGTACCGTACGGCGCACCGCACACCCCCTCGTCATTGCCGTGCTGATCGCTCCAACGACGTCCGGCCGCCCGCCGTTACGGTCGCGACGGCGGCCGGGCTCGTTCAGTGGGGCGCCCTCCGGCACGCGCCGGTTGCCGACTCCGTGCAACAGCGTCGCCCGGGCGGGTTTCCGCAGCGGGGTGTTGCGGGCAAGCCACAGGGGGCTACGGAAGAGGGGGACCCGTGATCGTCTGGATCAACGGTGCGTTCAGTGCGGGTAAAACGAGTGCCGCGTGCGAACTGATCGATCTGATCCCGAACAGCACCTTCTACGACCCCGAACTGATCGGCGGGGGACTGCGCCACCTGCTGCCCCAGAAGACGCTCGCCGAAGTGACCGATTTCCAGGACCTGGCGATCTGGCGCCGACTGGTGGTCGACACGGCCGCCGCTCTGCTCGCCGAGCTGTCCGGGGTGCTCGTGGTGCCCATGACGCTGCTGAGGCAGGAGTACCGCGACGAGATCTTCGGCGGACTTGCCGCCCGGCGCATTCCGGTGCGTCATGTACTGCTCTCACCTGAGGAAACGATCCTGCGGAGACGGATCGCCGACCGGGAGGAGTTCGCCGACGACCCCGAGCACAGCGAGCGGATCCGGCAGTGGGCCTACGAACACATCGAGCCCTACCGGGCGGCGCTCGAGTGGATCACCGCGGACGCCCACACGATCGACACCAGCGCCCTCACCCCGTACGAGACGGCCGAGCGGATAGCCGAAGCCGTACGCACCGGGGACGCCCGCGAGTGCGAGATCGTGCAGACCCCCGAGCCGCGTGCGGAAACCGTCGCCTCCGGGGTCCTGCTCTTCGACGAACAGGACCGCTTCCTGCTCGTCGACCCGACCTACAAGCCGGGCTGGGAGTTCCCCGGCGGGGTGGTGGAGCCGGGCGAGGCTCCGGCGGAAGCCGGGATACGGGAAGTCGCCGAGGAGCTCGGGCTCCGCCTCGGCACCGTACCGAAACTCCTGTTGGTCGACTGGGAGGCGCCCAGACCCCCCGGATACGGAGGGCTGCGCTTCCTGTTCGACGGCGGGCGCCTGAGCGGCGAGGACGCCGCACAGCTCCTGCTGCCCGGTTCGGAGCTGCGCGGCTGGCGCTTCGTCACCGAGGAGGAAGCGGCCGTCATGCTCCCGCCCACCCGCTTCGAGCGGCTGCGCTGGGCGCTGAGGGCCCGCGAACGGTCCACCGTGCTCAACCTGGAGGCCGGTGTGCCGGTGGGCTGAGAGGCCGGTCCGACCCTCGGCCCACCGGTACCGGCACCGGTCGAGGGGATCGTCGCCCGGGAAATCGGTCCGGGCGACGGGTGCTCACGGCCCGCTCCCTCAGGCCTTCTTCGACTCCGCGTAGTTGCGCAGGAACAGCGCCTCGGCGACGGAGAGGCGCTCGAGCTCCTGAGGGGACACGCTCTCGTTCACCGCATGGATCTGGGCCTCGGGTTCGCTCAGCCCGATCAAGAGGATCTCTGCCTCGGGGTACAGCCCGGCCAGGGTGTTGCAGAGCGGGATCGAGCCGCCCATGCCGGACGACTGCATCTCCTCGCCCGGGTAGGCGGCCCGCATGGCCTCCGCCATGGAGGTGTACGCCGGGCTGGTGGTGTCGGCGCGGAACGCCTGGCCCTGGCCGACCAGTTCGACCGAGACCCGCGCACCCCAGGGGGCGTGCGACTCGAGATGGGCGGTCAGCAGCTTCGTCGCCTCCGCGGCGTCCTGGCCCGGGGGCACCCGCAGGCTGACCTGAGCCCGGGCGCTCGCCTGCAGCGACGGTGTGGCACCCACCACCGGCGGGCAGTCGATGCCGATGACGGTCACCGCGGGCCGCGCCCAGATCCGGTCGGCGACCGAACCCGTACCGATCAGTTCCACGCCGTCGAGCACCTTGGCGTCTTTGCGGAACTCGCCCTCCGGGTACTGCAGTCCGTCCCACTCGGCGTCCGACGCCAGCCCGTCGACCGTCGTCGTGCCGTCCTCGGCGCGCAGCGAGGCCAGCAGCTGGATCAACGCGGCCAGCGCGTCCGGGGCCGCACCGCCGAACTGCCCGGAGTGCAGGTTCCCTTCGAGGGTGTCCACCTGCACCCGCAGCATGGTCATACCGCGCAGCGTCGAGGTGACGGTAGGCAGACCGACCCGGAAGTTCCCGGTGTCACCGATGACGATCGTGTCGGCGGCGAGCAGTTCCGGGTGTGCCTCGGCGTACTGTTCGAGGCCTCCCGTCCCCTGCTCCTCCGAGCCCTCCGCGATCACCTTGACGGAGACGGGCACGCCCCCGTTCGCCTTGAGGGCGCGGAGCGCGAGCAGATGCATGATGAAGCCGCCCTTGCAGTCCGCGGCGCCCCGGCCGAACCAGCGGCCGTCCCGTTCGGTCAGCTCGAACGGAGGCGAGATCCAGGCGGACTCGTCCAGCGGCGGCTGGACGTCGTAGTGCGCGTACAGCAGCACGGTCGGCGCGTCGGCCGGTCCGGGCAGGAAGCCGTACACGGAGCGGGTTCCGTCCGGGGTGTCGAGCAGGGCGACGTCCTGGAAGTCCTCGGCCCGCAGCGCCTCGGCGACCCAGTCGGCCGCCGCGTCGCACTCACTCTTCGGGAACTGTGCGGGATCCGCCACCGACCGGAAAGCCACCAGCTCGGTCAGCTCCGCCTTCGCGCGGGACATCAGCGAGGCAACGGTCTCGGAAATCGGACGGGCGGTCATGGGCACGCTCCTGGTGGGTACGACGTTAGGTCTATGGCGCGGTGTGTGCGCCACGGTGGGCGACGCCGTGGGTGCGACGTTGCGTGTACGACGAAATCATGGCTGATCCTCCCACAGCGGGGCTCGGCCGCAACGCGCCGTAGGATGCCGTGAGCAGCTGGGGCCACTGGTCGGGATCGGGAGCAGAACCACATCGTGAGCAGCGAGAACGCAGACGCCGGACGTGAGCCGGAAGAGTCGTCGTCGGTATGGGACGTCGTCGTGGTCGGTGCGGGTCCGGCCGGGGCTTCCGCGGCGTATGCGGCAGCCGTCGCAGGCCGTCGGGTGCTGTTGCTGGAGAAGGCGGAGATTCCCCGCTACAAGACGTGCGGCGGCGGAATCATCGGATTCTCGCGGGATTCCCTGCCCCCGGGGTTCGAACTGCCCCTCAGGGACCGTGTGTACGCGGTCACCTTCTCGCTCAACGGGAAGCTGTCGCGCACCCGCAGGTCCAAGCGCATGCTCTTCGGGCTGATCAACCGTCCGGAGTTCGATGCCGGACTGGTGGAGGAGGCGCAGAAGGCGGGCGCCGAGCTTCGCACCGGTACGGCGGTGACCCGCGTGGAGCAGCACGGCTCCGCGGTGCCCGACCGGCGCACGGTCGCCGTCGTGCTGTCCGACGGGGAGACGGTTCTCGCGCGGGCGGTCGTCGGCGCGGACGGCAGCGCGGGCCGCATAGGGGCGCACGTCGGGGTGAAGCTCGACCAGGTGGACCTCGGCCTCGAGGCGGAGATCCCGGTTCCGGAGACGGTCGCGGAGGACTGGGCGGGGCGGGTGCTCATCGACTGGGGACCGATGCCAGGAAGTTACGGCTGGGTCTTCCCGAAGGGGGACACGCTGACCGTCGGGGTGATCTCGGCACGCGGCGACGGCGCGGGCACCAAGCGGTACCTGGAGGACTTCATCGGGCGGCTGGGGCTTGCCGGGTTCG
The DNA here is from genome assembly GCF_040605575.1 of Streptomyces sp. NPDC005566. Classification (NCBI taxonomy): domain Bacteria; kingdom Bacillati; phylum Actinomycetota; class Actinomycetes; order Kitasatosporales; family Streptomycetaceae; genus Streptomyces; species Streptomyces sp. NPDC005566. The sequence continues at coordinate 264,107 of NZ_JBEXDB010000012.1, read as the reverse complement.
AGCCGAAGATCTCCTCAGGTCACCTGACCCGCTGCCGCAGCGACGATTCGCCCCTCTCCCGCGGGAGGGTGGTGGTCTGCGGAGACGCGGCCGGGCTGCTCGAACCGTGGACCAGGGAAGGCATCTCGTTCGCCCTGCGCTCCGGACGGCTCGCCGGTGAGTGGGCGGTACGGATCGCTGAGGCGCACGACGCGGTCGATGCCAGGCGCCAGGCCCTCAACTACGCGTTCGCGATCAAGGCAGGGCTGGGCGTCGAGATGGGCGTCGGCCGGCGCATGCTCAAACTGTTCGAGCGGCGCCCGGGAGTTCTCCACGCGGTGCTGACGGGATTCCGCCCGGCCTGGACCGCGTTCGCCGGCGTCGCCCGGGGGTCGACGTCACTGGCCGAGCTGGTGCGCTCGCACCCGATGGCACAGCGGGCGCTGTCGGCGATGGACCGCAGGGAGCTCCGGGAGCAGGCGGCGTCCGTCTCCGAGGATTCCGCGGTTCGCTGAGGTATCCGGTTCACGGGGGGTGCCTCGGCTCCCTGAGGCGCTTCCCTTCGCAGGGGAGCTACGGCTCGCTGAGGGTGCTTCAGCTGCTCAGCCCTCGACTGCTCAGCCCTCGACCGCTCAGCCCTCGACCGCTCAGCCTTCGACCGTGATCCGGAAGACCGGGTGGTCGGGGGCGATGCGGCGCAGTTCTTCGGTGGACGAGTCCGGGCCGACGCCGTTGAAGAACACCCCGACTTCCGCCTTCCAGCGCTTGAGGTAGGCGCGCAGCAGGTCGGGCTTCTCGTCGTCAGGAACCTCGGTGGCGGTGAAGGCCGTGCTCTTCTTCCCCAGGTGGAGCTCGCCGCCGCCCGCTGCCCGCATGTTGTGCGTCCACTGCACGTGGCCGCGGGGCGCCACCAGGTACTGCTGCCCGTCCACGGTCAGGAGGTTGACCGGGGTGCGGCGCCACTCGCCGCTCTTGCGGCCGCGGACCGCCAGGACGCGGGATCCCCAGACGCTGATGCCGCGCCGGGTGATCCAGGTGACCGTCCGGTTGAGGATGTTGACGGTGAACCAGCCGGGCTTCCGAACGTGTGCGGACATGAGATCCCCTTCGCAAGCGTGAGCGCTGCTCTCTCTTGAGATCAGTGTGCACGCAATGGGTGCTCCAAAGCAAGAGCATTGCTCTCGTTATTGGTCAGTGATCCGTTCCATGTCAGAATGAGGCCATGAGCACCATCCGAGGAGCCAGGGAACGAGCTCGCATCGAGGTCACCGCCGCCATCAAGGACGAGGCGAGGAGACAGCTTGCCGCGGACGGCGCGGCGAAGCTCTCCCTTCGCGCCGTCGCACGCGAGCTGGGCATGGTCTCCTCCGCGCTCTACCGCTACTTCCCCAGCCGCGACGATCTCCTCACCGCGCTCATCATCGACGCGTACGGCGCGGTCGGCGAGACCGCCGAGGCGGCTCGCGCGACGCCCGGCGGCTCCACCGGACCTCACACCGCCCGCTGGACGACCGTCGCCCGTGCGGTACGGGAGTGGGCCCTCGCCCATCCCCATGAGTACGCACTGATCTACGGATCGCCCGTCCCCGGCTACACCGCCCCGCAGGACACGGTCGGCCCCGCGTCGCGTATGGGCCTCGTCCTCATCGGGCTCGTCCGTGAAGCCTTCCTCGATGACGGTCTGGCCGTCCCGCCGCTGGCAGGCGAGCTGCGCCCCGAGGCCGAACGCATGGCTGCCGACCTCGCCCCCGACCTCCCGCCCGGTGTCGTCGCCGCGCTCGTCCCGGCGTGGGCCCAGCTCTTCGGCCTGATCTCCTTCGAGGTCTTCGGCCAGTTCAACCGGGTCGTCGAAGCGCCGGACCTGCTGTTCCGCCGTGGCGCCCACGACCTCGCCCGCGCGGTGGGCCTCCTGGACGGCCCGGCCACCGCCGCCGGGCGGGCGGGCAGCGCGGGGTCCTGAGGCACCCGCCGACGCAGGGCGGGACGTGCAGGCCCCCGCGATCGCAGGGCGGGACCCGCAGGCGCCGGCCCGCCCGTCCGGGTACTCCACAGGGAGTACATGTGGTCACCACGCCCGGCTGACGCCCGGCAGGGGGCCGTCCGTCTAGCGTTGCCGGTATGGACGAGCAGCGAGCGCACAGAAGCGCGGCCCCCCACCGGGGACCGGGCGGTCCCTGGGACGAGGGGCCGCCGCGATGGCTGTCCGGAGTCCGGGCACGGTACGCCGCACGGCTGCCGTGGCCGTCGACCGTGGCGCTCGGCGTGTTCGTGATGGCGGGCACCAACTTCGCGGCGCAGGGCCAGGACCGTCAACCGGTCGACCTCCTCGCACGGCTGCTGCTGTTCGCCGCCGTCGCCGTACTGCTCGTACGGCACCGGCACCCGGTGGTGGCCGTCGCCGGGACGTCGGCGGCGACACTCGTCTACCTCGGACTGGGGTATCCCTACGGCCCGGTCTTCCTCACCGTTGCCGTGGGCTGTTTCAGCGCGATCGTCTCGGGGCACCGCAAGGCCGCCTGGTGGTCCCTCGGCGCGCTGTGGGCAGGCCATGTGCTGATGGCGCACTGGCTGTACCGGTGGCTGCCACCGGACGGGGACGACTCCGCCCCCTGGGGGCAGGAGGCCTTCGTCACCGCCTGGGTGGTGGCGATCGTCGCCGCCGCAGAGCTGTTGCGGGTACGTCGCGAGCAGTGGGCCGCTGCCAGGGCGCAGCGCGCGGCGGCCGAGAAGCGGCGGGCCGACGAGGAGAGGCTCCGCATGGCCCGTGAACTCCACGACGTCCTCGCCCACAGCATTTCCGTCATCAACGTCCAAGCCGGTGTCGGACTCGCGCTGCTCGACTCGGATCCGGAACAGGCCCGCGCCGCGCTCACCACCATCAAGTCGGCGAGCAAGGAAGCACTGGGCGAGGTACGTCAGGTCCTCGACAACCTGCGCACCCCGGGCGACGCCCCGCGCACCCCTGCCCCGGGACTGGACCGGCTCCCCGAACTCGTCGAGCAGGCAGCCGCTGCGGGCCTCACCGTCACGGTCGAGACGGATGGTCCGGCGGGCAAGGTCCCGCCCGGCACCGATCTCGCGGCCTTCCGCATCGTGCAGGAGGCGCTCACGAACGTGGTGCGGCACTCCGGGTCGCGCAGTGCCGAGGTCCGGATCGCCTACGGGAGCGAGGGCATTCGGCTCCGTATCGATGACGAGGGACCCGCGACCGGCGGCGACGCCGGGGGCAGCGGCAACGGTCTCATCGGCATGCGGGAGCGGGCCGCCGCGCTGGGTGGCACGATCGACGCGGGGCCACGGTCCGGCGGCGGCTTCCGCGTGCGGGCCCAGCTCCCCCTACCGTCCGACTCACAGGATCCGGCCCGGCCCACGGAGGAGACATCGTGATCCGCGTACTGCTCGCCGACGACCAGTTGCTCGTCCGGGCGGGCTTCCGGGCCCTGTTGGACGCCCAGCCCGACATCGAGGTGGCGGGAGAGGCGGCCGACGGTGCGGAAGCGGTACGCCTGGTACGCGAACTGCGGCCCGACACGGTGCTCATGGACATCCGCATGCCGCACCTGGACGGCCTCGCGGCGACGCGAGCCATCACCGGCGACCCCGCGCTGAACGAGGTGAAGGTGGTCATGCTCACCACCTTCGAGCTGGACGAGTACGTGTTCGAGGCGATCCGCTCCGGGGCCTCCGGCTTTCTGGTCAAGGACACCGAACCCGAGGAACTACTGCGGGCGGTACGGGCGGTGGTGGGCGGAGACGCCCTGCTCTCGCCCGGAGTGACGCGCCGGCTGATCGCCGAGTTCGCCGCCCGGTCCAAGGAGCCCGCGGCGGCGACGGCCCTGGACGAACTGACCGAGCGGGAACGGGAGGTGATGGCCCTCGTCGGAATCGGGCTCTCCAACGAGGAGATCGCCCGCAGGCTCGTCGTCAGTCCGCTGACCGCCAAGACGCATGTGAGCCGCGCGATGGTGAAACTGGGTGCCCGGGACCGGGCCCAGCTCGTCGTGCTCGCCTACGAGTCGGGGCTCGTGCGGCCCGGCTGGCTCGGCTGAGCGGACGGCACACGCTGCTCATGCGACGCCCGCGGAAAGCGCCACAGCACGTGCACCACGCGGACGACGAACGTCAAGGCCCCGAGCAGGGCGCCGATGCGGAACAGGACGCGCTCACCCGTGGGTGTCAGGTCGAGGAAAAGAGTAGGGAGGAAGATCCCGCCGAAGGTGGCAGCGGCCACCAGGGCTCCGCTCACCAGCGCGAAGCCGATCTCGACCGTCATCGCGTCCCGGTCCGCCTGAGTGCGTCGCCCCATGTCCGAAGTGTCACAGGAGTGGTGGCCGACGGCAAGGAGCCCTCGGCGGCTACGGCTCCGCCATTCCATGCGCGTGCATATAGTTTCTGATGCAACGACCTCCTTGCGCTCTGCTAGCGTGCGGACATGGCAGCGAACACGTCGGACCGGGTGCTCGTCGACGAGTGGCGGGCTCTGCTGGCGCTGCACGCGAGGACCCTCTCCGAGCTCGATCGCGCACTTCATCAGCACGGCCTGGGGGCCAGCGACTTCGAGGTGCTGGACGTCCTCGCGGAGAGCGCGGCCTACGACGGCGGTGCTGCTTACCGCGTACAGGAGCTCGCCTCCCAGGTCCATCTCAGCCAGAGTGCGCTGTCCCGCCTGGTCGCCCGGCTGGAGCGGGACGGGCTGGTCCGCCGCGGGATGTGCAGCGAGGACCGTCGCGGCGTACGGGTCGAGCTGACGGAGAAAGGCCGGACCCGCCACGCGGAGGTCAGACCGCTGCAGCGCGCGGTGCTCTCCCGGATGCTGGGCGAGCCCCAGGGCTGAGCGGTACCGCCCGGCCCGGGGCTGCCGGACCGTTCACGACCCCTCTGGTCCCGGGGCGGCCGGACCGTTCACGACCAGTTGACTCCGGAGTTCCCGGTCCACAGCGCAGCGACCTCCTTGTCCCCGCTCGCCACGAGGGACGAGAGCGGCAGACGGTTCCACAGGGCCAGGCAAAGCTCCGAGGCGGTTCCGCTCACCTCGCAGTCCGCCTGCTCCGCCTGCTCCGCTTCCCCGGCGACGCCACGCACCGTCAGCGGCGGTTCGGCGGACAGCCGCACCGTCCACACCACGTCCGCGTCCAGCGCACGCAGCCGCATGGTGAGGGGTGTGCCGGTACGCACCCGGCTCCTGGGGCGGGCGTGGAAGCCGGTCAGTAGTTCGTCGATGCCGTCGACGGCGTAGGGCGCAGCCACCGGTGTCAGTGCTCCGCCGCGCGCCGATTCGGCGTCCACGCGGTGGATCCTCGTCTCGTGCGCCTGCCTGCGCGCCCAGAAGGCCAGCGGGGACGGCGCGGGCAGGAAGGCCCAGCAGTCGAGGTCGGCGGGCGCGGTGCGCAGTGCTTCCACCAGCAGCGCGTGCCCTTCCGTGAACCAGTCGAGCAGCTCGTCGCCGTCCAGGTCGGGCTCGCCACCGTCCGGGACGTACGTCCGGTGGCCCTCGGTCACGAACGCGGTCGCCCAGCGGTGCACCATGCCGGTGTGCCTCAGCAGATCGCGCACCTGCCAGCCCGGGCAGGTCGGAACCGGTGCGTCCGGGCCTGCCTCGCCGGCGGCCCCGGCCAGCAGACGGCCTTCCCGGGCGAGGGACGCTATGTGCTCGGTTGTCTCCACGGCTGAGATTGTGCCAGGTGGGTCAGGCGCCCTGGGGGTGGACGGAGCGGCTCCGGCCGCCACGGCGAACCAGCCGTGCGAACCAGCCGAGGGCGCAGGCCTGCACGAGGACGGACACGACGAGGGCAAGGTAGACGAACCAGGCCGGACCGCCCGTGTCGGCGCCGACGACGGAGCTGCCGAGGAGGAAGACGAAGACGGTCGGAGCTGCGAGGAAGAACACCCAGACCCCGGCGAACGACGCATCCTCGTGAGCCACGAACAGAGTGTCCACCGCCACGAAGACCGTGGTCGCGAGGACGAGGCCGAGGTAGATCAGCGACGCCGCGTTGCCGAAGGTCAGACGTGCCAGTGCGCGAAGCTGCCGCTTGGTTATCAGCTGGTGACTCATGTCCGCTCCCGTCGTCGGTTGATGTCTCCATCGTGCGCCGGGGGAGCCGTCCGTGCCTGAGTACGGCTACTCAATCGCTCATGTGTGCGTTACGCGGCGTGCGCCGAACCCCAGCAGCGCCGCGGTCGCGGCGAGCAGCGTCACCGTCGTGAGCGCCACGGGCAGGGAGAACCAGTCGGCCAGGAAGCCGATCACCGGCGGCCCCAGCAGCATCCCGCCGTAGCCGAGCGTCGACGCGGCAGCCACTCCGCTGGGACCGGCCAGCGCGCCCGCCCGGCCGACCGCGACGGGGAAGATGTTGGCCAGGCCGAGGCCGGTCACGGCGAATCCGAGCAGGGCGAGCCAGAGGGTGGGGGCGAGGGCTCCGAGCAGCATTCCTGCCGCGGCCGTCGTTCCGCCGACCACCAGCGTGCGGGTCTGTCCGTACCGTTCGAGGAGCGTGGTGCCGGTGAGCCGGCCGATGGCCATGGTCAGGGCGAACAGGGAGTATCCGGCTGCGGCGGGCCCCGGGTCGGCGTGCAGGTCCTGGGTCAGGTGCAGCGCGCCCCACTCGGCCAGCGCACCCTCGCCGTACGCCGTGCAGAGCGCGATGACGCCGAAAAGGATGACGATCCGGCGGGCGCGGCGGTCCATGCGCTGCGGGCGCCCCTGTACGCGGGCAGCCCCCTGCTTCGGGGTGGTGACGCCGGTGGCCGGCCGGTGGCGCAGCAGGACCGGGCCGGTGACGGCAGTGACGAGCAGCCCGATTCCGGTGAGGGCGAACAGGTGCGTCGAGGGCGACAGGCCACCCGCGACCAGTCCGCCGAGCCCGGCGCCGGCCATGCCGCCGAGGCTGAAGGCGGCGTGGAAGCTCGGCATCACCGGGCGGCGCATGGCGGTGACCAGATCGACGGCCGCGCTGTTCGCCGCCACGTTCATGCCGCCGTAAGCGGCTCCGAACAGCAACAGGACCAGCCCGAGAGCGAGGACCGAATGCGTCTGCGCGGGAAGGGCGATGCTCAGGGAGAGCAGTACTCCGCAGACCACGGTGACGGCATGGCTTCCGTAGCGCCGGCAGAGCCTGCCGGTGAGCATCATGGTGATCACCGCACCCGCGGAGACGCCCAGCAGGGCGAGTCCGAGGGTGGAGGGGGAGGCTCCGGTCTGGTGCTTGATGGCCGGGATACGGACCACCCAGCCGGCGAAGAGGAACCCGTCGAGGGCGAAGAACACGGTCAGCGCGGTACGGAGGCGGGCCGACGGGGGTGGGGCGGTGTCTCCGCCAAGTCCCCCCGGTAGGGCCGTCCGCAGTTTGTTTAGTTGCGGCACAAACTCAGCATAGGGCCGGGCGGACCCCGTGCGCAACATGGCGAACCCCGTGACGGCCCGGTGAACGATGTGCGGCATACGGGCGTCGGCGGCGGCTCCGGATCATGGGAGACTCGCCCCCATGAACGGGAAGTCGACCACCACCCGGCAGAAGTTGGAGAGAGGCCGCAGCGCCCTGGGACCCGCGCTGGAGCTGGTCCACACAGGCCGCGCGCCCACGCGTGCCGTGCTGACGTCCGAACTCGGTGTCACCCGGGCCACCGCGGGAGCGGTGGCCGCGGAACTGGAGGCGCTCGGGCTCATCCGGGTCGACTCCAGCCCCGGCTCCGCCGCCGGTTCGCAGGGCCGCCCCTCGCACCGGCTGGCCGTCAGGGACAGCGGGCCGGTCGCACTCGCCGCGCAGGTCCACTCCGACGGCTTCCGGGCCGCGCTCGTCGGGCTCGGCGGCAGGATCGTCGCCACCGCACCCGGCTGCGTGGCGGTCATGGCCGATCCCGCCCAGGTACTCGGCGAGGTCGTCGAAGCCGGCGCCCGGCTGCTGCGGGACAGCGGACTGCGCTGCGTCGGAGCCGGGCTCGCCGTACCCTCCGCCGTCGCCGAACCCGAGGGCACCGCCCTCAACCCGCTGCACATCGCCTGGCCCCCGGGTGCCCCCGTCCGGGAGATCTTCACCGCCTGCGTGCGCGCGGCCGGTATCACCGGACCGGCGTTCACCGGCAACGACGTCAACCTCACCGCCCTCGCCGAGCACCGGCACGGCGCAGGACGTGGTGCCCAGCACCTGCTCTGCGTGGCCACCGGACACCGCGGCGTGGGCGGTGCGCTCGTCCTGGACGGGCGCCTGCACAGCGGGAGTTCGGGACTCGCCCTGGAAGTGGGACATCTCACGGTGAACCCCGAGGGACGGCCCTGCCACTGCGGCGGACGCGGCTGCCTGGACGTCGAGACGGACCCCCTCGCCTTCCTCACCGCGGCGCGCCGGGAACCCGGTCCCGAGGAGTCGCTCCTCAAGCAGGCCGGCGACCTGCTGCGCACGGAGTACGCCGACCCCCGCGTACGGACCGCGGCCGAGGAACTGATCGACCGTCTCGGCCTGGGCCTGGCCGGGCTCGTCAACATCCTCAACCCCGACCGCATCATCCTCGGCGGACTGCACCGCGACCTCCTCGAAGCCGACCCCGAACGGCTCCGGGCGGTCGTCGCCGACCGCAGCCTGTGGGGACGCAGCGGCAGCGTGCCGATCCTGTCCTGCACGCTGGCCCACAACAGCCTGGTGGGCGCCGCCGAGCTGGCCTGGCAGCCCGTGCTCGACGACCCGCTGGCCGCCCTCACCTGATCAGGGACGGGTGCCCTCCCGCGGGGCGGCGAACGCGAAGGCGCACGGCGGGGCGGTGACAAGGACGGAGTGGAACAGGTCCTTTCCGAGGGCCTGTTCCACCCGGGTGCGGACCGGGGCACCCGTGCCCGCACCGACTCAGCCGGTCGCGTTCCGGCGCCGACACGTGCAGCACCTCGAAGCGGTCACCGGGGCCGCGGCCGGCTCCTGCTCCCAGAGGGTGAGGTGGAGCAGCTCCCAGCGGCGCGGATCCACGGCGGGTGCCGTGGCGACAACCCCGCTACGGGGCCGTGGCCGACGCCCGGAGCAGACGTGTGCGCGCCACGTACTCCCACGGGTGTACGCGTACTGCCGTCGGCCGTACGACGCCCCGGACCCCCTCCTGGACACAGGCTCGTAAGCGACAGAAGAACGCGAACGAACCTCTGACCGAGGGAGCTGACGGAGATGAACACCCTGGCCCACTCCGGCGGACCCGGACCCTGGATCCTCCTCTTCCCGATCATCTGGGCGGCCGTCGTCATCGGCGTCGTCACCCTGCTGCGCCGCACGGTCTGGCGCGGTCGCCGCGGCCCGTGGCAGTCCCACGGCGTCCGTCGGGGCAGCACCGGCGAGCACTCGCCGATCGACCTCCTCGGCAGGCGGTTCGCCGCAGGTGAGATCGACGAGGACGAGTACTGGCGCCGCCTCTCCGTCCTGGACGAACCCTTCGGACGCTTCGACAAGGACGGACCGGCATGACCGCCGCCGACACCACCACCGGTAGCACCGCAGCCGCCCGGCTCGCCGACGCCGTGAAGGTCCACGGCGCCGGCGACACCCAGGTCAGGGCCTCTGCCGGAGTGAGCGCATCGCCAACACCCTCACCCTGGCCGTCCTTGAACGCACAGATGAACTGGGCCTGTTGAGGGCGTTCGGACAGACCCAGAAAGCCGGCTTCGGAGCATGGTGCGCGTGCGCCGGGAGTCGGTGCCGGCCTCCGCGTTCGGCACCGCAGGCGGCCTGCTGCTCGGTGCTCTCCTCGGCCGGGTACTCGTCAAGGCGTCGGAGGGCACCGGCGACACGGCGTTCGTCTACGCCCTGCCGCCGCTGAAGCTGCTGGTCGTGGCCCTGGTCGGGCTCGCCGCGGGGGCACAGGCCGGCCGGCGCCCGGCACGGCGCGCCGCACGACTCGACGTGCTCCGCGCGATCGTCACGGAGTGGCGCGCACCGTCGCACCGAGGGCGTGGCGCACTCGCCCCCTGCCCGGTCAGCCGACGACGGCCGACCGGGCCCGGGTCTGTGCGGTGGGCTCCACGAGGGTGTCCCGTCCGGAGCCGAAAGGACCGTCGGTCGTCGACCCGTACACCGGAAGAGGGGCCAGCGCGGTGGCGAAGGACGGGGCCGGAAGGGTGAACCAGACGACCTTGCCCGTGTCGTCGGTCGGTCGTACTCCCCAGCTCTCGCTGACTGCGGCGATCATCGCCAGTCCGCGCCCCGAAGTGGCGGACGAATCGGCGTCGCACACGGTCGGCAGCCGTGGGTCGTGGTCGTGGACGGAGACCGTGAGACGGTCGAGCAGCAGCTCGATCTCGACGGTGCATGATTTGTCCGGCTGTGCATGCCGGTGGACATTGGTCAGCAGTTCGGTGACGCCGAGCGCTGCCTGGTCGATCAGAGGATCGAGATGCCAGTAGCGCAGTTGCGCCGAAATGATTCTGCGGACCTGACCGATCCGCGACGGCAGGGCCTGGAGCTCCACCGCGCAGTGCCTGCTTGGCTCGCTGATCACGGCTGCGACTCCCCGAAATAGGTCCGGAAGAAGACGAAGGAACGGATCCAGCAGTGTGGCTCGCTGCTGTTTCTGGTCTGGTCGTGCGTGGTCCGCCCTGAGGCATCCGGCGGAGCGGCTTGCGCGGTCACCGCCGGTACACCATCAGTGACGTGTGAACAGCGTGACTCAGGGGGTTGGGGTCCGCAACTCGCGGTGTCCGTACGGAACCGTTGCGTCAGGTCCGCCGCCCGCCCGCGCGGCGCAGCACCTCCAGGAACCTGCGCAACGGAGCGGCCCCGCCGGGCCTGCGGTTGCGCTGCCCCATGGTCAGCCGGTAGCGCACTCCGTTGACCCGCGCGACCGCGGAGTCCGCCGCCAGGAACCACCGCTTGCCCGCGCTCACCGTGCTCACCGGGGCACTGTCGATCTCCCGGCCGGTACTGGTCAGCAGGGCCAGCCGACCGTCCTTGACGACGACCTGACCGGCCAGGGTCAGGGAACGGGGCCACCGCTCGATCCTGACTCCGCTCGCACTGAACTCTGCCTCGGACATGGCTACTTCGCCCCCCTTGTACCGGCTTCTGCTGGGAAGTCTGCCCGCATCGGGGCCTTTGCACCAGGTGGCATCAGGCCGGAACCGCGCGTTTCGGGAGTGGATCTCAGGCACCCCGGACTCCCGCGGCCACGGCAGGGCCAAGGGAGGGCTATGGGGTATCAAAGCGATCGTTTGCGCAGGTGGGGGGAATATCGTGGTGGTGTCGGGTACCGGTGGCACGAGGAGGAGATCGCTGATGGACACCAGTGAGCACAGGCGTGACGGTGAGATCGCGACAACCACGGACATCGACCGCAGCGATCCCGACTACCGGGCCTGGCTCAAGGAAGCCGTGCGCAAGGTCCAGGCGGACGCCAACCGTTCCGCCGACACCCACCTCCTGCGCTTCCCCCTGCCCGAGCCGTGGGGCATCGACCTCTACCTCAAGGACGAGTCGACGCATCCCACGGGCAGCCTCAAGCACCGGCTGGCACGTTCGCTCTTCCTGTACGGGCTCTGCAACGGCTGGATCCGCCGCGGCAAGCCGGTCATCGAGGCGTCCAGCGGCTCGACAGCCGTCTCGGAGGCGTACTTCGCGAAGCTGATCGGTGTCCCGTTCATCGCGGTGATGCCCCGCACGACCAGTCCCGAGAAGTGCCGGCTGATCGAATTCCACGGCGGACAGTGCCACTTCGTCGACGACGCGCGGACGTTGTACGAGGAGTCCGCAGCCCTCGCCGCCCGCACCGGCGGCCACTACATGGACCAGTTCACCTACGCCGAGCGGGCCACCGACTGGCGCGGCAACAACAACATCGCGGAATCCATCTACCAGCAGCTCAGGCTGGAGCGGTACCCGGAGCCCGCCTGGATCGTCGCCACGGCCGGAACCGGCGGTACTTCGGCGACCATCGGGCGCTACGTCCGCTACATGCAGCACGACACGAAGATCTGCGTACCCGACCCGGAGAACTCCTGCTTCTTCGACGGGTGGACCCGGCACGACCCCCTGGCGACCAGCGAGTGCGGTTCACGCATCGAGGGCATCGGCAGGCCCCGCATGGAGCCGAGCTTCGTTCCCGGTGCCATCGATCGAATGATGAAGGTGCCGGACGCGGCGAGCATCGCGGCCGTGCGCGCACTGGAACGGGCCATCGGCCGCAAGGCCGGCGGTTCCACCGGCACCGGACTGTGGAGCGCGTTCAAGCTCGTCGCGGAGATGGTCGCCCGGGGCAGCACCGGGAGCATCGTCACACTGTTCTGCGACCCGGGCGAGCGCTATCTCGACAAGTACTACTCCGACAGCTGGCTGACGGAGCAGGGCCTGGACATCGACCCGTACACGCGGACCATCGACCACTTCCTGGCCACCGGCACCTGGCCCGCCTGAGATCAGGATCCTTCGAGCAGAGTGTCGAGCACCCGCCCGAAGACCCGGCGGCCCGCAGTCGAGAGCAGCGGATCACCCCACCCGGGCAGCAGCCTCACACGCAGCTCCTCGACCCACACCACGTGCGACCCCGCGACGGTCGGCCGGACATCGATCGACGCCCTGCCCCACACGATCCGGCCGCGCTTCTCCAGGCGGCAGATCCCGGCACGGCCGGCAACCGGCGGCGTCCACCGCACCACTTCCATCGGATCGTCGAACCCGAACGGCCCGAGACCCGTACGAGCCACGAAGACCGTCCCCACCCGCGTCGGCGGACCGGTCGGAACGGTGACCGACGTCATCGGCACAGGCCCGGCGTGCGCCTCCCAGTCGGTCACCCGACGCCAGGCCTCGGCGGCGGGAAGGGGGGTGAAACGCTCGATCCGGAAGACGGCCACGGCACGATCCTAGGACGTCCGCGGCCCGTCAGATGCGGAGCGGAACCCGCGCGCCTTCCGAGAGGGGCTACTGGGGTGCTGAACCGCCCGCCACGATCAGCCCCGGCAGATGCTCCTCGATCTCCTGCCGGGCGCCGTCCGGCAGCCCCGAGTCCGTGACGAAGGAGTCCACCTCGTCCAGCGTCGCGAACGAACTCAGGCCGACCGTGCCCCACTTGGTGTGGTCGGCCACCACCACGACCCGTCGCGCGGTGCGCACGAAGCGGCGGTTCGTCTCGGCCTCCGCGAGGTTCGGGGTCGAGAGGCCGGCCTCCACGGAGATCCCGTGCACCCCGAGGAACAGCACATCGAAGTGGAGCGAGCCGATCGCGCGGTCCGCGACCGGCCCGACGAGCGAGTCCGAAGGCGTGCGCACCCCGCCGGTCAGCACCACGGTGGCCGCTCCGGTCCGGGGCCCGCCTCCCGCCGTCGGCCGCTGGGCGTCGTGGAACACGTCCGCGACCCGCACCGAGTTCGTCACCACGGTCAGGGCCGGAACGTCCAGGAGGTGCCGGGCCAGCGCGAACGTGGTCGTGCCGCCGGACAGGGCGATCGCGCTGCCCGGGACGGCCATGGCCGCCGCCGCCCGCGCGATGTCCTCCTTGGCGCTCAGCTCCAGCGTCGACTTGGCCTCGAACCCGGGCTCGTGCGTACTGGCCTCGACCAGCGGCACAGCCCCGCCGTGCACCTTCTCGATGACGCCCTGGCGGGCCAGTGCGTCCAGGTCCCGGCGGATGGTCATGTCGGAGACATTCAGCCTGCGGGTCAGCTCGTTGACCCGGACCCCGCCGCGCTTGCGCACCTCGTCGAGGATGAGCGCGCGCCGCTGTTCCGCCAGCAGGTTCTGGTTCTCGCTCAACGCCGGGTCCGGTCCCTTCCCTCTGGCCGCAGGTCCGACACCGGCCTGCGGGACGCCCTCATCCTGCCACGCAGCCCTGCCGGCCGCGTCACTGGGGAGATTCGGTGAGAGCGATGCGGCAGGCACCCTCCGTCGGAGATGGTGGTGACTGCGCGTCAGCCCGGCACTCCGCGCCGTGCCCCCGTCCCTTCCCCGCCGTCCGACAGGCCGGCAGGACCAGAGAGCGAGCAGACGACCTTGCCCCCTGCCACCCAGGCCCCGCAGAGCACCGGGGCAGCGCTGGAACTGCTCGTCCACGGCGTCGGCGGAGCCACTCCCCAGGAGATGCTCGGCGATCCCCGAACGACCAGGATCACCGGTGACGCGACGGCCGCCATCTACCGGCGCACCGAGGACGTCGAGGCCGAGCAGCACCCCGAACGTCATCGGGACGGCCCCGTCGCCGAGGCCTACTGCTGGTCCAACCTCACCTCGGGCAACGGCTCCCGTGCCCTGTGGCTGCTGCTGCTCCCCTTCATGGTGGTCAACCTCGCCCACTGGATGCGGCCGACGGCGCGGAGCCGCACCGCGTCGGTGCGGCTGTACGGCATGGTGGTGCGGCTCATCGCGCTCAGCCTGACCGTGCTGCTGACCGCCGCGGTCTGCGAGGTCGCCCTCGACCTGGTGGCCTGGCAGTGCGCGGGTGCACCCGAGTGCTCCGGCCAACGGTCCTGGCTCGGCTTCCTGTCGACGGAGCAGGGCGGCTGGTGGTCCCAGCCGGGACGCCGGCTCGCGGTCGCCGCACTCGTGCCCACGGCCCTGGTCGGCCTGCTCTGGTACCTGTCCAACCGCACCTGGAGCGCGTACGAATCGCAGCGACCTCTGAGTTGGGACGAATCCGAGGTGGACCGGGCACACACGCCGGACGAACACGAGGAGGACTCGGCACCCACGCCGGAGACCGCCCCGTCCACCGCACCACCGGTCCGTCCCGCCCTCGGCCGGCCCGGGTTCTGGTACGGCCGCCGACTGGTCGCCCGGCTGCGAGCCGCCCACACCGCCGCCGGATTCCTCACCGTCGCAGCCGCGGTGGGGGGAGCCGCCGCCCGGCACGACCGGTCCACCGACGGTCCCGTGCCCGCTGTGATCGGCGGTCTGTTCGAGGCGGCCCTCGCCGTGTGCGCTCTCGTGGTCGTCGCGGTGGTCTGCCGCCGGGGCCGCAGCGAGCGGCGCCTCGACAACGCCCTCGACCGTGCCGTCATCACCCTCCTGCCGGGGACGGCGCTCGCCCTGCTGTTCGTCGGCACGGTGTACGCCGCCTGGGCCCGACCCGCCTGGGCGTCCTCGGGCACCCTCCCGGGAGAGACCGCCTTCCGCGTCCTCGTCGTCGGGCAGGGCGCTCTCGTCGTGCTGCTCGCCGTGGTGGCGTTCAGCCTGTACCGGCGCATCCCCGAGCCGCGCACGACCCTCCACGGCCTGGGAGGGCCCGCCGTGGCGATGCTCGCCTGCGCTCTCGGCGGTGTGATGACCGGCGGGGTCGCCCAGCGTGTCGCCGACTGGCTCGACGGCTCCGGTACACCCGGCATGGGCGCCGGCTCGACCATAGAGGGGCCGCCCGTGCTCCTCAGCTGGCAGGCTTCCGTCATCCCTGTCCTGCTGCTGCTCCTGCTCGCCCCCCTCACCTGGCTGGCCGTCCGCACCGTGCTGCGCGCCCGCCGGCTGGGCCCCGAGGTCGAGGCGGAGTACGCACAGGCGCGGCCCGACCGCGCCCGCACCCGGCGGATCGCGGGAACCAGGGCCACGGCGGCCCTCACCGACTCCGCACCCTGGCTCGTCGCGCTGGTCTCCGGCGCCACACTGCTCCTCGGCGCCGGAGCGGTCGCCGGGTCCTGGCTCACCGGCGAGGTGCCCGGCCGGGCGATGGACGGTACGGTTCCCCTCGTCGAGTCGCTCGCCGAGGCGGCCCAGTCGACCGGCTCCTGGATGATCGGCTTCGGATTCGTCCTGTTCGTCACCTGGGGCCGCCGTGCCTACCGCGACGTGTCCGCCCGGCGCACGATCGGCATCCTCTGGGACGTCGGTACGTTCTGGCCGCGCGCCGCCCACCCCTTCGCGCCGCCCTGCTACGCGGAGCGTGCCGTGCCCGACCTGTCGTCCCGGATGTCCGCATGGACGGCCCGCACCCGGGGCAGGCTCGTCATCTCGGGACACTCCCAGGGCAGCGTCCTGGCGGCGGCCGCCGTCTGGCAGCTACCCGACGCGACGCGGCGCCGGGTCGCACTGCTCACCTACGGCTCACCGATCGAGCGGCTCTACGGGCGCTGGTTCCCCGCCTACTTCGGACCGGTACCCCTGGACGGGCTGCACCGGTCCGTGCACTGCTGGCGCAACCTCTGGCGTGCGACGGACCCGATCGGCGGTCCCGTACGCATCGAAGAGAGCAAGGGGCCCGAGGTGGACCGGGGACCGCTGAAGGACCCGCTGGTCTACGGCCGCACCCCCGAACACCCGCTGCCCGAACCGATCCTGGGGCACTCGGACTACCAGGCCGACCCGGTCTTCGCCGTGGAGCGGGCCGCACTCCTGGAACGGCTCGGACCGGTCGTGCCCCACCAGGCCGGCGGGGAGACTCAGGGCAGTTCGGGAAGATCCTCCGGATAGAGCAGCGTGAGGTCGTCCGTACTCGGCTCCGCGAGTTGGGCGACCCGGCCCGCGTGCCGCTCGACCATCGACTCGAAGGTCTGACGGGCCGTGCGGCCGTTACCGAAGGCGGGGCCCTTGGGAAGCGCTGTGAAGTACTTGAGCAGCGCTTCCCCGGCGCCGTCCGCGAGGCTGTACTCGTGCTCCTCGGTCTGCTGCTCGACGATCCGCAGCAGCTCCTCGGGAACGTAGTCGCTGAAGGTGATGGTCCGGGAGAAACGGGACGCGACACCCGGGTTGACGGTGAGGAAGCGCTCCATCTCGTGCGTGTACCCGGCCACGATCACGACCACGGCGTCCCGGTGGTCCTCCATGAGCTTCACCAGCGTGTCGATGGCCTCCCGCCCGAAGTCCCGGCCGGAGTCCTCGGGCGACAGCGCGTACGCCTCATCGACGAACAGGACCCCGCCACGCGCCCGTTCGAACGCCTCCTGCGTACGGATCGCCGTCGACCCGATGTGCTCGCCGACCAGGTCGACGCGGGACACCTCCACGAGATGACCGTGCTCCAGCACACCGAGCGAGGCCAGGATCTCGCCGTACAGGCGGGCCACCGTCGTCTTGCCCGTACCGGGGGAGCCGGTGAACACGAGGTGCCTGCGCACCGACGCCGCCTTGAGGCCCGCGAGCCTGCGGCGCCGGCCGACCTCGATCATGTCGGTCAGGGCACGCACCTCGCGCTTGACGCTGTCCAGACCGACCAGCGAGTCCAACTCCCCGAGGACGGCGCCCGAATCCCGCACCGGCTCGGCCGGAGCGGGCGGGACGGCGGGCTCCGCGGCGCGTTGTCCCGGCACATCACCGAGCAGTCCGGGCGTCGACTGGGTCGCCGTCAGGACCGGCGGGGCCGGGGGAGTGGCCCCGCGCAGTCCGCTCTCGTCGCTGGTGCAGTCCTTCACCACCGGACCGCCGCCGATCCCGTCGCCCGGGAAGCCGGAGCCCTCCGCGAACTCGTACCCCCCGCGGGCACACCGCTCGGTGCGGCAGCGGGTGAGCGTGGAGCGGCAGCCGTCCATGACATGGAAGCCGTAGCCCTCGCTCCCGGTGACACGGCACGTGTCGAAGGTGCCGCGGCCCTCGGCGGAGACGTAGAAGCCGGCCTCCGCGGGCGAGGTGACCGTGCAGCGCTCGATCGTCGGGTCGGCGCCCTTGGTCACGATGACGCCGGTCTGGGCGGCGTCGATGGTGCAGTTGTTCAGGGTTCCGCCGCTGCCGTGGTCGCGGAACCACGCGCCGGTGGACGCTTCGCGGATCCGGCAGTCGTCGAGCTGGGCGGTGGCGCCGTCGCTCACCGACACCGCCGTGTTGCGGATCTGGGACAGATCGCTGTCCACCACGTCGGCACGCGAACCCCGGTCCAGGACGAAGAGGGCATCGGGTACGTCGTGGACGCGGCACGAATCGAGTATCACGGTGGCGCCGTCGCTGACCCACACCGCCGGGTAGTCACCCGTGCTGTCGTGGATCTCGCACTGGTTGGCATCGACACGTGTGCCGGGGTCCCAGACCGACAGGCCGTTGCGGCCGAACCGGCGCACGGTCGAGCGGGTCAGCGTGAGAACGGAGCGGGACCGAAGGTCGACCGCGTTCTCCGGGATATCGTGAATGTCGCAGTCGGCGAGCGTGAGGACCGCGTCGGTGTCCAGCGTGACCCCGTCCGCGGACGTGCGGTGCACGGTGCAGTCGGTGAGATGCGCGGCACCGCGGGCAGTGACCTGCACCCCGCTGCCCTTGATCTCGTACACCTCGCAGCCGACGGCCTCCAGACCGCTGCCCTCGCCGGTCACGCTCAGCCCGGCCCCGGAGGCGTGGTGGACACGGCACCGCTCGAGCCTCGGATGCGCCCCGTCGCGGACCGAGACGCCGGACTGCCCGGCCGACACGATCTCGCACTCCTCGAACACGCCCCCGGCACCGTCGAGTACGGCGATGCCGACGCCGGCCGGGTTGTCGACGGTGCAGCGGCGCACGGTGGGCCGGGCTGCGCCCCGCACCTCCATCCCGGCGGCCGACCGGGTCACGACACGCAGATCCGAAAGTTCGGGAGCGCCCTCCTCGACGAGCAGCGCCGGGGCGGCGGAATCCTGGCCCTCCACATGAAGGTCCTGGATCACCGCCGAGGCGCGCACCGTCAGGGGTACGCCGTCGACCGGCGCGATCCGCACGGAACCGACGGATCCCTCGGGGCCGCGCAGGGTCACCGCGCGGTCGACGACGAGATTCTCCCGGTAGGTACCCGGGGCGATGGTGAGGACGTCACCGTCCGCTGCGGCCTCGAGGGCTGCGGTGAGGGAAGCGTATTCGCCCGTGCGGCGGCGCCATCGTGATGTGCCGGTGTGCGTCACCTGGACCGTGCCCTGTGCCATGGTGCTGCTGTGCCCCCACCTCGTGCCGTGTGCGCTGCCTCGTGCCTGTCCGCATGCCCGCGCGACGCCGGTGCCACCGGCCTCACGGCAGCTCCGGGCCCGCCGGCCGAGGAGTCGGGCGGGCCGGTCCACCGTAGCGCGCGCGGCGGACGCGAGTTGACGCGTCGGCCGCTCATGAGGGTCTGTGAAACAGATGGAGCGGCCCAGCCCTCGACATCGCGCACCAGTGGGTTCAGCTGCCCGTCCCGGTCCGGCCCCAGTCGGGACCGGTTTCGGCCCAGGCCCGGTCGAGCCGACCGTACCGCTGTTGCATCATGCGCCATACGGCCAGTCGGCGTGCAGTTTCCACCAGACCCACCGCGACCAGGGTCGCACCGATTCCGTCCAGGACCGCATGGGTGCGCGCCGTCGACGTGTCCATGGGGCGTATCACCGGGCGGCCCCTGTCGTCCGTCCAGATCCGTATCCGCTCCCCGGGGGTGGTGTCTGCGGACGCCGTGGACACTCTGCCGGTGCGGGTCGTCCCGTCCGGGGCCTTCCACCGGGCCACCGCGGAGGACTGCGCGGTGCCTTCCGCAACGGCCGCCTCGGGGTCCTGGGCGAAGCGCGAGACACCGGAGGGCCCGCGCACGACGACGGCGCTGGTGAGGTGCCGCTGCGCGTGCTGCGCGCGCACTGCCTGCTGGAGGGCTTCGTCGGTGAGTGAACCGCACAGCCAGCCGAGCACCGGGGCGGCGATCAGCATCAGCAGCAGCGCTGCGAGTGTCCCCCATGCCTCGTGGCGGTCGGTGGGCCTGCACAGGGGATTGCGCCGCCACCGCCGGATCCCCAGGACCGCTCGCACAGTCATCCACCCCCTCCCGTATCCGTCATAGCCCGGTACGGCACTGATCACCTGCTGGGGAAGCGAAGAGAGAGCAACCTCACGCCGTCCAACGCCCGGGACATTCCGTTGAGTTCCCGGCCGGTGCGAGGGTGCCCGATACTCATCCGAGGATCCGCACCGTGTCCCCGACCCGGATCACCCCGGTGCCCTCAGGGATCAGATTCTGGCCGAACAGGAGATCCCTTCCGACGAGACGATGGCGGGCCAGCGTACGCAGGGGTTCCTTGCCGCGCTTCGACGTCCGCTGGTCGGTCGTGGTCACGATGCAGCGGCCGCAGGGCTTCGCCACGCGGAAGGCGACCTCCCCGATCGCGATCCGGCCCCAGTCGTCCTCGGCCCACGGGGCCGTCCCGTCCACGACCACGTTCGGCCGGAAGCGGTTCATCGGCAGCGGGCCCTCTTCCGGGTGGTCGCCCCGGGCCACGAGTGCGTTGAGCGCTTCCAGCGAGGCGCTCGACGTGAGAAGCAGGGGGTAGCCGTCGGCGAACGAAACGGTCTCGCCCGGGCGGCCGAACGCCGGATCGACAGGCCTGCGGTGCGACGGCGCGTCGAGATGGACGAGCCGGACCTCCGCACCGAGGCGTGCGCTGAACCAGGCGTGCGCGGCCCCGGCCGCCTCCACCACCTCGACCTTGTCCCTGAAGAGCTCCGCGCCTACGGTGCAGACCGGCTCCGGCACGTCCACGGTCAGCGGGGCACTCCCCGGCGCCGAGACGATCACCCCGCCACCGGGCAAGGGCGTCGCGGACAGCTGGGCCATGCCGGGCTGCTGACGCTGGGTGACCACCTTGCCCCTGCTGTCGATCAGCATCCAGCGACGGTCGCCGTCGAGTCCCCATGGCTCGACGACGGCCTGCTCGGCCGCGCACGCTGCCAGCGATTTGACCGGGTGGACGTGGACAGCCCTGAGTACGGGAGAGACCATGCGTCCATTTTGCCAGTCGTAGCCGTCAGCGGGCAGGAGCGCCTGCTCAGTACCCCCGGCCCTGATACGGACGGTTGTACGGGTCCTCGTACGGGGACGGAGTCGGGGCGGGCCGGGGTGCGGCCGGGCGCATCGACTCGTAACCCGTGCCGGGGCGCTGCGGCTGCTGCTGGTAGCCGCGGGGCGCCGAGGGCTGCTGCGGGATGTACGGGGCGGGTGCGTGCTGCAGATGTGCGGGCTGCATCGGCGCGTGCTGCATGCCCGCGTTCTGGTACTGCGGCTGCGGCGCCTGTTGCGGGTAGCCGTACGACCCGTTGGACGGGCCCGCGGGCAGGGCGGGAAGCGACGACGGCAGGGCCGGCAGGTAGCTGTTGCCCGTGTCGTACGCGGCGGGGACTCGGATCGGTGCGATCTGAGGAGTACCCCGCTCGGCGACCAGGGAGTCGTAGATCGGGGTGTCGGGGAACGACGGCGCGGCGTAGTAGCCGCCGCCGTAGGTGGAGCGGGGGGAGGTCATGACACATAAGTTAAGCCCACGATGTGCTGGTTGGGGAGCCCCAATCTTGGGGTAATCCGATTTACGCTGCTTTTGTCGGCCTGACCTGGCGGGGCATCGTTAAAGCCTCCGTTAACAGCGGGGCTTTTCCGTTGGAGGGCGCTGCTAACAAAAAGTGGCGGATGGGCTACAAAGGGCGACAACTAGCGCGGCGTCCGCCGGGATGGAGGGCTTGGACCACGAGCGCAAGCACAGTGGGCGACTACCTGGGCGACTGGCTCGACAGCGTGGCCGCCCACCGGTTTCGGGAGGACATCCACCGCCACCACTGGCCCAGGTCCGTCTCCACCTCGTCCCCAACCTGGGCACCGAAGAGTTTGCCCGAGTCGTGGGTGGTCCGGTCGGCCGGGCCTTCGGCGCGATTGTAGGGGCCCGTGTTCGGGAATGCGCTGGGCGTAATCCTCGGGGACATCGAGGCACGAGCGCTTGAGGGCACTCAGCGAAGGGAAAGCGAGGGTCCTACAGGGGTGGAGCAAGGCTCGTCGGCAGACGGCCGTGGAGAGGTGAAGAAGCGAGCTGTTCGGGATCAACCGGCCGAGGTGCTTTGAGGAGGCCGGACGCCGCGGGAGGCCAACGGACTCGGTGAGTACCGCGATGCTCTGCACCGTCGTCCTGCCGAACCGGGCGGTGGCCGTGGACGATTCGGCTCTGCATTCGGCGGGACGCTGGGTGGAGTGGTCCCATGAATTCGTTTGTGCGCTCGCCGACTTGAGCTGGCGTCCGGGGCAACTCACGGAAAATTATTGCTGCTCGGCCTGTGTGTCCGCCCTGTCGGGGCCGCGCATCGGCGGGCTTGCGCCGCGAAGTGCGTTTGCTAAATATCGGCCGCCCACGTCGTGAGCTGGTGTGCGGGCTCCTGCGCACCCTCCTGGTGGCCGGCGCGAACGGGCCTCGACCAGATCTGGCAGCAAGGGGCGCGCCAGGAGGGGGTGACCCGCCGCCTGCCGGGCCGCGGCCAGGTGTTCCAGCGCGGCCTGGGCTCGCCCGAGGTGCCATCCCCTCCCCTCCCCGAACGGCGGCGAGGATCGCCGGCAGGGCGCGCAGGTGGGAAGCTCGGTGGCCCAGGTCGTAGCCATCGGCCGGCCTCAGTGCTTCCGGTGCGTGTGCGTGCTCGGCGTCGAGCCGGCCGAGCGCCAGTTCACCCGGGCGAGCAGACGCAGCGTGGTGGGCAGCCATCCGCCGACTCCGTCCGGGCGGCGACGTGGTCCATCGTGACCGCGCTCATCCCGTTCCGCGATCACCGCGACGACCGCGTCGAGCACCGCGCGAGTGACTCGCTCCTCGCGCGGGCGTCCGGGCCCCGTGCCCCGCCCCGGTCCCGGTCCCGGTCCCGGTCCCGCTTCTCCACCATGGCCCGACCCTGGGGCCTCGGTTCCGGCACGACCGAGCCGGGCCTTCACGGGGCTGTGAAGCCGTTTCCGGGCTGTGCGGCCTGTTGACCACTCCGAGTCCGCCGTGCGGCCCGTGCGGGCTCCCACTTCAGCAGGCAGTGCGAGCGCGTCTCGTCGGCGGCCGGAGGCGGGCACCGCCCGGGAGCGGTGCGCGAAGTAATGTCAGGCGCCCGTGCGTTCCGTCGCTGTGCCGGGGAGGTCCTGTTCGGCCCAGATGGTCTTGCCGCGGCGGCGCCTGCGGGAGCCCCAGCGGTCGGTGAGCTGGGCGGTGATGTACAGGCCGCGTCCTCCCTCGTCGCTGTCCAGGGCGCGGCGCAGGTGCGGGGCTGTGCTGCTGTCGTCCGTGACCTCGCAGGTCAGCGCCTGGTCGCGGATGAGTCTCAGTTCGATGGGGCCGGTGGCGTACCGGACGGCGTTGGTGACCAGTTCGCTGACGATCAGTACGGTGGAGTCCTCCAGTTCCGCCAGGCCCCACCGACTGAGCTGGTCGGTGGTCAGTTTCCGTGCGGTGGAGACGACTTCGGGAGCGTTGGGCAACGACCAGGAGGCAGTGTGGTCCGATTCGAGCACACGGGTTCGGGCCAGCAGCAGGAAGGCGTCCTGCTGGGGGTGTCCGGCGGCCACCGCGTCGAAGATCGCGTCGCAGGTCTCCTGGAGCGACTGCCGAGACGCCGTGGTGGCCTGGCGGATCCGTTCGAGGAGTAGCCGTGGGCCGGCGTCCTCGGCTGCCGGGAGCAGGGCCTCGTTGTGAAGTACCAGGGTGCTGCCTTCCGGCAAGGTGCGTTCCGCGACGGTGTATCCAGCGAGCCCCTCGCCCAGTGGCGGGCCTTCGGGGATGTCGGCGACCTCCACGTCGCCGTCGGGGTGGAGGACCGCCGGAGGCGGATACCCTGCCCGGGCCATCGTGCACTGGCGGGTCGCCGGATCGTAGATCACGTACAGGCAGGTGAAGGGGCGTGCCGGGGCGTGCGGAAACGGGCGGGACCGGTCCCGGGCTGTGCGCGTCGGCCTGCTCACCAGGTCGTGCAGTCGTTCCAGGAGCTCGTCGGGAGGCAGGTCCAGGTCGGACAGTGCCGTGATCACGGCACGGAGCTCTGCCATGGCTGCGACGGCCTCGATGCTGTGGTCGGCGGTTTCGCCCACGGCGAGTGCGACCCGGGATCCGGACAGCGGGATCACGTCGGCCCAACTGATGCCTGCCCCGGCCGGAAGGAGGTTCTGCGCGGTCTCCACAGCGGTCCACGCCTGGGGCTCGGACGGCCGCTGACCCAGCTGAAGGAATCCCGCCACCGAGCGTTCACGGCCGTAGAGACGGGCGTTGTCCAGGCTCAGTGCGGTGCTTGCCGCCAGTTGTTGTGCGAGCGACAGGTCGTGCTCGTCGAACGGGGTCGGATTGCGCCACCGGTAGAAGCAGGCGAGCCCGAGCACCAGCCCGCGGGCGCACATCGGCACCACCATCATCGAGTGGGCCTGTGCCGCGAGCAGCCGTGCGTCGCGGTCACGCTCGGGATCCAGCCACGAGGCGTCCGGCTCCAGGTGGTGGACCAGGTGCGCCTCCAGACTGGACATGGCGTCCGAGTACGGACTGCCGGAGGGGTAGGAGCTCACTTCTCCGACCTCGGGGACTCCGTGCCGGACTCCGTCGGCGCTGGAGCGGAATCCAGCGCGTCGCAGCGTGAGGTTCCCGGGCACCGTTGCGGGGGTCGGGGCCTGGCCGCGCAGCATGGAGTCCAGCACGTCCACGGCCACGGTGTCGGCCAGCTCCGGCACGGTCACCTCGCACAGTTCCGCCGCCGTGCGGAACACGTCGAGACTTGTCCCGACCGAGGCGCCGGCCCGGTTGAGCAACTGAAGCCGTGCTTCGGCCCTGGTCCGCTCGGTGATGTCGGTGACGGCGTTGGCCAGGCCGAGCACGGTTCCCTCGGTGTTCTGGAGACGGAAGCAGTCCGCCGAGACCACGTGCTCGATCGACGGGTCGAGGGGGCTGCGTACCCGGTACCG
This sequence comes from Streptomyces sp. NPDC005566, assembly GCF_040605575.1. Classification (NCBI taxonomy): domain Bacteria; kingdom Bacillati; phylum Actinomycetota; class Actinomycetes; order Kitasatosporales; family Streptomycetaceae; genus Streptomyces; species Streptomyces sp. NPDC005566. The sequence continues at coordinate 239,609 of NZ_JBEXDB010000012.1, read as the reverse complement.
CACGTCGAGCAGGGGCTGCCCGGTTTCCAGCACATTGCGGGCCAGGTTCTCGATGTGCTCGGGATCCTCGACGTCGAGGGCGCGCAGCGCGTCGAGCAGCGGCAGGCCGAGCATCCGGTCGACCGGGAACTCCCGGATCGACCGTGCGGCGGAATTCGCCCGCACCAGTCGTAGCTGGGGGTCCAAGATGTGCAGACCGACCGGCGACTGCGAGAACAGCGCCGCCAGCAGGGTTTCGTCCAGTCGCGGCCCCGCTGGGTCTGACGAGTGCTCCGGAGTACTCACGACGTACGCCTGCCCTCCCTCGCAGATCGTTGGATCCGTCCCGACAGATACGAGCAAAACACCGCATTGCCGTCTACCGCCACCGGTGTCCGTGCCCGAGCCCTTGCCGTTGCCGCCGTCGCGCTCTGTCCGTCCCTGCCCATCGCGCGGGCCGCCCGACGCGGTGTGACGAACCGGATGACTGCAGAGGGCGGGGTACGCGAGGCTGATCGCGTGGTGCGCACTGCGACGGCGGGCGCGCGTTCCGCTTCGATCGCGGTGGCGGTCGTTGCAGCCCGCTGTTCCTGATCGGCACACCAGGTCAGCGGGCGAACTGCACCTGGTTCAAGCCAGTGCTGGAGAAGATCCGCGTTACGGAGATCGGGCCGGGCAGGCCGCGCAGGAAGCCGGACAGCCCAGCCGCGGACGAGGCGCATGCCTTTTGCTGTACGTCATTGACGAGACCAGGGCCGGTCACGTGTTATTCCCAGGGGATCTCGGACGAGGCCATGTAGCTCAGTCCAAGACTCTGCCAGAGCCGCGCGTGGTGGGCGAGGCGGGTGCGGTGCTCTTCCCAGTCGAGCTGGTTGCCGCTCCACGCGCTGTGGGCCACGGAGGCCAATCGGGGAAGCAGCAGGACGGTGAGGTCGGCGAAGCTTTCGATCGACTCGCCGAACAACGTGGCTTCGACCCCGGCTATGTGCCCGTCGGGTATGTGGTGCGCTGCCGGGTTCCATGCCGCTGTACGCCTGACGTCGCCCGGGCGGTAGGCGCGGAAGCCGAGGCGGGTGAGGGTCTCGTTCTGGTGGCCGGGGATGACGGCAGGTGCGTAGGGCCGGTCGAGGTAGAGGTGGGACTGCGGGGACAGCAGGACACGTCCGCCGCCCTCGATGATGCGGGCAAGATCGTGGTCCGACGGCGCGAAGAATGCCTTGAGGGCCTTGGTGAACTCGAGTGTGTGGCCGGCGGCGAGCAGCTCGGGCCGGTCCGCGAGTTCCTCCTCGGTATCGGGAAGGTCCATCATCGGTACGTCCACCCAGTACTGGGCGATGTCGTCCGGGGTGATCCCGGCGCGTGAGGACTCCTGCCAGGCGAGGGGTCGTTTTCGCGATGACCGTACGAGCGAGCGCAGTTCGCGGACCGCGTTGACGAAGCTGTCCGCGGTCATGCCGACGGCCTCGTCGCCGCCGATGTGCACGAAGGGGCCGTCGGTGAGCCGGCAGACCTCGTCGAGAACTGCGACGAGCTCTCTCCCGTACCCACCGTCTGCGAGGCGATGCCGACGGTGCAACTCGACTACGACATGCCGCTGAACGCCCTCAACCAGGTCTCGGCCAAGAAGGCGTACTCCTTCACCGTGAATGCCGGCCGCGCCAAGGTCTCGGTCTCCTACGACGACGGGGTCACCTGGACGTCGGCCAAGGTCCGGCGGGAGGACAGCAACTCCTTCCGGGTCGAGCTCCGGCACCCCGAGCCGGCGGACACCAACGGCTTTGTGACCCTCAGGGCGGAGGCCTGGGACTCGGAGGGCAACCGCACCGTGCAGACCGTCACACGGGCCTACGCCCTGAAGTAGTCAGCGAGGCGAGCGAACTAGGCGAAAGGGGCACCCGGTCGCGCTGTGATCATGTAAAGAGCGAGTTCACGGAGGGCTCCCGGCGGACCGCCAGGAGCAGTCTCCGCCGTACTGTGGGCTCCCCGGCGGGCCGGGGATTAGGTTGTCGTGAAACTCTCCGGGCAGCCGGACTCGTGATGGGGGCGAGCATGACCATGCAAAAGGGAACCAATGTTCCTGTGCCGGCTCAGGTCGTACAGGTCGAATTGGGCTGGCGAACCTCCCCGGGGGCGCCGGACGTGGATGCCTCGGCGCTCCTTCTCGTGTCGGGAAAGGTACGCAGCGACGCGGACTTCGTCTTCTACAACCAGCCGGCACACGGATCCGGCGCGGTGCGCCACGAGGGCAAGCGGACGGCCGGTGACGCCGTCACGGACAGCCTCGTGGTCGACTTCGCGGCGATGGAGCCCGCGATCGACCGCGTGGTCGTCGTGGCCTCGGCGGACGGCGGCACCTTCGGCCGGGTGACAGGCCTCTACGTACGGATCGTGGACTCCGCGAGCGGCTCCGAGATCGCGCGCTTCGAGAGCGCGGACGCGACGGTCGAGACCGCGTTCATCCTCGGTGAGCTGTACCTGCGGCAGGGCGCGTGGAAGTTCCGGGCCGTCGGACAGGGGTACGACACCGGACTCGGCGGTCTGGCGACGGACTTCGGTATCTCCGTCGACGAACCGCAGCAGTCGGCACCACCTCAGCAGGCCCCCCGCCCGCAGCCGGCGCAGGCGCCCCCGGCGCCCCACCGCGCACCTCAGGGCGGTCCCGCCCCGCAGGTCGCGCCCCCCGTCGCCCCTCCCGCCGCACCCCCCGTCTCGCAGCCGGTGAGGCTGACCAAGGTCACCCTGACGAAGGAGGCGCCGTCCGTCTCCCTGTCGAAACAGGGCGGCACCTCCGGGGCCCTGCGCGTCAATCTCAACTGGGAAGTGCGCAAGCAGTTCAAGAGCTGGGGCGCGAAACTCGGCAGGGCCGTCGCCATGCACGCCGACCTCGATCTCGATCTCTGCGCACTGTACGAACTCACCGATGGAAGCAAGGGAGTTGTGCAGGCGCTCGGAAACGCCTTCGGTGATCTCCGCCGGCCCCCCTACATCCACCTCGACGGTGACGACCGCACCGGCGCGCTCTCCACCGGCGAGAACCTCACGGTCAACCTCGACCACAAGGACCGGCTGCGCCGCCTTCTGATCTTCGTGACCATCTACGAAGGCGCCCGGAGTTTCGCCGATCTGCATGCCACCGTCACGCTGCAGCCACAGAACGGAGCGGCGATCGACTTCTCTCTCGATGAATGCACCGTGCCCTCCACCGTGTGCGCTCTCGCGCTGATCACGAACAACGGGGGAGACCTCACGGTTCAGCGGGAGGCACGCTATCTCGTCCCGCAGCGCGGGGTGAGCCCTCAGCGGACCATCGACGCCGCCTACGGCTGGGGAATGAACTGGACCCCCGGCCGCAAGTGACCCCGGCTCATCGGGTCCGGCCTCCCACGGCCGGGCTCAGGGCTCCGGTGCGGCCTCGGGGCGGGCGTACGTACGCCCCTTCCAGGCCGCACCGCGTCCGCGGTAGTGCTGCACCGCCGAGTCCACCGTCATCAGGAGGTAGAGCACGGCGGTGAACGGCAGGAGCGGCGCCAGCCACAGCGACTGACGGTAGTACCCGAGCATCGGCATGTACGTCCCCGCCATCACGGCCCACGCCGCCGCCCCCGCCCATCCGGCCACCGCATCGCCCGCCAGCAGCCCGGCAGCGAGCGTCGCCGGCGGAGCGACATAGACGAGACCCAGCCCGAGAACGGTCCCGGCCAGCAGCAGCGGACTGTGCCGCAACTGCGCGTACGCACTGCGCGAGACCATCTGCCACAGGTCCGCGAGCCGCGGATAGGGCCGCGCACTGTCCACCCGCTCCGCGAGCCCCAGCCAGATCCGGCCGCCGCTGCGCTGCACCGCCCGCGCCAGCGACACGTCGTCGATCACCGCCTGCCGGATGGACTCCGGGATACGTGCCCGTTCGGCGGCCCCGGTGCGCAGCAGCACGCAGCCGCCCGCCGCGGCCGCCGTCCGCGTACCCGCCCGGTTGACCCGGCGGAAGGGGTAGAGCTGCCCGAAGAAGTAGACGAAGGCCGGTACGACAAGCCGTTCCCAGGCGCTCGTCACCCGTAGCCGGGCCATCTGCGAGACCAGGTCGAATCCGCCCGCCCCCTCCTCCCCGGCCGCGGAGACCAGCTCCCTCAAGCTGTCCGGTTCATGTGCGATGTCCGCGTCGGTCAGCAGAAGGAACTCCGGCTTCCGCTGCCTGGCCAGCGCGATGCCGTGCCGCAGGGCCCAGAGCTTGCCCGTCCAGCCGGACTCGGGCTCACCCGGCGACACCACCGTCAGCGGCAGCCCTCCGTGCTTCACCGACAGCGCACGCGCGAGCCCACCGGTGCCGTCCTCACTGCAGTCGTCCACCAGGAAGATCTCCGCGTCCCCTGGATAGTCCTGGGCGAGCAGCGACGGGAGGCTGACGGGCAGCATCTCGGCCTCGTCCCTCGCGGGCACGACCACGGCGACCGAGGGCCAGCGCATCGGATCGGCACGCCTGGGAAGCCGCTGGTCGGTCCGCCAGAAGAACCCCTGCCCCAGCAGCAGCCACACCCACACGACCAGCGAACCCACGGCGATCCAGGCAACGGCGCTCATCCGCCGAAGTCTGCCCCACATCGGCGGGGCCGCAAGGGCTGTCGACTATGGTGACCGGGTGAAGATCGCACTGATGGACTCGGGCATCGGCCTGCTCGCCGCCGCTGCCGCGGTACGCCGGATCCGGCCCGACGCGGATCTGGTGCTGTCCTCGGACCCCGGCTCGATGCCCTGGGGGCCCCGTACCCCCGAGGACGTGACCGATCATGCGCTCGCCGTGGCGCGCGCGGCCGCAGCCCACCGGCCGGACGCCCTGATCGTCGCCTGCAACACCGCGTCCGTCCACGCCCTGCCGGCCCTGCGCGCCGAACTGGAACCAGGACTGCCGGTCATCGGCACGGTCCCCGCCATCAAGCCCGCCGCGGCAGGCGGCGGCCCCGTCGCCATCTGGGCCACCCCGGCCACCACCGGAAGCCCCTACCAGCGCGGGCTGATCCGTGACTTCGCCCGATCGGTGGACGTGACCGAAGTCCCCTGCCCCGGGCTCGCCGACGCCGTACAGCACGCGGACGAGGCGGGGATCGACCGTGCGGTGGCCGCTGCCGCCGCCCTCACCCCGCCCGGCGTGACGGACGTGGTCCTGGGCTGTACCCACTACGAGCTGGTGGCCGAGCGCATCCGCGCCGCCGTGCAGCAGCCCGGCCTGCCGCAGGTCGTCCTGCACGGCTCCGCCGAGGCGGTCGCCACACAGGCGCTGCGCCGTATCGGTTCCGAACCCGCTCCGTCGGCCGAACCGGTCGGCACCCTCGCGGTCCTCCTCGGCGGACACGCCGCCGACCTGCCCGAAACCGCTCTGGCCTACGCGGAGGGCCTGCTCCTCAAGGCCGTCAGCCCCGCGCTCTGACCGTCCGCCCGGCCTGCGGCCCCCGCCCCGGGACGCGGAACGTGGGTACGCTGCTTGGCATGACGGACCACCCCGGCAGTGCGAGGCACGGTTCGAGCCAGGCCCCGGCCACGATCTGGACGGGCCGGGCCCGCAACCGCTTCCAGTGGCTGCTCGCGGCCGCCGGAGCGGGATGCCTGGCGCTCGGCGTCGAACTCGCCGTCGACTCGGCCTGGAGTGCCGGAATCGCCCCCCTGCTCATGTCGGTCATCGGCTGTCTCGCCGCCGGACTGCTGATCCTGTTCGGGACCCTCGCGTTCGTCCACGTGGCCGTCAAGGTCGACGGCGACGCCCTCGAGGTGCGCTGCGGCCACATCGGACTGCCCAGGCGCCGGATCCTGCTCACCCATGTGGTCGGGGCGGACTTCGCCCCCCAGGTCACCCCGCGCCAGTGGGGTGGCTGGGGCTACCGCTGGCGCCCCGAGCAGGGAACCGCCGTGGTGGTGCGCCGGGGCGAGGGACTGGTGCTGAGACTCGGCGACGGCAGGACCTTCACCGTCACGGTGGACAACGCCGAAGCGGCGGTACGGTTCATCCGCGACCGGCTGCACCTGAGCGCCACCGGGAAGTCCGCGGAGTCGTGACGGCGGGAGCGGGATGCCGCTCCCACAGCCGCCCACCGTAGACTCCGCCAGGTGAGCGCCACCATCACCACAGTCGAACCGCCGTCCGCCCCCGCGCCCCGCAGCAGGAAGCTGTGGCCGCGGCTCGTCCGGCCGGCCGCAGCCGTCCTGTCCGGTGCGCTGCTCTACGCGAGCTTCCCGCCCCGGCCCCTGTGGTGGCTGGTCCTGCCCGGGTTCGGGCTGCTGGGATGGGTCCTGTTCGCGCGCAGACTGCGCGCCGCCCTGGGCCTCGGCCTCCTGGCCGGTCTCGGCTTCATGCTCCCGCTGCTGCACTGGACGGGCGAAGAGGTCGGCCCCGTCCCGTGGCTCGCCCTGGCGCTCGCCGAAGCGGTGTTCATCGCCGTGGGCTGTGTCGGCATCGCCGCGGTCTCCCGGCTCGCGTACTGGCCCTTCTGGGCTGCCGCGGTCTGGGCACTCGACGAAGCGGTCCGCGCCCGTGTGCCGTTCGGCGGCTTCCCCTGGGGCAGGATCGCCTTCGGCCAGGCGGACAGCGTGTTCCTTCCGCTCGCCGCCCTGGGCGGAACCCCGTTGCTCTCCTTCGCCGTGGTGCTGTGCGGCTTCGGACTCTTCGAAGCCCTCCGACAGATCCGCGCCTACCGCGCCACCGGCGCGGTGCCCCGCATCGCCGTCGCGGCAGCGGCAGCAGCCGTCGCGGTCCCGGTCGTCGCCGCCCTCGCGGCCCTGCCGCTCGTGGACGACTCCGCCGAGGACGGCACCGCGACGGTCGCCGCCGTCCAGGGCAACGTGCCGCGCCTGGGGCTCGACTTCAACTCCCAGCGCCGCCAGGTCCTGGACAACCACGCGAAGCGCACGGAGCAGTTGGCCCGGGACGTGAAGGCGGGGAAGGTGGCCCAGCCGGACTTCGTCCTGTGGCCGGAGAACTCCTCCGACCTCGACCCGTACCGCAACGCCGACGCCGGCGACGTTATCGACAAGGCGGTGAAGGCCATCGGCGTCCCCACCGTCATCGGTGCCGTGCTTGCGCCCGACACGGGGAACCTCCGCAACACCCTGATCGAGTGGGACCCGGAGAGCGGCCCCGTGGACACGTACGACAAGCGGCACATCCAGCCGTTCGGCGAGTACATGCCCATGCGGTCCTTCGTGCGGATCTTCAGCAAGGACGTCGACCGGGTGCAGCGCGACTTCGGATCCGGCAGCAAGGTCGGCGTATTCGATCTGGCGGGCACCAAGGTGGGGCTTGTCACCTGCTACGAGGCGGCCTTCGACGACGCCGTGCGCGACACCGTCAAGAACGGTGGCCAGCTGATCGCCGTCCCGAGCAACAACGCGACCTTCGGGCGCAGCGAGATGACCTACCAGCAGCTGGCGATGTCCCAGGTACGTGCGGTCGAACACGGCCGGGCGGTCGTCGTACCCGTCACCAGCGGGGTCAGCGCGGTGATCCGGCCGGACGGCACGATCGTGCAGAAGACCGGGATGTTCACCGCGGACGCCCTGGTCGACGAGGTGCCGCTGCGGTCCTCGCTCACGCCCGCCACGCGGATGGGTCCCCTGCCCGAAGGCATCCTCGCGCTGCTCGCGGTGGCAGGCCTCGGCTGGGTGACGATCCGGTCCGCGCGTGCCAGGACCGACCGGAGTGCACGCCCGGGGACTTCCCCCGCGGCCACGTAGGCTCGCCCCATGGCTACTCCCGACTTCATCCGCGAGATCCGGGCCTCCGCCGGACACCAGTTGCTTCTGCTACCGGGCATCACGGCGATCGTCTTCGACGACGAGGGCCGAGTCCTGCTCGGCCGACGCTCCGACACCGGCCAGTGGGCCGTCATCGGTGGCATCTCCGAGCCCGGTGAGGAGCCCGCGGCAACCGCGGAACGGGAGGTGTACGAGGAGACCGCCGTGCACTGCGTCGCGGAGCGGGTGGTGCTCACCCAGGCACTGCAGCCCGTGCAGTACGACAACGGCGACCGGTGCCAGTACCTCGACATCACCTTCCGCTGCCGGGCCACCGGCGGCGAGGCGCGGGTGAATGACGACGAGTCGCTGGAGGTGGCGTGGTTCTCCGTCGACTCCCTGCCGCCGCTGAACGAGTTCTCCCTGTTCCGCATCAAGCAGGCCCTCACCGACGGCCCCACCTGGTTCGAACCCACGCCCGAGATCGGCGTCTGACGCGGCACGACGCCGAGGGGCCGGCCATCACCCGACAGGTGGTGGCCGGCGCCTCGGCGTGAACGGCTCAGGAAGTGCGGGAGTCGGCGGGCAGTGCGCTCCGGGCACCCGGGAAGGCACCCTCTCCGGCATCCGCGTCGATGTCGCTGAGGTCCCTGTTCCGCGTCTCCTTGGCGCAGACGATCGCCAGCACCGTGATCAGCGCGGCGGCGATGACATACAGGGAGATGGGCGTCGACGTGCCGAAGTCCGCGAGCAGAGCCGTGGCGATGAGCGGTGCCGGGGCACCCGCGGCGACCGACGAGAACTGGGCTCCGATCGACGCACCCGAGTAGCGCATGCGCGTCGAGAACATCTCCGAGAAGAATGCCGCCTGGGGTGCGTACATCGCGCCGTGGAAGACCAGTCCCACGGTGACGGCGAGCAGCAGGCTCCCGAAGCTCCGGCTGTCGATCAGTGCGAAGAACGGGAACATCCACAACCCCACGCCTATCGCACCGACCAGATAGACCGGCCTGCGTCCGATGCGGTCGGACAGCGCGCCCCAGGCCGGGATCACGGCGAAGTGCACGGCGGACGCGATGAGCACGGCGTTGAGTGCCGTCTGCTTGCTCAGGTCCGCGGACGTGGTCGCGTACACGAGGATGAACGCGGTGATCACGTAGTAGCTGATGTTCTCCGCCATCCGGGCACCCATGGCGATCAGCACATCCCGCCAGTGATCACGCAGCACGGCGACGAGCGGCATCTTCTCGGCCGTCGCAGTCGCGGTCCTGCGCTGCTCGGCCTGGGCCAGGGCGGCCTTGAACACGGGTGATTCATCGACAGAGAGACGAATCCACAAGCCGAGAATCACGAGCAGTCCGGAGAGCAGGAAGGGGATGCGCCAGCCCCACGCCTCGAAGGCGGAGTCGGACATCAGCGCGGTGAGCGCGGAGAGCACCCCGGTCGCCAGCAACTGCCCGGCGGGAGCTCCGGTCTGGGGCCATGACGCCCAGAACCCGCGCCTCTCGGCATCACCGTGCTCCGAGACGAGCAGCACGGCCCCGCCCCATTCGCCGCCGAGGGCGAAGCCCTGCACCAGCCGCAGAACGGTGAGCAGGACGGGGGCGGCCAGCCCGATGGTGGCGTGTGTCGGCAGGAGCCCGATGGCGAAGGTCGCGCCACCCATCAGCAAGAGGCTCAGCACCAGCAGCTTCTTGCGGCCGAGCCGGTCACCGTAATGCCCGAACACCAGGGCCCCGAGCGGCCGGGCGGCGAAGCCGACGGCGTAGGTGAGGAAGGCGAGCAGGGTTCCGACGAGAGGTTCGGATCCGGGGAAGAACAGCTTGTTGAAGACCAGCGCGGCAGCCGATCCGTAGAGGAAGAAGTCGTACCACTCCACGGTGGTCCCGACGAGGCTCGCGGCGACGATGCGGCGGAGGTTCGAGGGGGGTGGGGGAGCGGTTGCTGGGGCGGCCATGGATACCACTTCCGGACGGTTGGCGGGGACGTTTCCGTGTCGCCATACCGTAGGAAGGGGCAGGTCAGGGGCGTATGTGGCGGGACACCATAGTTCGGGAGGGTCACGTGCCCTCGGCCACCATGAGGGTCACCCGTGAACGTCCCGAAGGGCCCGGAGAATCCACGACGGCGGAGGTTCGGGACTCGCACGATCGCGACCGTCCGTGCGCCGTGGGCGCGAACGGAACGGTCGTCGTACGGTGCCTGGGGCCCGCGTATTACACGGGTCAGACGCGGACGATGACGAGGGCGATGTCGTCGCCGGCTCCGCCGGCGACCCCGAGCCGCGCGAGCAGCGCGTCGGCCAGACGCTCCGGGCCGAGGCCGGCGAGGTCGCCCAGGGCGGTGGTGAGCCGGTCCAGGCCGGCGTCGATGTCCTCGTCGCGGCGTTCGATCAGGCCGTCGGTGTAGAGGACGAGGGTGTCGCCCGGGCGGTAGGCGGTGCCGGCCTGCGGTCGAGGAACGTGCTCGATCCTGGCTCCCAGCGGCGGGTCGGTGGCCTGGTCCAACAGCTCGCACGTGCCGTCCGTGTGCAGCAGCACCGGCGGCGGGTGCCCGGCGCTGGAGTAGACGAGCAGCTTGGAGCGCGTGTCCACGAGCACGGTGACCGCGGTCGTGGCGAGCGCGCCGTCGACGGAGCGGGCGTACATCCCCAGCACTTCCAGTGCCCCGGCCGGCCCGGCCACCGCCCGACAGGCCGCGGACAGAGCGCTGCGGAGCATGCCCATGACGGTGGCCGCTTCCAGCCCGTGCCCGACTACGTCGCCCACGGCGACGGCGAACCGTCCCTCGGCCAGGTCGACGGTGTCGTACCAGTCGCCGCACACGTTCAGCGAACCGATCGCCGGCAGATAGCGCACCGCCACGTTGTCGTGCCGGGCCAGGTCCGGGGAGTGCAGCATCGCCTCCTGCAGGGTGACGGCGACCTCCCGCTCCCGGGCGTGCGCCGCCCGCAGTTCCTCGTTCAGCCGCTGCAGCTCCCGCGCGCGGGCATACAGCTCGGCCTCCATCCCCTCCTCGCGCTCGGTCATCCGCTGACCCTCGCCTCGGCCGCGGAACCGGCGGGACCGCATGAACGCGGTCACGTCCTCCACTCGGTGGATGATCCACGCGACCCGCCCGTCCGCGCTCCTGACCGGGGTGTTCACCGGGGACCACCAGCGTTCTTCGAACACACCGGGTTGCGCGACCACGGGGATGTCGTACTTCTGCACCGCCATGGTGTCCGCCTCACCGGTGGCCAGCACCCGCCCCAGCGATGCCCCGAGGTTCTTCACCCCGTCCGCGCCCGGGTCCGCGGGATTGTCGGGGAACGCGTCGAACATCTGCTGTCCGATCAGATCCGCCCGGGTACGGCCGGTCGCCCGCAGGTACGCCTCGTTGACATCCACGATCACCAGATCCGGCGCCAGCACCAGATACGGGCTCGGCGTCGCGGCGAACAACGCACTGTGATCGATCTCCGGCCTCACGGACCATCCGATCCTCATCCCGAGCACAGCCCCCGAACCAGCGTACGCAGCATTCAGACCGACCGCGCCTCAGCACGGCCGTACGGCTTCCTCGGCGCCGAGCATCCTGAGCTCGCCCGCCGGCCGAGGCCGCGTGACAGCGAGGACCGACCAGCACCGTGTACGGCCGGGAGGCGCGTCCGGTGCGGGTGAGCAGCGGCTGCGTGGGATCCGCAGATCAGCGGGGGTTTTGTTTACGGCATCTCGCCGGTCATGCCGCGCATCATCGGGATCAGCGTGGCTGCGGCGATCGCGGAGCCGCCGTCCCCTACCGCTGGTAGGGCTCACCCGTCATCTTCCCTCCGGTCAGCGGCCGGTGCGGCGGACCTATACGGGTGGAGCACCGCGAAGATGCGCTCGAAGCGTGCGGTCATCTCGTCGGCGCTCTGGTCGGGATGATGGCGCCACCAGGCGACCGCCGCGCTCACATTCCCGTACCAGAGGTGGGTGGCGAGGTCGGCGTCGAGCGGTTCGACGGCCTCGGACGAGTCGAAGAACTCGGCCACGCCGACGGCTCCGAGACGGTTGAGTTCCTGCCGGTGGACGGCGGCCGCCGTATGGAGAGGACCGTCGTCCGGCAGGGTCACGTCGTAGACAAGTGCCCAGTCGTGCACGCGTGCTTCCAGCGCCCGGAAGATGGCTTCCATGGTGCGCGCGGCGCGCGTGATGTCGGACGGGCCCTTCTGTGCCGCGGCGACGGCCTCGACGAGACGGGAACCGGCGTGCTCCAGGCAGGTCAGGTAGAGGCCGTCCTTGGAACCGAAGTACTCGTAGATCATGGGCTTGCTGATCCCTGCCAGTGCCGCTACGACCGCGGTCGACCCGCGGGCGTAGCCCTTGGTGCCGAACTCCCGTGCCGCCGCGTCGAGGATCAGCCTCTCCCTGTCCGCGCGGGGCATTCCCTTGGTTCCGACCGCGCGGGTGGCCTTCTCCTGCTTGTCCATGGCTGCACCCTATGCCAAAGTGACGATCAGGTAACTTACCGAGTGTTCAGATCGGCGGTGCGGCAGTGAGTGGCAAGACGCGTTCGTGGTGGGGATGGGGAAACGTCGAAGACGCCGTGACGGGTGCGGAGCGTGCGGAGATCACCCGGCGTACTGCGGCCATGCTGCCGGGCGCCGACCTGACGGTGCACGAGGCGCCCCCGGTGGAGGCGTTCGGGGTGGGACCGAGCAAGGTCCAGGCCCCGCCGGGGCTGGCGTCGATCGCCTCCGCCGAGGTGCGTGACCGGCTCGCGCACAGTCACGGGCAGGCGTTCCGCGATGTCGTACGGGCGTTGCTGGGGCAACTGCCCGACGTGCCCGACCTCGTCGTGCGCCCGGCCTCGGAGGCCCAGGTCGTCCACGTGCTGGACTGGTGCAGTGGCGCCGACATCGCGGTCGTCCCCTTCGGCGGCGGTTCATCGGTGGTAGGAGGGGTCGAACCGAGGGTGGGGGACGACTACGCCGGGGTGGTCAGCCTGGATCTGGGCGCGATGGACCAGGTCCAGGAGATCGACCGCACCAGCCGGGCCGCGCTCGTCCAGGCCGGAGTCTTCGGCCCCCACCTGGAGAAACAGCTGCGGCCCGAGGGGTACACGCTTCGCTTCTTCCCCCAGTCCTTCGAGTTCTCCACCCTCGGCGGCTGGCTGGCCACCAGGGCGGGAGGCCATTTCGCAACGAGCCTCACCCACATCGACGACCTCACCGAGTCGATGCGGGTCATCGCTCCCAGCGGTGTCATCGAATCCCGCCGGCTCCCGGGTTCAGGCGCCGGGCCGTCCCCCGACCGGATGTTCCTCGGCTCGGAGGGCTCGCTCGGCGTCATCACCCAAGCCTGGGTCCGTCTCCAGGACCGGCCCCGGTGGCGCGCCGGCGCCTCGGTGGGCTTCGCCGACCACGCCGCAGGCGTCCGCGCCGTACGCGCCCTGTCCCAGTCCGGACTGAACCCCGCCAACTGCCGCCTCCTGGACCCCATGGAGGCGTTCATCAACGCCGGCGCGCCGACGGCCGTCCTGGTGCTCGGCTTCGAATCCGCCGACCACCCCGTCAACGCCTCCATGGATCGCGCGCTGGAGCTGTGCCGGGACCACGGAGGCACCCTGACCGAGGAACCGCGCTTCACCGACTCCAGCGACCGGGCCGCACGGACGGGAACCGCAGACACCTGGCGCAACTCCTTCGTCCGGATGCCTTACCAGCGGGACGCGCTTGCCTCGCAGGGCATGATCGTGGAGACGTTCGAGACGGCCTGCACGTGGGACCGGTTCGACACCCTGCGCGCGGCGGTCGACGCCGCAGCCCAGGACGCCATGCGGCAGGTCGGCGCGGCCGGTGTGGTGACCTGCCGGTTCACGCACGTCTACCCGGACGGCCCGGCACCGTACTTCGGGATCTACGCAGCCGGGACGTGGGGCAGGACCGTCGAGCAGTGGGACGAGATCAAGCAGGCTGTCTCCGAAGCGCTGATCACCGGCGGTGCCACCATCACCCACCACCACGCGGTGGGCCGCGACCACCGCCCGTGGTACGACCGCCAGCGCCCCGACCTGTTCGCCGCAGCACTCCAGGCAGGCAAGAAGGTCCTCGACCCTGCCGGGATCCTCAACCCCGGCGCGGTCATCGACCCCCTGCGCACCCGCTGACCATCGTCGTGCACCGTGGCAGTGCGCAAACCGCCCGACCCATGGGGCCGGGCGGTTTGCGCACCTCCGAAGGCAAGCCGGGTCAGGACACCTGGAATGTGCGGAGCAGGGTCTGGTCGACCGAGTTGCCGCCGGCGTCATCGGCCGAACCGCAGGCCGACCCAGGCGCCGGAGCGCATGCCGTACCGAGGCCGGAGGCACAGCGGTGCCGGTCCCGCACCGTGCGGGACCGGCACTGCTTCACTCAGCGGCTACGGGTTGACGCAGCCGATCGAGCCGATCGGGAAGTTGTTGCCGGTCGATGTCGCCGTGAATCCGAAGGTGACACTGCCGTCCGGTGGGATGGTCCGGTTGTAGTCCAGATTCTTGACCGTGAGGGTGCCGTCGGACCCAGTGGTCAACGCACCGTTCCACACACTGCTGACCTTGGCGCCCGTGCCTGGCGTCCACTTCACCGCCCAGCCGTCACGCGCTGTCGTGCCGTGGTTCATGACCTCGACAGAACCCTGGAAGCCGCCGCTCCAGGAGTTGGTCACGCTGTAGACGGCCATGCACCCGGAGTGCGGGTCGGTGGGTGTGGGGTCCGGAGTCGGGGTGGTGGGGTCCGGCGTCGGGGTCGGGGTCGGGATGGTGCCTGAGCCGCGAATGCCGGTGACTTCGCCGTTGCCGCCGTCGAAGACGATGTCGGAGCAGGAGAAGAAGTTCTCCTGGCTGTCGGAGCGAACCCACTGGATGAACATCACCGCGTCGCCCGAGCGGCCCGAGGGCAGGTTCAGATCCCAGTAGTAGTGGCCGCCGTCCGCACCCGGCGAGCCGGTCTGCGGCGGGTTGGTGACGGTCTCTATCAGCTCCAGGTCGTCCCAGCCCAGTTCGGTCGTGGGCGAGTAGCCGGGCTTGGACATGTACACCCGGAACGAACCCGGGTGCGCCGCCCAGTTGCTGTGCTTGACCTGGATCGTGTTCCCGGAGGTCAGGTGCGTCCGAGGCCAGTCGCCGCGGGGGGCGTTGTATCCGGTGAAGTTGTACGGCGACCGGTCGCCGGCGCTGCACAGCTTTCCGTCCGGGACGTAACCGGCCCCTCGCCCGCCCGCGTTGGAGTCGAGCACGGCGAACCAGTTGTACAGCGCGGTCGCACCGCTCTCGTTGAGCGCTGCCCTGCACGCCGGGTTGGTCGGGTCCAGAGCGCCGGTGCTGGTCTTGGCGTCCAGCATGCAGAGGTACGTACGCGACCCCGGCGTCATCGTCACGCCGTGCGCCTGCGCGTTGCCCTGGCCGAGCAGCGTCAGGGCCAACCCGCTGAGTAACGTCGCGAGCACCGTTGCCAGGGAGGCAAGTTGTTTCCTGCGTCGAGTCATGGTGTCTCCTGTGCCTGTGTGGGGATTGTCTTCGGTCGGGCTTGCCCCGTGCGGTCACCGTCCGGTGGCGGAACCCTCGGGGAGGTGGGCGTGGATCGGGCGGACGGGGTGCCCGGGCGAGCTCGGCGGCTAGGTGGGTGGGGACGGCGCCGGGGCGTCGGTGTCGGTAGGAACGGCCGGATGGGCGATCAGGGAGTCGGAGCGCACGATGGACTGAAATGGGAGCGCTCCCATGCGTTGGTTTGTAGGGGACTGTAAGAGTGCTGCGTGTCCCTGACAACCCATCGGAACGAAATGCGTTCCGCGAATTCCGAAGTGGCAGGTCAGGGAAGGCGGGAGGATGCGGCGCGCTCTTGCGGCAAGGGGCTGCCTGGGAGCGCTCCCGAAAGCAGACCTACCTCGGCCTGATCAACCCCGCCGGGCGCAGGAGCCGCTGGACCCGAGCCGTCCAGTATCTGACGGGCACTGACTGAAACACGAGAAGCGTCCGGGCCGCTCTGAAGGCCGTGATCAATCTCGTCGCTGCCTTCTGTGCCGACCACTCACGCCCGTCGAGCTCCGTGAGTTCGTGAAAGCTGAAGGCCGTTCAGAGGGAACCCAAAGGTCTGTTGCCTCCTGGCGGCGCGCCCGTGAGTTGGTGGCGGAGCCGCTGGACACCTCTACCGGTCCAGCTCCAGTAGGTCCGTGAATGCTTGCCGGCTGTGCACGAGCAGCTCGCGTACCGAGGGGTTGTGTGTGCTTTTCCAGATCAGGGCGAGCAATGCTGGTGTTTCGATGTCATCGATGGTGCGGGCGGTGAGCCGGTCTCGATAGCGCGCGGCCATCGAGTCGCTGAGGATGGCGACGCCGAGCCGGCGGGCGGCGAGGTCGGCAATGGCATCCGCGGCACTGGCTTGCAGCGCGATCGAGGGTTGGATGTCCTGTGCGGCGCAAGCCTGGTCGAATACCGTGCGTAGGCCGGTGCCGGGTGGCATGCATACGATCGGGTAGGCGGTCAGGTCGCGCAGGGTGACCCGCCGCTGTTCCGCCAAGGGGTGCCCGGCCGGGACTGCCGCGATGAGCCGTTCGCTGAGGATCGTCAGCGCCTCCAGCCCGTCAGGGGTGGCTGTTGCGGCCCCGATGAGTGCCACGTCGACGGCTCCGGTACGCACCCCGTCGGCGAGCCGGTCGGAGCTGTCCTCCAGCAGCGAGATCTCCACTCCGGGATGTGCCTTGTGGAATGTGGCGAGAGCGTCGAACAGCGGGGTGATGGTGCAGCCGATGACCATTCCGACGGTGAGCCGACCCCGGATCAGCTCGGTCACCTCGCCCACGGCCTGGCCGACTGCCCCGGCTGCGGCGAGTGCGGTCCGGGCGTGTCCGAGCGCGGCCTCCCCCGCGACGGTGAGGGTGACGGTTCGGGCCGAACGGTCGAACAGCTCGGCACCGACCTCCCGTTCGAGCCGGCGGATCTGGGCGCTGATGCCGGACTGACTGATGTGCACACGCTCGGCCGCGCGGGTGAAGTTCTGCTCCTCGGCGACAGCGACGAGGTATGCCAGTTGCCTCAGCTCCATGACTGCAGATTCTAGTTCGTAGAAGATCCATCTGTTGGACTTCTGGTGAGTGGGCGACCAGGCTGAGAAGCCGAAGCCCTACGTCAGGAGGAACCCATGCCGGAGTACGAGAAGGCCATGCGGCCCGAGGACATCACCCGCTTGTTCGTCGAGCGATCCAACGCCGGTGACGCGGCCGGGGCTGCCGCGCTCTACGAAGTGGATGCAGTGATGGCTTACCCGCCCGGTGAGCTGACGGTGGGGCGGGATGCGATCCGCGCCCTGTGGGAGAAGGTGCTGGCCAATGGTCCCCGCTTCGAGCAGGAACAGCCTCTGCCGACGTTGATCAGCGGCGACATCGCCCTCACCTCGACCCTGCCGAAGGACGGTGCCGGCGCGCGGGCGCAGGTGGTCAGGCGCCAGCCCGACGGAAGTTGGCTGCGCCTGCTCGACCAGCCCGAGTTCGTCCCACCCGCCCGCTGACCCCGTCGCCTTCCAAAAGTTCGAAAGGGGAAGATGCCGTCGGGGGGTGCAATGTCGCACACACGGGAGACGGGGCAGCGTAGGCCTACGGGCGGACCGAGCAGCCACGAACTGGTAGCGGACGACTTCGACTTGCCGTTGTCCGACTTTCCGGTGCAGGTACTCGGTAGTTTTGCCATGGAGCGTCGGTGACGTGCCGGAGCCCCATACATTCAGTTCATGTCTGATCACTCGGAGTTCCCCTCGCGCCCTGTCGCCTCCTCCCGTTCCTCCGAGCCCACCGGCCTCTCCCGCCGTGGTGTTCTGCGAGCCGCGGCAGCTGCCGGAGCGTTAGGCATCCCGCTCGGTGCCGCCATCGCCGGAGCCTCCCCGGCCGCGGCGGCGCCGGTCATCGTCCCGACGGCCGCACCTGAACTTCCCGCTGCGCTCGTGCCCTACCTCTCCCCCTACATCAACTGGGCCGGCGAGATCACCCACGGCGGGCTGTGGGCGTGCGCGCCCCGCACCGGGCAGGACCTCGCCGACCTCGCCAACTGGGCCCGTGCCAATGGCTGGCGGCTGCGTGCCCGGGGTAAGGCGCACAACTGGTCGCCCCTGACCATCACCCCGTCCACCGAGCGCGACGCGCAGGTCCTCCTGCTGGACACCACCGTGCATCTCACGCACATGGAACTCACGACCCCGCCCGTCGGCGCCCCCGGTGCGGTGCGTGCGCAGGCCGGCGTGACCCTCGAAACGCTGATGGCCTTCCTCGCCGACCACGGACTGGGCGTCACCAACACCCCCGCACCTGGGGTGTTGACCCTGGGTGGCACGCTGGCCATCGACGCCCACGGCACCAGTGTCCCCGCGGACGGCGAGTCCGCCCGCCCCGGCCACACCTACGGCAGCCTCAGCAACCTCGTCCTGTCCCTCACCGCCGTTGTCTGGGACCCGGACCAGGACGCGTACGTCGTGAAGACCTTCCGCCGAGGTACCGACGAGGAGTGCGAGGCGCTGGCCACCCACCTCGGGCGCGGCCTCGTCGTGGAGGCCGAGATCCAGGCGGGCGAGGACATACCGCTGCGCTGCCGGAGCCGCGTCGACCTCACAGCCGACGAACTGTTCGCCGCCCCGGGCAGCGCCCTCGCCGCCCAGGGGAACACCTTCGCGGACTTCATGGCCGAGTCGGGGCGGGTGGAGACGATCTGGTTCGCCTTCACCGACCGGCCATGGCTCAAGGTATGGAGCCTCAGCCCTGAGCGCCCGGTCACTTCCAGGCCGGTGCACAGCCCGTACAACTACCCGTTCAGCGACGTAGTGCCGACCGCGGTCGCCCGGCTGGCCGGACTTGTCGTCGGAGGCTCCTGGCATCTCGCGCCGCTGCTCGGCGCCGCGCAGTACACGGTGGCGGCGACCGGACTGACCGCCACCCTTGCGAAGGACCTGTGGGGCCCCTCGCACGCCCTCCAGTTCTACCTGCGCCCCACAACGCTTCGTGAGACCGCGAACGGGTACGGGATCCTCACCCGCCGCGCCGACGTCCAGCGCGTCGTCTCCGAGTTCGCCGGCTACTACAAGCAACGGCTGGCGGCCTGGGCCGCGGCGGGCAGGTTCCCGATCAACGGGCAGGTGGAAATCAGGGTCAGCGGCCTCGACCAGCCCGCTGACTCCGCCGCGCCGGGCGCACGCCCGCCGCTGCTCTCCGTCATCCGTCCGCACCCGGACCACCCGGAGTATGACTGTGTGGTGTGGGTGGACGTGCTGACACAGCCGACCTCACCCGGAGCCCACGCGTTCTACCGGGAACTGGAACGCTTCCTGATGAGCACCTTCGACGGCGAATACGCGCTCGCGCGTGTCGAGTGGTCCAAGGGCTGGGGCTATACGGATAGGGCGGCCTGGGCCGACGAGCAGATCATCGAGTCCGCGGTGCCCGGTTCGTACGGCGCCGGGCAGTGGTCCGAAGCCGTCTCCATCCTGGACCGGCTCGACCCTCACCGGGTCTTCGGCAACGGCTTCACGGACCAGTTGGTGCGCTAGCGGAACCGACTGACGCCGGGCCCGGAGGGCAGGGGGCTGCCCCACCCTCCGGGCCCTCTGCCTCCTACGCGGCACGCACGTGCCGGACCAGTCCCGTCACCACGTCCAGGACGAGGAAGGCGGCCAGGGTCACGCCCAGGACCGGCATCGCCCAGCAGAGAGCGGCGACGGCGGGTATGCCCAGGATGAGCACGGGCAGCGGCAACCGGCGCCAGGCTCCGCGGGCGGGCGCCGTGCCGAGTACCGCCTTGCGGTCGTCGCGGGTCGGGCGGCGCTGCCACCACATGCGGTAGCCCCAGATGGTCACGGCGGTGAGGCCGAGCGCGATCGCGGCCAGCACGATCTGGTTGACGATGCCGAACAGCACGCCCATGTGCCCCTGCACCCCGAGCTTGCTGAGCTTGGCGAGGAGCGGATAGTCCGCCCACCGGCTGTGGGAGGTCACCTCGCCCTTCGCGGTGTCGACAGCGACCTGGTCGTAGTGCACCGGCCAGACGTTGTCGCCCTGGGCCACGACCCACGCGCCCGAACTGTCGGCGGGAGGCGTCACCTCCACAGTGCCGCCCAAGCCGGCGTCCCGGGCCACGGCCAGGGCCGCGTCGAAGTCGGCCGGATCCGCCGCGGCGGACTCCTCCGCGGTGCCGTGCCCGGCGTGTTCCCCGCCCTTGTCCTCCGCGGGCGGCTGAGCGCCGGGAAGCGCGGTGTCCAACTCGGGAGCGTGGCCCCTGGCCGCGTCCAGCAGCTGCCCGAACCGCTCGCCCGCATAGTGCGACCACGTCAGGCCGGTGGCACTCAGGAAGAGCAGACCGAGCGCCAGCCACACGCCCGTGGCCGCGTGCAGGCTGCGGGTGCGGCGCACGCCCCGGGCCGAACGGTCGGGGAGCAGAACGCCCCGTGCGGATCCGGCCCGCTGTCCACGGCTGCGTCCGAGCCAGAGGACGAGACCGCCGGCGACGATCACCCCGAGCCAGCTCGCGGCGACCTCCGAGTAGAGGCGGCCGGTCTCGCCCAGGTGCAGGTTGCGGTGGAGGTCGTCGAGCCACGTGGTGAGCGGAGTCGATCCGAACCACGTGGTCAGGTCACCCTGCACCTCGGCGGTGTACGGGTTGACGAACACGGTGCGCTGCTTGTCACCGAGCTCCGGAAGGGACAGCACCACCCGCGTGGTGTCCTCCGGTCCGGGAGGGGTGACGACGGAGGCCAGGCTGCCCTCCGGGTGTGCGGCCCTGGCGGCGGCTATCTGCTCCGCCAGCGGACGGGGCGCCTCGCCGGCCTGCTCGACGTGCAGCTGGTCGCCGTAGACGAGTTGGTCGAGCTGCGGCGTGAAGGTGTAGGCCAGGCCGGTCAGGGCGGCCACCATCAGGAAGGGTGCGACGAATATGCCGGCATAGAAGTGCAGCCGGACGAGCAGGGCCCTCACGCCCTGCCAGGAGCGGTCGCGCCCGGGCTCGTCCGCAGGGGTGGGGGCGGGCTCGGCGACGGCGACCGTTGCCGCCGCGGGAGGCGGGGCGTCGACACGACGGCGGTCGTTCTGTGGTGGTTCTTCGGTTTCGAAAGGCATGCGAATCCCTCAGGTGGGCGCGTCCGCCGGACGAGCCGGGGACGCCGCGAAGTCGGTGAGGTGTTTCCGTCGGGGTGACGGTGCAGCGCGATCGCCCCGGCCCGGCTCCGCCCGTGCGCATGCGTCGCACCGGTGAACAGCCGGTGCGATGGAACGCGGAAGGGGGAGCGTCAGGCCGGGGCTGCCGAGGGAGGACCCCGCCGGGTCCGGGAACGAGCGAGCAGCACCCCGAATCGGGGATGCGCCGACGACACGGGTACGGGCTGGAGCCGTGGGGTGACAGGGAGGACCGGGGGATCGCGAAAGGAGAAGGCCGGGAGGACCAGGGCGGCCAGCCCTCGCAGGACGCGCTCTCCGTAGATGACGCACAGCGCGGTCCCGACCGTGGCGACCGCGTGGGCCGAGGTCATGGCGGAGGACAGGGAGAGCCCCATGCCGCGCTCGGCCATGTCTGCCGGGCCCATGACCATGTGTCGGCCCGTCATCTGATGTGCCGCATGGCCGGCTTCGGGCATCGAGAGATGGTGGAAACCGAGGTGGAGGGCGAACTGTGTTCCGGCCAGCGCCAGCACCGTGACATCGAAGCGGCGTCGGCGGTCACCGAGGAACACCGAGCCGAGCACCGTCAGCGTGACGAGGATCAGCGCCAGCGGACCTGTGCCCGGCAGCCGTCCGCCGGCCGAGGCGTGGCTCGCCATGCCCAGAATCAGGCATGCCGAAGCGCAGAGCAGACCTCTTCCGGTCCGCCCGGTCCATCCTCCCGGCTCGCGCACGGGTACAACCTATCGAGCATGTACACGGCGGTGGGTGTGTGTCTGTACGGTGCACGAGTCACCGGGTGGCGACGGCGCGGCCGGTGCGGTCGGGCCCGCAGCCTCAATGGTGAGGCTGGATCAGGCGCGAACGGCTGCTTCATACCGCGGCGTTCGGCGCGATCGCAGTCGCGTGCGCCGAGCACCGTCCGGACTACGCGCAGGCCGCTGCGCGTTGAGCACTTGAGCTCGCCCCGGCCCGCGACCGACCGCCGGCTCGCTAACCGTCACGCGGGCCTGCCCCGGCCTGTCGAGGCGATGTCCGGCTCACCTGTGCGAGGACGATCACCGTGTCGTCGGTGGGCGCGGACGGCAGCATGCGCGTAAGGATGTCGTCCGCCGTCGCCTCCAGTCCCCCTGCGGCACGGGCGAGTTGGGAACGGAGGGCCTCGATGCCCTCGCCGATGTCACCGCCCGCTTCGACGAGACCGTCGGTGTACAGGGCCAGGGTGGCACCCTCCTGGAGTTCGATCTCGGCCGTGCGGAACGGGAAGCCGCCGACGCCGAGGGGAACCCCGAGGACCTCGTCGATGACATCGACCGTGCCGTCGGGCCGCCGGACCAGAGGCGGGGGGTGGCCCGCGTTCGCGATGCGGGCTTCGCCGGTCGCGGGGTCGTAGAGGATGTAGAGGCAGGTCGCCAGCTCGATCCCGGCTTCCTGCGCGCACACGTCGAGTTCCTCGAGCACGGCGTTCGGTTCCAGGTTCTGGCGGGCCAGGGTCTTGGCGGTGATGCGCAGCCTGCCCATCGCCGCAGCCGCCGGGACGCCGTGTCCCACCACGTCACCCACGACGAGCGCCACCTGGCCGCCCGGCAGCTCGATCGCGTCGTACCAGTCGCCGCCGACCTCGCTGATGTGGCTGCCGGGCAGATACCTGTGTGCGGTCCGCACATACGGGCCGGCCATGAGGGCGCTGGGGAGCAAGGCCCGTTGGAGGGTGAGCGCGATGTCCTGGACGCGGCTGTAGAGGCGGGCGTTGTCCAGACAGAGCGCGGCGCGGGAGGCGAGCTCGCCGGCCAGGCTGAGGTCCTGCTCGGTGAAGTCGGGGCGGGCGGCGGAACGTCCGAACATGGCGATGCCCTGCACCGTTCCCCGCGCGATGAGAGGAGCGAGGAGCAGGCTGGTCAGGCCGCTGTCGAGAAGCAGTCGGACGCGGGCCCGGTGGATGACGGTGCGCGTCATGAACTCGTCGTTGACCGGTACGCACACGGGGCCGCCGGTGCGGATCATCTCGTGGATCGTGGAGCCCGGCGGGTAGGTGACCCTCGCCAGTCCGCTCACGAGCTCGGTGGCGGGAGGTGGCAGGCTGGTTCCGGAGGCGATCCGGCGGGTGATCAGAGGAGCAGCCGGGTCGAACACCTCACGCTCGTCCGCCCACTCCACCACCTCGACGACCGACGCGTCGGAGAAGTCCGGAACGACCGCCTCGACCAGCTCGCGGGCGGTCACGTTCACGTCCAGGGTGGTGCCGATCCGGGTGGAGGCCCGGTCGAGGAGAGCCAGGCGTTGCCGCGCGGCGGTCGCTTCCACGATCGCCCGCTCGCGGTCGGTGACATCCACGAGCAGGCCGCCCAGCCCCGGCCGCGTGCCCACGGCCTGGCTCAGCGGGAAGAAGCTCACGGAACGTACCTGGTCACGGTCGGGGTGTCCGGGTGTGCGGAAACCGACCAGTGCGCTCACGACGGGCCGGCCCTCGTCCGCGACGGCGCGCAGCAGTCGCCGGTACTCACCGCCGTCCGAGGTGATCATGATGTCGGTCATGGGCACCCCGATGTGGTCCTGGATCGGGATGCCGTCCATGTCGGCGAGGGCCTGGTTGAGGTGGACGTAACGCAGGTCCTCGTCGAGCATGACGAGGCCGATGGGGCACGTCTCGAAGAGTGCGTCGAGGAAGGCGAGGTTGGTCTTCACCCGGTCGAGTTCGTCGCTCCTGCTGGCCAGGCCCACGATGACGGAACGGCCGTGCTCGCCCGTCACGGGGAAGACCCGGAAGCCGCAGTCGAACAGGGTTCCGTCCCGGTGCAGGGCCGACATCCTCGTCCGCCAGTAGCCCAGGGTCCGGCCGCGCTCCGTGAGCCGCTCGGCCGCGCTCGTGGCGTCCCGCGGGGCTACGGGAAAGAGGGCCGCGGCGGGCCTGGACAGAACGTCCGTGGCCGCGTAGCCGAAGAGTCGCTGGGCGCCCGGCCCCCAGTAGCAGATCTCATTGCGGTCGTCGATGCCCAGGACGGCCACGGCAACGTGCTCCAGCAGGGTGCCCGGCTCCGACCACAGCGGACCAGGAGCATGTTCTTCCCCCGGCGGGTCGGATGACACCGGGCCCCCTCTTCAGGCGCGCACGGGACGACCGTGTGCACCCAGTCGCTGGTGGACGGGGTCAAGGCAATTCTGCCCGCCCCGCGCCGTTCGGACGTCACGGCCGTCCAACTGAACGACGGCCGAATCGCTCGGACGGGAGGGGTGGTGCGAGGCGAGCCGACGGCTCTTCGTGCAGCTCGATGCCGGTTTCGTCGACGCTACAACAGATGCGTCGGTATCGCTGGTCCAGGTGATGCGACGACGGAAGCCAGGCTGCCGGAGCTGCCGGTCCGTCGACCACAGCAGAAGCCGCTCCCGCGGAGACGTGCCGGTTCCGGGCCCCGGTCCAGGGCGTGCCCTTGTCGCGTCCCCGGCCGGCCCCCTGATCCCCGAGCTTCGGCCTTGGCGAACACGCACCGCTTTCGGCGGCGAACAGGTGAGAATGTGGAACGCGGGACGTACGGGGAGCAGCAGGAGATCACCGCAGCGCACGCAGATGCCGAGCAGGGGAGCCGAGGCGATGACGCCCTCGCACGTACCGGACCCACCGACCGCCGTGGTCGTACAGAACACCACGAACGGCGGTCCCGGCCGGGTCGGTGCCTGGCTGCGCGAGGCGGGGATCGGCCTCGAAGTGCTGCGTCCCTACGAGGGTGAGGCCCTGCCCCGGGCGCTCGGCGGCAGGCCGCTCCTCGTGCTCGGCGGCGACTTCCTGCCGGACGACGACGAGCGCGCTCCCTGGCTCCCGGCCACCCGCCGCCTCGTCGCCCAGGCGCTGGATGACGGCACGCCCTTCCTCGGCATCTGCCTCGGTGGCCAGTTGCTCGCACAGGTGGCCGACGGCAGCGTACGGGGGCGTCACGGGCAGCCCGAGTTCGGCAGCACGCAGATCCTGCTGCGCCCCGAAGCCGCCGACGACCCGCTGCTGTACGGGCTCGGCGCGACCGTTCCCGCGATCGAGCGGCACGTCGACGCGATCACCGAACTCCCGCCGGGTGCATCCTGGTTGGCGTCCAGTGCGACCTGTCCCCACCAGGCATTCCGGGTCGGGGCGCGGGCCTGGGGTGTGCAGTTCCACCCGGAGGCGGAGGCCCGGCGCATCGGCGGCTGGGACCGGGAGCGACTCGCCCGTCAGGGATTCGACAGGGACCTGCTGCACACCGAGGCCCTGGCCGACGAGGGCGCGGCGGTCTCGGCCTGGTCGGTGTTCACACGGAGGTTCGCCCAGGTGTGCGCGTAGCCGCGGTGACCGGCAGTGGGGCGGGCGCGGGTACGGTGGCTCGGCGTCGCCGTCCCACTGACACGGGCCGTGCTGCTCCGGACACGTCGCCGCTCGGCCCGCAAGGCTCACTTCCGGGGATCAGTCGATGGCCTCGCCGTGCGGGGGCTTCGGGGCGCCGGGAGGAACGAAGCAGGCGGTGATGGTCTTGCCCGACGCCTGGGGGTGCGTGGCCCATCCGTCGGCGAGCGCGTCGACGATGGCGAGTCCACGCCCACCGGTCCCCGTGAGGTCTTCGGGCTTCTGGGCGGGGGGCACAGGATCGGAGTCGTGGACGCTCACGTGCAGGCAGCGGCTGTCCCAGGTGAGGATCAGCTGGGCGTCGCTGTGTGCGTGCACGTGCGCGTTGGTGATCAGTTCGGAGACCGTGAGCAGTATCGCGTCCACGGTTTCGGGAGCGTCTCTTGTCCACCCCAGGGATGCCAGGTGGTCCCGGGTCCAGCGGCGGCCGGCCCTTACCCCGTGCGATACGGGAAACGACTGAGCCCATCCCACCGCACGCAGCGACATGTCCTTCGTCATCGACCCCTCCTCGCTCGGCTCTCCCCTTTCTCCTACCCCCTCATTCGAGGCCCACCGCCACCCGGTCGCAGCGGCAGGCGGCCGGATGGCGGCGGGGCATGCGTGCGCTGCCGCGTATCGGGTAGTCGGCAGCGCAAGGCGTAACCGAGCGAAAGAAAGGTTGTTGCTCATGTCCTCCTCCCTCGTCGAGACCGTCGACATCAAGGCGCCCGTCAGCGTCACCTGGGCTCTGTGGAGCGATGTGTCGCAGTGGCCGAAGTTCCTGAGCCATGTGCGGCGGGTCGATCCGATGGACGAGCGCCGGTTCTCCTGGCAGTTGTCCCTGCCGGGTGCCGACAAGAGCTTCGTCGCGGAGCTCACCGAGGTCGTCCCGCAGGACCGGATCGCCTGGAAGACGATCGAGGGTGTGCATCACGCAGGCGTGGTCACCTTCCACCGGCTCGACGACACCTCCAGCCGGGTTGCCCTGCAGATCGAGTACGACCCCAGCGGGTTCGTGGAGCACCTGGGTGCCCTGACCAACCTCGATTCGGCACTGACCAACTACGACCTGGGCGAGTTCCAGAAGCTGGCCGAGTCCACAGCGGCGGGTGACGGCCCTCGGGGCCTGTGACCACGACACGCTCGCGGGGTGCGAAGTGCCCCGCGGACACGACCGCCCGTGCGCACTCCCGACGTGCGCACGGGCGGTTCTCCGTTGAACGGCGCAGGCGTCGTAAGGAGCTCCGGACCGCACTCACCTGCGCAGTGACGTGGAGAGCGTCGGTGCAGACGGCTCAGCGGCCGACGGCGCAGGCGTCCCCGTTCAGCGTGAACCGTGGCGGCGACGACGGGTCACCGCTGTGCTGGGCGAGGTAGCCGAGAGTGATGCTCGCGCCGGGAGCGATCATGGCGTTGTGCGAGGCGTCGGTGGCCGTGATCGTGTTGCTTCCCTGGGTGAGGTCCGTGTTCCAGTCGGAGGTGACGGTCTGCCCGAGGGCGAGCGGGAACTCGAGCGTCCAGCCGTTCACCGGGGTGCTGCCGGTGTTGGTGACGGTGAGGTCGACCGTCGTGCCGGTGCCCCAGGACTGCACGGTGAGGTTCACACGGCAGGCGGGTTCCTCCCGGGCGAAGGACACCCGGTGCAGCCCTCCGGGCAGATCGTTGACCACGTAGAACTCGCCGTCGACGGTCGTGCCGATGGACGTCACCTGGGTGGGCATCTCGCCGATCTCGGCCTGCTCGTAGCCGCCTTCGCCGTCGGGGCGCAGTGCCCAGACCGTGGACGAGCAGTAGTCGGTGGCGATGTACGTGCCGCCGACGAGGTCGGCGTACTTCTGGCCCCGGTAGACGTGACCGCCGATGACCGAGCAGCCGCCGGTGTACGGGGAGTAGGTGAAAACCGGCTCGGTGTACTTTTCGCCGGGCACGCAGTCGCCGCCTGCGAACCTCTCCAGGCCCTCGTAGCAGGACCAGCCGAGGTTCAGCCCTCCGTCGCCGGGCGGGAGGTGGTCGACCTCCTCCCAACGGCCCTGGCCGACGTCGCCGATCCACATCGAGCCGTCGGCGCGGTCGAACGAGAACCGCCACGGGTTGCGCAGACCGTACAGCCAGATCTCCTCGCGTGCGCCGGGGGTGCCCACGAAGGGGTTGTCGCCGGGAACGCAGTAGGGGAGCGGGTCGCAGCCGCGGCTCACGTCGATGCGCATGACCTTGCCCAGCAGGGTGTCCAGGCGCTGCCCGGAGCGGAAGGGGTCCGCGGAGCCGCCGCCGTCACCGATGCTCCAGTACAGGTTGTCGTCGGGGCCGAAGGCGAGCTGGCCGCCGTTGTGGTTGCTGTACTCGGCGTGCGGCTGGGAGAGCAGGACCTCCAGGCGGGACTCGTCGAGGCGGTAGCGGGCGAGAGTGACCGCACCGTCGGGCAGTGCGGTGTACGCCAGGTACAGGTGGTGGCTGTCGGCGAAGTCGGGCGGGACGGCGATGCCGAGCAGGCCGCGCTCGTTGCCCGATTCGTCCACGGCCGACTTGATGTCGATGAGCGGCGCCGGGGCCAGGCCGGTATCGGGGTGGTACGCGCGTACGGTGCCGGACTTCTCGGTGATGAACAACCGGTCCGTCCCGTCGTCGGGGGCGACAAGGGCGGTGGGCCGTCTCAGCCCGGAGGCGACCTGGGCGGTGGTCGCACGGAGCGAAGGCAGGGGGACGGACGAGGGGTCCGCCTCCGCGCCGGCCGGCCTTGTGTCCGCCGTCGCGGGCGGGGCCGCCGCGAAGGACTGGGGCGCGGTGGCGGGTGAGTGAGCAAGGGCGGTCAGCAGGAGGGCCAGCAGGAGCTGCCCGGTCCAGCGGCGTCGTAACAACATGTCGGCTCCAGAGTCGAGGACGCTTGCACGGCGGTGGTACGCGCACACCAGTGGTTCGCACCCGCCGGCGCACCCCTGCGGACGCGATGTCGCAGCGAGGGCGTCACCGGGGCCGGTCAGGGCGACCGGTTCGAGGTCACTCCGGCGCGTCGGAGAAGTCCGTGGACTTCCACGCGCCCGCGGTATCCAGCTAGTCGTGGTGACCGCTCCCGATCCGACCGCTGCTCGGTCGCCCGTCCGGGACGACCGTCCAGAAGTCGCTGCCCCGGCGCTGCCCGCAGCCCCATAAAGCACAGATGCTTGGCATGCGCATGACAAGACATGATCTTCTTCTCTCCGGTGGGTGCCGGGATCGGTGAGGTTGTTCGATCCATGGGAGCGCTCCCGCGCTTCTAGACTGCGCGTCGGGAAGCGAAGCGGGCAATGTGTGTTTGCGCCACTTCCCTGCCGCATGGCGCAAACGATGCGATCGCCGAAAAGGGCCCCGCAGTAGGAATCGCGCGGCGCCTGCCCCCGAAGATCTGCGCAGCCCTTGCCCTCGCGCGCCGGTTACGCCCGGGTGCAAGATCTCGTCGATCACCTGCCGATGGTCCCGACCACCTTCCTCGACACCTGCCACTGACAGGCGGGAACGGCTGCGGTCGCCGGCTGCGGGAGCGTCCGTGGCGTCCTCCTGTCGCGATCGGCGACATCTTCGGCAACGGGATTCGCGGTGTCGGGCCGTACGTGCCCTAGAAGCTGTAGCGGGTGTGGCTGAATACCTGGCCGTCGTGCCCGAAGCCGTACGCCGTGCCGGGTGCCACGGCGAACAGCAGCTCGCTGCCGCTGCGGATGCCGTTGCCGAAGCCGTAGAAGGTACCTTCCGGCGAGGTGATGTGGTCCCCGTACTGCGCCTCGAACGCGGCGATGACCTCGTCCTGCCGCGCCGGTACGGTCACCCGCTCCGCCGTGCCCTCGATCACGATGTCGAGGCCTTCGGAGAGTGAGTTGTGCCCGGTGGTGAGGGCGCAATGGGCATTGCCGGCCAGGTTCTTCGCCTTCTGCTCGCCCGCCCCGGTACTGAAGTGAAGTGCCCCGTCGTGCCAGGCGGCGATCAGTGGCGTGACGTGCAGTCGGCCGTCCGGCCGGACCGTGGTGATCCAGAAGACCTCGGCGGTCCGCAGCCGTCGCTGTGCCTCGGCCCAGTCGGTGGCGGTGACGTTCTCCGCACCCGGGCGCGGGTTGAGTGCGGAGCTGTAGCGGGCGTCGAGCTCGGTCCTGGGCTGCTTCGGCGTCATGCGAAACTCCCTTCCTTCTTGCGACAAGGGCTACCGTTTTGTGACCTCAAGGTACGGAACATCCCCTAGCTGTTCAATTGTCGGGCACGGGGCGCGTAGGGCTGCGAATGTGACTCTCCGTCAAGCTCGTGGCCGTTCGTGCTGTCTCGGCCGGCTGGGGCGTTGGCTCGTCTGGTCGGCCTGGCCGAGATTCCGGACCTTGGCCGCTTCTCGGGCCCTGCGTAGCCTCGGTCATGGCCATTGCCGACCGCGGCACGCCTCGCTATGTTAATCAATAATCACATTGCTCAGCATGATCCGATGCATGGTCATGAAATGCATGGTCATGAAGCAACTGGCAATGGCGAAAGGACATCCAGCGTCATCTCGTCGAGCAGGGAAGCGGGTAAGTTAATGCACAATCCCGACAGGCGACGATTCCTGTCCCTCGGTGTCGCACTCGGTCTCGTGGGCGTGGCTGCCCCCGCCAAGGCATGGGCGTCGGCGGACTCGGTGGCCGGAACCGGCACGGGCGCC
Organism: Streptomyces sp. NPDC005566; assembly: GCF_040605575.1. NCBI lineage: Bacteria > Bacillati > Actinomycetota > Actinomycetes > Kitasatosporales > Streptomycetaceae > Streptomyces > Streptomyces sp. NPDC005566. The sequence goes on along the minus strand of NZ_JBEXDB010000012.1, from coordinate 209,785 downwards.
GATCCGGAATACGTCTGGGACAGTGCGGTGGATCCTCTGATGGTTTCGCTGCTCGAGAACGGCCAGGTTCCGTCGGTCAACGCAGCGATGGCCGAGTGGGTGGACAACGGGGACGCGCTGCCCAGCGGCCTGCCGGCCGAGCTCAGGGCACATCTTCAGAAGGCCAACGCGCTGCCGTCCTGGGCCGACCCCGTCAAGCTTGCCCGTGCCGCCGACTTCAACCGGCGCAAGGACACCTACCTGTTCATGCTGTACGGCCTCGGCAGCGGGATCATGAGCACCGTGATCCCGAGGGAGGCCAGAAGCGTGTACTGGTCCGTGGGCGGCGCCGACATGAAGGACCGGGCGGCCAAGACGTTCACGTTCGGCTACGACCTGTCCCAGCTGGACGCCTTCAAGCCGACGGGGCAGTTCGTCGTCACCGCCAACAAGACGCGACTCGTGCACGGCGCGGTACGTCACCTGCTGCCGCAGTCGCCGCACTGGAAGGCGGGCGCCGACCAGGCCGTCCCGATCAGCGCCGCCGACATCCTGGTCACGTTCCACAGCCTGGGAACCTTCGTGCACAGGAAGATGCTCGACTGGAGGATCCCGATGTCGGCGGCGGACCAGGAAGCGTTCCTGCACTCGTGGCAGGTCGCCATCCACCTGCTCGGCGTGCCGGACGAGTTCATCCCGAAGACCTGGGCGGCCGCGGAGGCCCAGTCGGCCCAGGTGCTCACCCCGATCCTCGCCCCGACGCCCGAGGGCCTCGACCTGGCCGAGGTGCTGCTGGGTCTGACCGCGGAGATCGATCTCGGAGTCACGCGTGGGTTCCTGAACGAGTTCGTGCGCTACGCCCTCAGCAACGAGGTCGGCGATTGGCTGAGGCTGCCGCGTGACTACGCGGCAGCGGCCCTGGTCCGCACGGTATGGCCGGCCTTCATCCTCTTCCGCGAGGGGCTGTCGCCCGTCGCGCCCGGCGCCTTCTACATGTTCGACCAGTTCCTGCGGGGCGTAGCCATGCTGTTCCTCAACAAGGGCAGCTCCTCGACCACCACCGCGATCACGATTCCGACGGGGAACAGGCCGGCCGGCTGAGCCGTCGGCCCGGCCCCACAGGGTGCCCGCCTCCCGGCGGTCCCGCCGCGGGGCGGGCACCCGGGCGACTCCCACCCGAGCCGCCCGGCGGCGCGGGCTTCCCGTCGCGTGTCCGGTTCCGATGGGCGTTCAGAGGCCCAGGGCACCCACGACCAGAGCGGTCACGGCGTCGCGGTGGTCATGGCTGTCCTGCCACCGCAGTGCGCGGCCGGCCTCGACCGCCACGCCGAACCCCGCGTGCACCAACACCCGGGCCTGGCGCGGGTCCAGCCCCGGACGGGCCAGCCGCAGCTGCTCCTCCCAGACGGCGATGTGTTCACGTTGCGCGAGGACCACGGGCCGGCGCAGATCGGCCGGCAGGCCGGCGACCTCCGCTTCGGCGACGCTGTTGAGCGCGGTGTACTCGAAGCTGTAGGCCACGTACGTCGCCGCCAGCGCGACGACGGCGTCCCGCGGGCCGAACACCTCGCGCAGACCCCGGTCCACCCCCTGGGACAGCAGCCCCGCCGCCTGAAGACACGCCGCCGCCAGGATGTCGACCTTGCCGGGGTAGTGGCGGTAGATCGCCGACGGGGCCAGCCCCACCGCCTCGGCGATCTGGCCGTTCGTGACACTGGCGAACCCGTCCCGCGCGAACAGCGGGACGGCGGCCGCGAGGATCTCCGCGCGCCGTGTGCGCGGCACCGGCCGGTCGGGCAGCTCGACGGTACGGGCGTCGCTCCGGCTCGCCGCGGGATCGGTCGCGGCCACTCGCAGCGCCGACGCCAGCAGCAGTTCATCTGCCCGACGTTGAGCGATCGAGGTGTGGTGCATCGCGATGGAACCGATCGCACCGAGGGCCGCCGCAGCCCGCAGGCGCTCGTCGGGCAATGGGTACTCGCGCTGCACCGCCTCGTCGACCCGCCCCACGACGTGCCCGAACTTCGTCCTGAGATGCCGGCGATCCTCGCCGTTGAGGTACCGGGCCTCCCACCGGTACACGCCGCCCGACGCGCGATGCGCGACGGTGACCCGGGTGACGGCGCTGAGCACTTCCGCGAGGCCCGCCCCGGACGGCACCTCTGCGAGCGAGACGACCAGTCGTTCCGCCATGAGGTCGGCGCACTCCGCGAACAGCGCGTACTTGTTCGGGAAATGCCGGTACAGGGCCGCCGCGCTGATACCCACGCCGGCGGCGATCTGCTCCATGGACGCCGCGTGGTAGCCACGCTCGCTGAAGACTCGGCCGGCCGCCTCGACGATAAGTTGCCTGCGGTTGCGGGGCCGGGTGGCCGCGGCCGGATCGGCGCTCATGGCCGAACGGGCGGGTGCGGAGACGGGGCCATGCGGATCAGTCAACCACACGGTGCCCGAAGGGCTCAGGCTCCCTCCGCGCGGACCGTGCCTCACCAAAACTCCGGCTCACTTCCCAGGTGACCGGGCCCGCCGCTGCCCGGCCGTCCTGGTCACCCCACCCGTCCCGGCCGCAGGTGCGACTGTCCACCGGCGGCCCCGTTCACACCGGCGGATGGCTGACGAGGAGATCGTCATGGGTCGCCGCGAGCAGCCTCCCCGCGTACGAGGTGAGAGCCCTGACCGCCGGGAAGGGGCTGCCGAGGGAGAAGGGAACGTCGGTGGTGACCGGAGGGCGCGAGAGCATTCCGTCCGGACCGACGGCGTACAGACGGGCGTTGAGCACGGTCAGGGAGGTTGCCTTGCCCGCCGGTCCCAGCGCTGTCCACGGCGCCTCGGGGTGCAGGGCAGGCCGATGGTGCAGGGTGTCGTCGTGCGGGGTCACCGCGAAGAGCGTGTTGTCGCACATCGCCAGAGCGGCCGTCCCGGCGGGGACCCTGCCCGCCGGGGTCCAGGGAGCCGGCCCGGGCACCGGTGCGCGCACGAGCAGCCGGTCGTCCGTGCCGACGGCGAGCAGGGCCAGGGGCACGGGCCGGCACGCCTCGCGCGGGGCCGTCAGACACCGGATCTCCGGCGTGGGCCCCGGCGCGGGCGGACAGGTGACCCACGGCAGGTTCTGGTCGGACGGCTCACGGTGGAGCAGGGTCCTGCCGTCCTCGGCCACGGCGAAGAGCAGGCCCTCGCAGGCGGCGAGCGCCCGCAGACGCGGCGCCGGCCCGACGGTGTGCCAGGAGGGACGGGGGGAGGTGCCGCCGAGACGGTCGAGGACGTTGCGGGTGATCCGGTCCACGACCGGATCGGACAGTGCACGGCCCCAGTTGATGGTGGCCGTGTTGAAGACCGTGCCGGCGCCCATGCGGAAGACACCCATGGTGGCCCAGCCGCCCTGCCCGTACGCACGCCAGTGCCGCAGGTCCGCGGTGGCGAGGACGGCGAAGGAACGAGGGGTGCCGTCCCGTCCGGTGGCCCGGGGCACGCCTGCCGACCAGTCGAGTTCGGCGGCGTCCGTCTCGTACCCGAGTGCGCCCCGGGCGAACGCGTCGCCGTCGGCGAGTCCGGTGCCCTCGAAGACCCAGTGACCGGCGAACCGGACCGTATAGGAATCGCGGTCTATCACGGCCATGCCCTCGCCCCACGCCCCGGCGCCGTTGCGGAAGCTGACCCCGGTCATGGAGTTCTCGGGCCGGTCGACGGGCGAACTGGACCACTCGACGGTGGCGAGGCGGGGGTCGACGGCGGTGACGGGGTCGGCTGCGGCATCGCGGTGACAGACCATCGTGCGGCCCTCGTCCTCCAGGCGCATCTGCCACCAGGCGGTGTTCCCCGCGAAGACCGCCAGATTGCCGCCCTTGCGGACGAAGGCCTCGACGCTGTCGCGCATACCGGCCGACCAGTACTCGTCGTGGCCGTTGATGACCAGCAGCCGGTAGGAGGAAAGGAGTTCGTCGCCGTCGTGCAGATCGAGACCGGAACAGAACTCGACCGGGTACCCGGCACTTGGGAGCCAGCGCAGCAGTGGTTCCTCCCAGCGCTCGGGCGGCGGCCCGCCGCCGGGCTCCGTGAGGGACACGCGTGCGGCGCGGCCCGGCTCCTCCGCGTAGTAGATGCTGCGGCCCGGTTGTCCCGCACGGTGGTACGCGCGCCAGGTGGCGAAGGGAACGGAGACGAGTACGGACGAGGTCGCCGCGGGCCGTGCCGCGCGGACGACGAACCACACCTCGTGTTCGGCGTCGCGCTCGGGTGCCGGTGTCTCGGGGCGGTCGTCGTGGAAACGGGCCACGTACAGGGAGCTGGGCCAGTCGGGCGGGACGTCGAGAGTCCACCCGGTCCCGTGGACGGGTACGCGCGCCATCGCGCGCTCGGTGACGACGTCGGTGACGACGACGTGACCGGTCAGCGGACCGCCGTCGCCGGCGGTCACGCCGAAACGCATGCTCCCGCCCTGGACGCAGGACGTCTTCTCCGCACGGGCCAGCGGCCGCGCGACGAGGCCCGCGCTCATCGGCCGGAACCTTCCGCCGTGAGGAACCCGGCCAGCGCCGCCAAGCGGGGCGGGTCGCCGGCCGACGAGGACACGACGACCTCCTCGATGGCGCGAAGGTGGGCGTGGATGGCGGCGGGGGGCAGATAGGCCGTGTCGGCGGTGAGGGTGACGGTGAGCGCACTGTCGTCCCCGCTCACGTGCAGGCAGTACCGGCAGGCGACGCGGTCCTGCGTCGCGGGGAAGTCGAGCACACTCCGGCGGCGGAGTGCGGTGAGTTCGTCGGCGTCCGGCGCCGAACGGGGCGAAGCGGGCCGCTCCGCCAGCCGCATGTCGTTGAAGCAGCAGTACGGGTGCACCTCGGCGCCCCGCTCATGGGACGCCCGGTCCAGCAGCGCGTCCCAGTCGGCGGGATCGTAGGCGGCCGCACGGTACCCGGCGAGCGCGGCCGGCCAGGCACCCGCCAGCAGGTCGGTGAAATCGGCGTCAGGACCCGGGACGTCATCCATGCGCAGGACGAACAGGGCGTCCTGCGACAGCGTGCTGACCAGGGTGCGGAGGCCCTGCGCCGCGCGATTGCCCGCGATCGGCATGACCGCCGCCACGGCGTGCCCCTGATCGGCGGCGACCAGAGCGGCCGAAGCGGTGAGGAGCACGGTCGAGCCGCTGACCCGATGGGCGGCGGCCAGCGCCTCGACGGCCCGGGGGAGCGCGGCGGAGACCAGACGGCCCGTCCAGAAGCGGGGGGTGCACGGCGTCGCGACCGGGGTGGGGAACATCGTCGGCGGGGCGTGCCGCAGGCCGTTCTCCCAGTGGGCGAGCGCAGCCCCGCCGGAGCGGCGGCCGGCCGGGGAGGTCTGATGCCGCGCGAGGTCCAGCGGGGTCTCGGTGCAGGCGGGACCGGCCGACCCGCGGCGGGCCAGCAGCCGCAGATCGCGGACGAGGACCTCGGCGCCGTGCCCGTCGGTGGCCAGATGGCACAGCGCCAGCACGACGTGTGTGATCCGGCCCTCGTGGCGGACGGCGCCGAACCGTACGGGCCACTCCCGCGCGTAGTCGAAACGGTGCGAGGACAGGGACGACAACAGGTTCTCGGCGGCGGCCCCGCAGCCGGCCGGGTCGGGCTCGTCGTGGACGCGGACCTCCACCAGCCCCTCGGCACAAAGGCGTTGGCGGGGTTCTCCGTCGCCATCGGCCACGATGCGGGTGCGCAGCGCCTCGTGGCGGACGAGGAGCGCGGCGAGTGCGCCTGCCAGCCGGGGCAGGTCGACGGGCGTGCCCCGGTCGGCGAGGGGCAGGACACGGCCGAGGTTGAAGTAGTGGTCGTTGGGAGCGGTGCGGCCGATCGCGTGCCAGATCGCGCGCTGGCCCCAGGTGAGCGGGGCGTCACCGGACCGGCCGCCCGTGAACGGGACCGTCGTCGTCGCGTCCGCCGGGTACCCGCCGGGATCCGGTACCGTCACCGCGGCCGCGCCGGCGTCCGAGGTCACCGTGCCGGGGGCCGACGTGTCCGGGGCCGTCGTCGTCACGCGGTGCCTTCCGCGGCCAGAGCCCGGACACGGGCGGTGAGGCCGGCGAGTCCCTCGGTGTACAGCGCCCGGTCGCTGAGGTCGATGAGGACGCCGTACTCGGTTTCCAGGCTGTCGGCCAGCCGCAGCAGGGAGAGCGAACTGACGCCGAGCGCGGCGAGCGGTTCGGCGGAGTCGACGATCTCGGCGGCGGCCACCTGGCCGTCCGTGGCCCGTTCCACGAGCTGGGCGAGGCGGTCGCGGGTCGGGGCGTGGGCGTTCACCGGGCGCCGCCCGCCTGCCGGGCGGCCTCGTCCGCCAGACGGCGGCGCAGGCTGAGCGGCCGGATGTCCGGCCACACCTGGTCGACGTGCGCGACGCACTCCTCCTCGGTGCCGCTGAAGCCCTCGGCCCGCCAGCCTGCGGGCAGCGGAGTGCCGTCCTGCCAGAGGGCGTGCTGCTCCTCGTCGTTGACGGCCACGAGGTAGCGGGTCGGATCGCTCATGAGGGCTACTCCTTGCACAGTGCGGTGACGGCGGCGGAGACGCCGTGCACGGTAGGGGTGTCGAAGAAGACGTCGAGAGGGACGTCCACGCCGAGGTTCTGGTGGATGCGGGCGGCGATGGCGGTGATGGTCAGTGAATGGCCGCCGAGGTCGAAGAGGTCCTCGTCGGGCCCCAGGTCGTCCAGGGCCAGTACCTCGCGCCAGATGGCGAGCACCGCGCCGGTGGTGGGGTCGATTTCACCGACCGTGCCGGCCGCGGACTTGCTCCGGTCCGGGACCGGCTCCGGGAGCGAGGCCCGGTCCAGCTTGCCGTTGGGTGTCAGCGGGAAGGTGTCCAGCACGGTGTACGTGCCGGGCACCGCGGCGGCGGGGAGCGTGGCGGACAGGTGGGCGTGCAGCTCCTCGGCGGTGGGTGCCGGGCCGGCGGCGACGACGTACGCGCTCAGTCGGCGGTCGCCGTCCGTGCCGTGCACCGCGGCCGCGGCCTGGGCCACCGAGGGATGCGAGGCCAGCCGGGCCTCGATCTCGCCCAGCTCGATCCGGTGGCCGCGCAGTTTGACCTGGGTGTCGGAGCGGCCGAGGTAGACGAGAGCGCCGCCGGGCAGGCGCCGGACGACGTCACCGGTGCGGTAGATGCGCGATCCCGGCGGGCCGTACGGGTCCGGGAGGAAACGCGCGGCCGTCAGGCCCGGGCGGTGCCGGTAGCCGTGGGCCACGCCCGCGCCGCCGAGGCAGAGCTCACCCGGCAGCCCGGACGGCACGGGACGCAGCCGCTCGTCGAGGACGTAGGCGCGGGTGTTGGCGAGCGGTCCGCCGATGAGGACGTGTCCGTCGTCGGTCATGGCGGGTTCCGCGAGGGAGGACCAGATGGTCGTCTCGGTCGGGCCGTAGACGTTCACGAGCCGCTTGCTCGCCGCGGCCAGGTCCGTCGCGAGGGACGGGGGCAGCGCCTCACCGCCCGTGAGCGCCGTGAGCCCGGCCGCCGTGTCGGTGAGGCCCGCGTCGAGGAGCAGCCGCCATCCGCTGGGAGTGGCCTGGACGTGGGTGATTCCCTCGCCGCGGATGAGGCCGAGGAGCGCGGGGCCGTCGCGGTGCCCGCCTTCGGGTACGAGGACGACGCGTCCTCCCGTGATGAGGGGCAGAAGCAGTTCGACGGCGGAGATGTCGAAGGACAGCGAGGTGAGGCCGAGCCAGCGGTCCTCGGGGCCGGAGCCCAGATGGTCGCGCAGCGCGCCCAGGACGTTGGCGAGCGCGGAGTGGGGCACCTCCACGCCCTTGGGACGCCCGGTGGACCCGGAGGTGTAGAGCACGTAGGCGGGATGGGACGGCGTCGGGCCCGTGGGCAGAGCCGGGGTGTCCGTGCCCTCGGGTGCGAGATCGGCCGGCACGAGGTCGCCGGGGCTGTCCGGGTGCGCGGTGATCCGGAGCGCGAGACGGGCGTCGGACCGTATGAAGGCCAGCCGCTCGGCCGGGTAATCGGGGTCGAGGGGGAGATAGGCGGCTCCGCAGGCCAGGGTGGCGAGGACGGCGACCAGTTGGTCGCGCCCGCGGGGCAGTCCGATGCCGATGAGGGTGCCCGGGCCCGCGCCGTGGCGGCGCAGCGCGGTGGCCGCGTGTGCGACGAGACGGGAGAGCTCGCGGTAGGTCAGGGCTTCCTTCCCGCCGACGACGGCGACCGCGTCGGGGTGGGCCGTCACCGCCCGGGCGAACAGCGCGGGCACGGTGCACAGAGCGAGTTCCGGCCGGGGAGCCGGTGCGGCGAGCTGGTCCGACCGTTGCCGGGGCGTCAGCAGCGGCAGGTCGCCGACGGGTGTGCCGGGGTCGGCCAGTACACCGTCGAGGAGCGTCGTCCAGTGTCCGGCGATGCTTCGTGCCGATTCGGCGGTGAAGGCGTCGGCCCGGTACTGCAGGCTCGCGTCGATCTCGGATCCGGAGTCGACGAGCTGGAGGTGGAGCAGGTTGCGCGCGGTGCCGCAGAAGCCGGTCCAGCGGACCTCGGCGCGCACCCCGTCGCCGAAGGCAGGCAGCTCCCCGGCGGGGCGGCGCCGGTAGCTGAGAGAGAGGGGGGTGAGCGCGGTCCGTGGCGTCAGACCGCGCACGGAGCGGCCCAGCGGGACGGCCCGGTGCCTGTACAGGGAGCGCAGTTCGGCGCGGACGGTCTGGGACCAGGTCGCGAACGGCGCTTCGGGTGCCACGCTGCTGAAGAGGGGCAGCTCATTGACGGCCAGCCCCACACCGACCGCCTCGCCCCGCGGGCGAAGCGACAGTTCGACGGCCGTGACCGGGGCGGTGTCGCCGTAACGGGCGAGCAGCGCGTGCCAGGACGCGGTGAGGAGTTCGAAGCGGGTCAGACCGAGCCGGCGCGCCGTCGTATCCACGAGGGCGGTCCGCCCGGGGCCGAGGCTCAGCGAGACCTCGGCGCCCTGCGCGGGAGCGGTGCCGGGAATGCGGGAGGGTACGAGGCCGGGCAGCGCGGGCGCGGCCGGCTCACGCCAACGAGCGGCCCAGTACGCCTCCGCGCCTGCGAGGGCATCGGAGGAGGGCTCGGCCGCCGGCCGCGGGGCGACCGGCGCGAGCGGACCTCTCCGGTAGGCGTCGGCCAGGTCGCTGATCAGCCGGTCCTTGGACTCGCCGTCGAAGACGAGGTGATGGGCGGTCAGGAGCAGGACGTGCCGTACCGGGGACAGCCGGAAGAGGACGAAGCGGTGCAGCGGTCCGCGGACGAGGTCGAAAGGAAGGGCCCGTTCCCGGGCGAGGAGTACGTCGAGTTCACCGGCGGCGCAGTCGGCAACCCGCGGACGGGACGGTTCCGTGCCGGCTCGAGGCGTACCGTCGGCGCCGAACACCGTGGCGAGGGCGGGGTGATGGGCGGCGACAGCGGAGCAGGCCCGGACCATGCCGCCGGTGTCGACGGGCCCGTCGAGGTCCACGGTCACGGCCAGGTGATAGGCGGCAGCGGTGTCCAGGGTGCGCTCGGTGAGCCAGACGCCGTGCTGGGCGGGGCTGAGGATCGCGTTCACAGGGTGGCCTCGGGGTGGTCTCGGGCGAGGATCCGGCGCAGATCGCGTTTGAGGACCTTGCCGGCCTCGTTACGGGGGAGCGCGTCGCGGAACAGTACGGTGGCGGGCAGTTCGTGTACGGCCAGGTGATTGAGCAGGAAGATCCGCAGGGCGGCCGCCGTCAGACCGGCTTCGGACACGACCACGGCGGCGACGACACTTCCGAGAACGGGATGCGGAACTCCGACGGCGGCGGCGTCGCGCACCTGCGGATGGGAGTGCAGGGCGTTCTCGATCTGGAGGGTGGAGACCTTGTGGGCGCCCGACTTGACGACGTCGCGCTCCCGGTCGAGCAGGTGCAGGAAGCCGTCCTCGTCGATGCGGCCGAGGTCGCCCATGCGTACCCAGCGTCCCCGGAAGACCTCGCCGTCCGTCTCACCCATGTACGCCCGCGGAGCCGCGGGAGAACGCAGCCACAGCTCGCCCGAGTCGCCCGCCGGGACCGGGAGGCCTTCGGGGGTGGTCACACGCAGATCGGCCAGGGAGGCGGGCCGGCCGGGGGAGGTGGGACGGGCCGGATCGAACAGCAGGGTGATCTGCGCGGGCGCGGCCTCGGTGGAGGTGTAGTAGTTGACGATCTGGGCCTTCGGGAAGGCCCGCCCGAGCCCGAGCGCGACCGGCTGGGGAAGGGCGGCGGCCGTGGAGCCGACCAGGCGCACACGGTCGAGTGTGCCCGAGGCGGTGGCGTCCGCGAGGGCCGGTGACGCCAGCAGTTCGATCGCCATGGCGGGGACGAGGAAGACGCTCCCGACGTCGTGTTCGGACAGGAGCCGGAGGAAGCGGGCCGGGGTGAACTGCGGAGCGGTGACACATGTCGCGTGCGCGTTGAGGGCGTTGACCAGCATGGTCTGTCCGGCGTTCGTGCCGACCGGGAAGGCGTGCAGGAAGGCGGAGGAGTGGCGCAGCGGCCGACGGCGCTCGTCCGGCGTGCAGCCGTGAGCAAGGTTGGCGTGACGGGCGCCGACGGCTTTGGGGGTTCCGGTGGTGCCGGAGGTGTAGAGGATCTGAGCGAGGTCACCGGGTGCGGGGTCGGGCAGGTCAGGCACCGCGGGGTGGCCGTCGGCGTCGGATTCGGTCAGCACGGTGGTCCCGGGCGGGATCCCGGCCGGGAGGTCCGGCCCGCTGTGCAGCAGGAAGCGGGCCTCCGCATCGGCGAGAACGTACTCCGTGGCGGCGGGCGCGGACCGGTCGGACAGGGGGACCGCCACCCCGCCGGCGCGCAGCACCGCGAGGAACGCGACGGCGAACTCCGTCCACCGGCTCGTGCCGTGATGCAGGACGACACGGTCCCCGGGCCGCAGTCCGGCGGAGCGCAGCGCGCAGGCGTACGCCCCCGAACGGGCCTGCCAGGATGCGAAGTCGAGCCGTTCGCGGCCGGTGACCAGGGCCGTGCGGTCGCCGTGCGCGGCGGCACGACGGGCGAGCAGGGCGGGCAGGGTGGCGACTGTGTCTGTCACGTCCGGCTCTCCTTCACGCGGCGGGCGGCGGCGAGGCGGGCACGCTCGCGCAGGCCGACCAGGTCGTCGGGCTCGGCCTCGGGGACGTCCCGGTCGAAGCGGGCCAGCACGGGAAGGCGCAGGCCGAGCGCGACCATGCCGAGCATGGCGCACCCGAACAGGACGTACATCAGGGCGATACCGCGCCCGGGGCCGGTGCCGATCAGGGGGCCGAAGACGGGGGCGAGCGCCCCTCCGGGCTCCATCAGCGGTCCCAGCAGCGAGGAGCCCAGCGGTGCGATGACTCCGTGGCCCAACGGCAGGGTGGACCAGGCGACCAGGGTGTTCAGGGCGAAGACGCGGCCGTGGAAGCGTTGGGGCACCTTGACCTGGACGATCGTGGAGTAGACACCGTTGACGAGGGACAGGGCGAAGGACATGCCGAACGCCCCTGCGGCGATCACCCAGAGACTGGCGTGCAGCCCGGTGACGGCTCCCGCCAGGGCCAGGAGCGCAGCGATGCCGAGCATGCCCCGCAGCCGGTGCCGGCGCGGGCCGCCCCAGAAGCCCATGACGATCCCTCCCAGGATCGCTCCGGCGCCGCCCGCGACGGCGACCCGCGCCGCGCCCTGGAGGTCGTCGAAGGCGAGGACCAGCGGAGTGATGAGCAGGAAGAGGGGCGAGAGGAAGATGTTGAGGCCCGCGAACCACAGGAGCATGGCCCGGAAGCCCCGGTTGCGCCATGAATGCGTGAAGCCGTGCCGGATCTCGGACATGAGGGACTCGCGCCGCGTCCACGGCAGCGTCCGGGGGAACTTCACCACGAGCAGGACGCCGATGGCCAGCACGTAACTGACCACGTCGATGACCAGGATGCCGCCGAGACCGATCGCCGCCATGAGCGCCACAGCAACCAGCGGAACCACGAACTGGGCTGTACCGAATGCGAGTTGAACGATGCCGTTGGCGTGGCCGAGATACTGCTTGGGCACGAGCTGCGGGACCGCGGACGCGTAGGCGAGCCGTTGGAACGTCAGGGCGACGGAGAGTACGCCGAGCAGGACGTAGACCTCCCAGGAATGAAGGTTTCCGGTCACGAGCAGAGCGAGGAGACCGGCCTGGGTGGCGCAGGCGGCGATGTCGCCGGCGAGGAGTACCGTGCGCCGGTTCATCCGGTCGACGAGGGCTCCCGCGAGCGGGCCGACGAGGATGCCCGGCACCATGGCGACGACCGCGTACAGCGCGTACCGGGTGAGGGAGCCGGTGTTCAGGAGGATCCAGATGGGGAGGGCGAACTCGGTCAGGGCCGAGCCGGTGATCGAGAAGAGCTGCCCGACCGCGACCAGGAGGAACCGGCGCATGCTGGGTTCGGGACCGGCCGTGGACTCCGTGCCCTCGTGGGGTGGGGCGGCGGGTTGCTCTGCGTCGGTCGCCCCGTCCGCGGGTGCGTCGGCGGCCGCCGTGACGGGGCCGGTGTCCCCGTGGAACCACCACGAGTGGAGCGGATCGCAGGCGGGGAGTTCGTCGGTCAGCCCGTCGCGGACCGCGAGGTGCACCGTGGTGACCGCGTCGGCGACCTCGACGGCCCGGTACTTGAGGAAGAAGTGACCGCCCTGGTCGAGGACGGCGACGGCGGAGCGTTCGGCCAGCAGCAGCCACTCGCGGTAGCGCTCCTGGTAGAAGTCGGCGGCCGGGTCCTGGTCGCCGATCAGGCAGACGAGCGGGGCGCGCAGCCGCGGGGCGCCGGCGGCGACGTCGGCGATGGCGCGGGTGAAGTAGTCCTCGGCGGCCTGTGTGTCACGGCGCATGTTGCCGATGATGAAGGCGGCCTGCTCCTTGTCGAGGTCGGAGGTGTTCACGCCGAGCCCGATGAGCCAGTTCGCGTACACCCGGTCGCCGAGGAGGGGTTCGAGGGAGGCGAGGCGGCTGAGTGCGCTGAGGACCCGGCTGCGCGGCCGGGCGAACGGGAACTGGGCTCCGGCGTAGACGGCCTCCAGCGGATGGCCGGTCGCCTCCAGCAGCCGGGACACGGCGACCGCCAGCGCCGTACCTACGGCGCAGTGGCCGTAGACGACGACGGGTCCCTCCGTCCGTTCCCGCACCTCGCCCGCGATGCGTTCGGCGAGTTCGTCGAACGGCACGGACTCCTCGGTGACACCCACGTCGTGGCCCGGCACGGCGACGGCCCACAGTTCGACGTCGGAGGGCAGCGCGTCGGCGACGGGCTGGTAGACGACGGGGCTGCCGCCGCCGTAGGGGACGCAGACGAAGGTGCGGGTACGACGGGCGGCGGACACGGGAGGGGTGAGCCGGTGCAGCAGCGGCCGCGGGGTGTCGTCGTGCTCGTCCCTGGCGGCAACGGCAGCCAGGTCGCGGATGGTGCGGTGGGTGAAGAGGTCCATGACGCTGACGGGCTGTGCGCCCGCCTCGGCGAGCCGGCCGCGGGCCCTGGCGACGACCTGGGTGGCGAGGAGGGAGTGGCCGCCGAGGTCGAAGAAGTCCTCGTCCGTGCCGACTTCCGTCAGGCCGAGCACCTCGCTCCAGATCTCGGCGAGCAGGAGCTCGGTCGCGGTGGCCGGCCGGGTGGCGCCGGTCGCGCGCCGCAGCTGGGGAGCGGGCAGGGCGCGCCGGTCGAGCTTCCCGTTGGGGGTGAGCGGCAGGGAGGGGACGACCGCCACCACGGCGGGGACCTGATGGTCGGGCAGCAGCCTCTTGAGTGCGGTGCGGAGCCGTGCGGGGTCGGGCTCTTCGGAGCCGGTCGCGGCCACCACGTACCCGACGAGACGCTTGTCGCCGGGCCGGTCCTCGCGCAGGACGACGGCGGCGTCCGCGACACCGGGCTGGGCGCGCAGGGCGGCCTCGGTCTCGCCGGGCTCGATCCGCAGCCCGCGCAGCTTGATCTGCTGGTCGACGCGGCCGAGGTGCTGGAGAGCGCCGTCCGGCCGGCGGCGGGCAAGGTCCCCGGTGCGGTAGAGGCGGGAGCCCGGCGGGCCGTACGGGTCGGGCACGAACCGGGCTGCGGTCAGGCCCGGCCGGCGGTGGTAGCCGAGGGCGACGGCGGTGCCGCCGATGTGCAGTTCGCCGGGGGCGCCGGGCGGTACGGGGCGCAGAGCGGCGTCCAGTACGTACAGCCTGGTGTTGTCGATCGGGAGCCCGATCGGCACCGTCTCCAGAGGGCCTGCGCACTCCCACGAGGAGACGTCGACGGCCGCCTCCGTGGGCCCGTACAGGTTGGAGACGGAGCAGTGCGGCAGCCGTCCGGTCAGCTCGCGGGCGGCGTCTGGCGGCAGGGCCTCTCCGCTGCTGATCACGCGGCGCAGCGCCGTGCACCGCTCGATGCCCTCCTCGGCGAGGAAGACCGTCAGCATGGCGGGGACGAAGTGGGCGACGGTGACGCCGGCGGAGACCATGAGGTCGCGCAGATAGCCGCTGTCCTTCTGGCCGCCGGGCTTGGCGAGAACGATGCGCGCACCGGTGGCCAGGGGCCAGAAGAACTCCCAGACCGATACGTCGAAGCCGACGGGGGTCTTCTGCAGGACGGCGTCGTCCGGCCCGAGGCGGTAGGCGTCCTGCATCCACTGGATGCGGTTGGCGATCGCCCGGTGGGTGTTCGGAACGCCCTTCGGACGGCCGGTGGAGCCGGAGGTGTAGATGAGGTACGCGGTGTCGTCGGGGCCCGGTCCCGCCGGTCCGCGGCGCGACCTGGGCGGCTCGGCGGGGTCGTCCAGCAGCATGACCTGCGCGGTGCAGCCGTGCGGTGTGAGCAGTCCGCGCTGGGTGAGCAGGACGGGCGCGTCGCTGTCGGCGAGGAGGAAGGCGAGGCGTTCGGCGGGGTAACCGGGCTCCAGCGGGGTGTAGCCCGCACCGGTGCGCAGGATGCCCAGCAGACCGGCGACGAGTTCGGGCGAGCGTTCGGAGCAGATGGCCACGAGGCTCCCCGGGCCGACCCCCTCGGCGGCCAGCCGGGCGGCGATCCGGTCGGCCTGCGCGTCGAGCTGCCGGTAGGTGAGGGCAGCCCTGCCTTCGACGGCCACGGCGACCGCGTCGGGAGTCCGGGCGATCTGCTCGGCGACGAGGGCGGTGAGGGTGGTGGGCGCCCGGTCCAGCGCGGTGTCGTTGAACCGGCGCGTCTCGAAGTCGTGTTCGTCCGGGGTGCGTCCGGCGAGCCCGGACAGCGGGGTCTCCGGGGCGGCCGCGACGGCCTGCAGGAGCCTGCCGAGGTGGCCGGAGAGGCGCGCGATGTCGGCGACCTCGAAGAGGTCGGTGTTGAAGTTGAAGGAGCCGTGCAGCCCGTCGGGCCACTCCTGGAGGAAGAGTTCGAGATCGAAACGGGTACCACTGGCCCGCACCCCGAACGGTTCGGCCGTCAGCGGGCCGTCCGATCCGGCGTCGCGCTGGGTGGCGTAGTTCTGTACGGCCAGGACGGCCTGGAAGACGGGTGGCCGCGACACGTCCCGGGCGACCCTGAGCTCGCTGACCAGCTGTGCGAACGGCAGGTCCTGGTGGGCGTAGGCGTCGAGGCAGGTCTCGCGGGTGCGGCGCAGGAATTCGGCGAACGAGGGGTCGCCCTCCATACGGGCCGGAAGGGCAATGACGTTCACGAACATGCCGACCAGCGGCTCGAGTTCGGGTTCGGGGCGTCCGGCGACGGGGGAGCCGACCGCGAAGTCCGTCTGACCGCTGTAGCGGGCCAGGAGGATCTGGAAGGCGGCCAGGAGGACCATGTGAACGGTCGCGTCGTGCCGGCGCCCGAGCAGCGTGAGCCGGTCCAGGAGGGCACGGTCGACGGAGAACGCGTGCCCGGCGCCCTCGAAGGTCTGCCGGGGCGGGCGGGGGCGCGAGAACGCGAGCTCCAGCGGCTCGATCCCGGCGAGTTCACGGGTCCAGTGGGCGACCTCGGCAGCGAGCCGCTCGCCGCTGAGCTGCTCGCGCTGCCACAGGGCGAAGTCGCCGTACTGGACGACGAGTTCGGGAAGCGGATCCGGATCCCCCGCGACGTGCGCGGCGTGGCCGCGCAGCACCTCACCCAGCAGGACCTCGCTGGACCAGCCGTCACTGACGCTGTGATGGACCACCAGGAGCAGAACGTGGTCGTCGTCGGCGAGCCGGATGAGGAGCGCGCGCAGCAGCGGCCCCTCCTCCAGGTCGAAGGGCACTGCCGACGCCTCGTCGACGAGGCGTTCGGCCTCGGACAGGCAGGCGGCTTCGGCGTGGGTGAGATCGGCGGGCCCGGGCGGGTCGATGACCAGCAGCGGGCGCCCGTCGTCGGTGGCGGGGTACCGCGAGCGCAGCGTCTCGTGCCGGGCCACGCTCGCGTCAAGGGCGGCGCGGAGAGCGCCGGTGTCCAGCGGGCCGCGGAGCCGGCGGACCACCGGGATGTTGTACGCGGCGGTCCCCGGAGCGAACTGCTCCATGAACCAGAGCCGTTCCTGGGCGAACGACAACGGGACGGCCGTGCCGGGATCCCTGCGGGGCACGGTCGCGCGGGCGGCGGCCCGCGAAGCCAGCCGGCGGCGCAGCAGCTCCTTCTTGGCGGCCGAGAGACGGGCCGCGGCGGGTTCTGCCGGGTTGGTGGTGTCGGCGCTCATGAGACGGGCCGGCTTCCTTCCAGTGCGTCCTGCGCGGCGAGGAGTTCTTCGGCCGCCGTGTCCGACAGGGCGTCGATCTCGGCTGTCAGGGCAGCTTCCACGGCCTCGGCGAAGGCCGCGACCGTGCGGTGGGTGAACAGGGTGCGCAGGGGGACGGCGAGGTCGACGGCGGCGCGGACGCGGGCGACGACCCGGGTGGCCAGGAGCGAATGGCCCCCCATGTCGAAGAAGTCGTCGTCGGCGCCGACGGGGCCGGTGCCGAGCACCTCCCGCCAGATGTCGGCCACGAGTTCCTCCGCCTCGGTCCGGGGCGGTACGTGCACGGCGCGGACGGGCGAGGCGGCCCCGGGATCCGGCAGGGCCGCCCGGTCCACCTTGCCGTTCGGGGTGAGGGGCAGCCGGTCGAGCACGACCCAGGCGTTGGGGACCAGATGAGGCGGCAGCACCGTCGACAGCTCCGCGCGCAGGCGCGCAGGATCCGGAGCGGGAGCTCCCGGCACCGCTACGACGTGGGCGATCAGCCGGTCCTCGCGGGCGGACACCACGGCCTCGGCGACACCGGGCAGGGCGCCGAGCGCGGACTCGACCTCGCCGGGCTCGATCCGGAATCCGCGCACCTTCACCTGGCCGTCCAGGCGGCCGAGGAACTCCAGTTGCCCGTCGCCGCGACGGCGTACCCGGTCGCCCGTGCGGTAGCGGCGGGCCCCGGGGGGCCCGTTCGGGTCGGGCACGAAGGAACGGGCGGTGGCGCCGGGGCGCCCCAGGTACCCGTCGCCGACGCCTGCGCCGCCGATCACCAGCTCACCGGGCGTGCCGGGCGGCACGGGCGTGCCGTGGCGGTCCAGTACGGCGACGGTCGTCCCGCCGATGGGCCGGCCGATGGGTGGCCTGCGCACCTCGTCGGCCGCGCCCAGGTCCGCCGTGGTGGCGATGACGGTGGTCTCCGTCGGGCCGTAGGAGTTCACCAGTCGTACGGTGTCGCCGAAACGGCCCCGCCAGACGGCGACCGCCTCGGCGCGCGCCTGGTCGGCGCCCAGGATCAGCAGGCGCAGCGAGTCGGGCCACGGGGTCTCGTCCAGGTCGGCGACGAGGTGGTGCCAGTAGGGGGTCGGAAGGTCCAGGACGGTGACACCGGCCGCGTACGGTTCGGCCAGCTGGTCGGAGAGGGCGGCTCCGGGCCGGGCCGTGACGAGGACCGAGCCCGACGCCAGTGCGGGGAAGATCTCCTCGGCGCTGGTGTCGAAGGAGAGTGAGGCGCTGTGCAGGACGCGGTCGTCCTCACCGAGGCCGTAGCCCTCGCGCATCCATGCGACACGTGCCGCGAGTGCGCGGTGCGGTACGAGGACGCCCTTGGGCGTGCCGGTGGAGCCCGAGGTGTAGATGAGGTACGCGGGGTCGTCCGGGCCCGCCTCGCTGTCGGGTCCGGGGGGAGGCCCGGTGGTGTCAGCGGAGCCGGGTGGCGGGGTGACGGACAGGACGGGGAGGCCGACGGTGAGGCCCGCGACGGGGCTGCCGTCTGCCGTCAGCAGGAGGGCGGCCCCGCTGTCCCGGAGCATGAAGTCGAGCCGCGCGGAGGGGTATTGCGGGTCCAGCGGGAGGTATCCGGCACCGATGCGCCACGCGGCGAGCATCGCCACGACCGCCTGCGGACCCCGGGGCAGACAGAGGGCGACGAGGTCTCCCCGGCGGACGCCGCGGGCCAGGAGCCGGGCGGCCAGGGTGCGGGAGGCGTCGGCGAGTTCACCGCGCGTGAGGCTTTCGTCGGGACCGATGACGGCCGCTGCGCCGGGGACGAGCGCCGCCCGGTCGATCGCGGCGAGGACCGTCGGGGGGTGTGTCGGGAGGACGGGCCCCGAGGTCTCGACCCGCTCCACCGCCAGTTCGTGCTCGTCGAGCACGGGCAACAGCCGCACGGGCGTGTCCGGCGCTCCCAGGGCGGCGCGCAGCAGGACCTCGAAGCGGGCGGCGATCCGGGCGGTCTGCGCCGCGTCGAGGAGATCGGTGCGGTAGCCGAAGACGGCGTGCAGATCGTCGCCGTCCGGGCGGACGTCCAGGCTCAGTTCGAACTTGGCGGCGGTGTGGCCGCCGTCGCCCTCGGTGCACACGAGGTCCGCGAACGGGTGCTCGCCGAGAGCGCCGCCGCTCTGCGTGTGCACGGTGAGGAGCGTCTGGAAGACAGGCGTACGGCCGGTGTCACGGTCCTGCCGCAACTCCTCGGTGAGCCGTTCGAACGGTACGCGGCCGTGCGTCAGGGCACGGAGCCAGTCGCCGCGGATCCGCCGCAGGACGGCGTCGAAGGACGGATCGCCGGCGAAGTCCGCGCGCAGGACCAGGGTGGAGGAGAAGTAGCCGACGGTCCGCTCGCTGTCGACCGTGGTCCGTGCCGCGGTGGGCACCCCCACGCAGAAGTCGTCCTGGCCGGTGCAGCGGTGGAGAAGAGCCTGGTAGGCGGCGGCTGTCACCATGAACGGGGTGAGGCGCCGTGAACGGGCGAAGGACTCCACCACGGCGCCCAGTCCGCCCAGCACCCGGGTGTGGTAGGCGCCGCCGCTGCCCGGGACCTCGGGGCGGGCGTGCTCGAGGGGGAGCGCCAACGGTGAGGCCCCACGCAGCAGTTCACGCCAGTGGTGGAGGGCCGAGGTGGCTTCGGGCCCGTCCAGCCACGCGCGCTCCGCGGCCGCGTGGGCCAGGTAGGACGGCGGTTCCGCCAGCTCCGCCGTACCGCCCAGGCGGTGGGCGGAGTAGTGGGCGGCGAGTTCGGAACGCAGGAGGCCGAGGGACCAGCCGTCGGCGACGACGTGGTGCACCACGAGGCAGAACGTGTACGCGCTCTCCCCGGTGCGGAGCAGCGCGGCCCGCAGCAACGGCCCTTCGGCCAGGTCGAAGGGCCGATTGGTGAACTCGCCGATGATCGAGGCGATGTCCGTTTCGGAACGGCCCCGCAGATCGCGGGTGTCGAGCGGCACGGGGGACGGGGGATCGACGACGACGTACGGACGTCCGTCGACGGCGGGGAACCGGCTGCGCAGCGCCTCGTGCCGACCGGCCGCCGTGTCCAGGGCGACGCCCAGGGCCGACGGCGAGAGCGGTCCCGTGAACCGGAGCACCAGCGGAATGTTGTAGGCCGCGTCCCCCGGTTCGAACTGGTCCAGGAACCACAGACGCTCCTGCCCTACGGAGAGGGCGGCTGCGGTGTGAACCCCCGCCGGCCCTGTCCCGCTCTCCGGCGCGGAGTGAGGCTGCTGGTCGGGTACGGGCATGACGCTCCTGGAGGCCGGGCCGTGGGCGGTCGGCCCGAACTGGCTTGAACCGCATACGTGTTTTCCGTATGCGAAGGGTGACGCGCGGGGGAGGAGGACACCTGCCCTGATGGGCTGTCGTGATGCCGCAGATGCTAGAGAGAGACCGAACCGCGGGTCAATGGTCTGGACCAAATTGTTGGCGCCGAGAGGATGCCGAACGTGCGTCGGTCCAGGAAGAACGCGATGGTCGACCGGGCGAGTGGCGGTTCGGCGCGCATGGTGAGTGGCCCCCGCGCCTCTCGCGACCGGGCCGGCGGGGCGGGGGTGGAACCGGTGGCGCGTCGGCGTGCGTCGGCTGTTCGGGAGTTTCCGCTCCGGAAGCGCCGCGGCGCCGGGCCACGGGGCAATCGGCTGAAACCCGCCCCGGGGTGCGGTCGGTGAAGGGTCTCGAAGTTGCACGTTCTGGACATCTCGCGAGGGCGGTACTCACTCCCGTACTGGTTCGGGGCTGTCCGTCCGAGCGGCGGCCACGGCCGGGTGAACAGGACGGCGAGGTGACACGTATGGGGAGAGGGCACTGAATCCCGCGCTCCCCGGCGTCGGTGACGTCGTGTCCGCACGGCTTCGAGGGGGACAACGGATGAGGCACGCACGACGCAGCCTGCAACGGATCGCGCGGCTGGCGGCCGTCGGCGGACTGCTCTGCGGCGGGCTGATGGTGACCAGCGCCGTGGCGAGCGAATCCTCGGCCCCGGCAGACGGCGGAGGCGGCACCGCTTCGCCCCCCGAACTCGGCGCGGGCCTGGTCTCGCAGCTCGGCACATCGCGTACGGCCGGCACGTGGATCGGCTCCGACGGCCGCCCGGTCGTCGCGGTGACGGATGAGGAGGCCGCGGCGGAGGTCCGACGGGCGGGGGCACGCGCCGAAGTCGTCCGCCACAGCATGGTCCGCCTCCGGTCGGCCACCGACGCGCTGGGCGGAGCCCCCCGGGTGCCCGGCACGGCGTGGGCGGTGGACTACTCGTCCAACCGGATCGTCGTGCATGCCGACAGCACCGTGTCCGCCACGGACTGGTCACGGATGTCGGGCCTCGCCGAGGAGATCGGCAGCTTCGTACACATGCAGCGGAGCGGAGGAACCTTCTCCACCCGGCTCAACGGCGCCGACCCGATCTTCGCCCCCAACGGACGCTGCTCCGCAGGATTCAACGTGACCGACGGCCGACAGGATTTCGTCCTGACGGCCGGTCACTGCGGTCCACGCGGAACCACCTGGTTCCAGGACGCGACGGGAACCAGGGAACTCGGCACCACAACGGTCGGCAGCTTTCCCGGCAGCGACTTCTCGCTCGTCGAGTACGCGAACGGCGACGTCTCCGGTACGAGAAGTGTCGTAGGTGTCGGCGGAGACCGGGCGGTGAGGATCACGGCGGTCGCCGACGCCGTCGTCGGCCAACGGGCCTTCCGCAGTGGCAGTACCACGGGGGTGCGCTCCGGCCGGGTGACCGCGCTGAACGCGACGGTGAACTACCCCGAGGGCACGGTGACCGGCCTGATCGAGACGACGCTCTGCGCCGAGCCCGGCGACAGCGGGGGACCGCTGTTCGCCGACGGGCTCGCCCTCGGCCTGACGTCCGGGGGCAACGGCGACTGCACGATCGGCGGCACCACGTACTTCCAGCCGGCAACCACGGCGATGGCAGCCCTCGGTGTGAGACTGACCGCTGAAGGGAACGGTACCGGCCCGGTCCCACCCCCGACTGCCGCAGGAGCCGTCGCCCCAGGAGCCGTTGCCCCAGGAGCCGTTGCCCCAGGATCATGGCAGCTTCCGATGTTCGGCGGTTCCCTCAGCTTCCGGACCCTCACACCTGGGCTGCTGGTCATCGCTGTGAGCCTTCTCGGGCTCGCGGCAACCGGCTTGATCCGATCGGCTCAGCGGCGAAACAGCTACCGCCGCCGGTACGCCCGAAGCTGGAACTGACCGTTCGACCGGCGGCTGCGTCCTTCCGGGCCCGGCGGTGCGATCGCCCAGCTCCCGGTGCGACGTCATGCCCGACCTGTCCGTACCCTCTCAGCTCAGAGCAGTTGCCAGGCCCCTGAACACCAGTCCGCACCCGAGCACCAGGACGACGGAGGCCGTGGCGAGCGGTGCCATCCGGTGGGCACGGGCCAGCACCCGGCCTCGCGGCCGCTGCACCAGCCTCCGCGCTGTGGTCTCCCGTAGCCGCACCACCATGAACCCGGCTCCCGCGAGCGTGAGCGCCAGCCCGCCTCCGTACGACAGGACCAGCAGGAAGCCGAACCATGCCTGGCCGAGAGCGGCCGCGCCGACGAGCACGACGACTGCGGAGGGACTCGGGACCAACCCGCCGGCCAGGCCGAGGAGTATCACGCCGCGCAGCCCGGGGGCGGGCGGCGTGTGGCTGTGGGAGTGGCTGTGGTCATGCGCATGGCCGTGATCGCCGCCGTGCACCGCGCCGGGATCCGTCCGCGTGTGGGAGCGGGCCGCGGTTTCGCCGCCGTGTTCGTTGTGGCGCACAGCCGTGAGGGCGGGGACCCGCTCCTCACCATGCCGGGTTCCCGCATCTTCACCGTGCTCGTGTACGTGGGGGTGCTCATGCCCGTGTGCACGGCTTTCGTGAGGACCGTGGCCGTGATGAGGGCGATGGCGCAGACGCCACCCCCTGCGCAACAGGAGCGCCCCTGCGACTGCGACCAGGGTGCCGCTCGCGATCCCCAGCCAGGACACCACGGTCGGCGCCGCCGCCGAACCGGCGGTGATCAGAGCACCCAGGGCGAAGACGCCCAGCGTATGGGTGAGGGTGACCGAAGCTCCGAGGGCCAGCATGTCGCGCAGGGAACCACGGCCGCCCGCCGCTGCGGCGGCGGCCATCATGGTCTTGCCGTGGCCCGGGGCCAGCGCGTGCATGGCACCCAGCAGCAGGGAAGCCACGAGCGCCAGCGCGGCGAAGCCCACAGTCAGTTCGTGCCGGGCGACCAGTCCGGTCAGCGCCTGCGTCCAACGATCCGTGCCGCGCGGCAGCACGCCCATCGCCGGGGAACCCGTCGCCTCGTCCCCCGTCCCCGCCTGCAGCGCCGGCCCGCCGGGGCGGACCGTGAAGGTGGCCGAACGCGAGTCGGGCGGTGAGGAGAGCAGATCGTCGGGGTACGCGGTCAGCCGTCGGGACCGGGAGGTGCCGGGCACGCCCGCCCCCGAGACCATCATCCGGTCGCCCCGGGCGGTGATCTCCCGCCACCCGATGCCGGTGGTCACGTCCGCCGGGCGGTATGAGAGGCGCAACCGCGCGTCATCCGGCAGCGGCGCCGTCATCTCGCAGGTCACGCGAAGGGTCTGCAATCCCGCCTGCCCCGCACGCACCTGCGCCTTCGTGCTCGCCACCGAGACGGAGAGCCCTGTTCCGCCCGCGCCTTTGCCCCCGGCCGTGAACCGAGCGCCCTCGGCGGCCGCATCGCACCGCACCCGGGCCCATGCCGACAGTTCGTCCGGCGCCAGCCGGTCGTCCCGGTCGGTGTCGATACGGTTCCGCTCCTGCGAGGCCGGGATCTCAGCCAGGTCCTCCACATGGTCCACGCTGAGTGTTCCCGGACCGACGACGAGACCGTCGTACTGGTTCACCGTGAAGCTGCCCAAGGGGTGTGCTTGCGCCGCCTGCGCCGGGAGCAGAGCCAGGACGGTGCCCGTTGCCAGCGTGGCGAGAGCGCAGACGGCAGTACGGCGGATCATGAGTCACCCCGGGGCCTGGTCAGCGCCGACAGGGCGGATGAGGCGTCGCGGGCTCCCGTGGGTGAGAAGCCCGGATTCAGAGCGAGCGCGGCGCGCAGATGGCGGCGGGCAGCTCCGCGGTCGTCGAGAGCGCGCTCGATCATGCCCCGGTGAAAGAGGAAAGAGGCGTTCCGATAGCCGGGCGACCCGGCGGTCGCCTTCTTCGCATACGTCAGCGCCTCCTGGTTCCTGCCGTTCGCGTGCAGCGCCCAGGCCAGGGCGTCCGCCGTATGTACGCTCTCGCGGCGGGTCCATTCGGCGCGCGCCGACTTCAACGCCTCGGCGGCGTTGCCGTGGTCGGCATCGAGGAGGGAGGACTCCAGATCGGTGGCGACGCCATTGGCGCGGGCCAGGCGGGTCCAGATACGGATGAGCGCGTACTGCTCCTCGGCCTGTCGGCGCCGTCCGCCCGTCTCGTACAGTTCGGCGAGGGCGGCGAGCTGCCCAGGCAGCGGGTAACGCCGTACGACCCCTTCGAGATCGCTCACCGCACGCTTTCGATCGCCCAGCGCGGCATGGGCACGACCTCGTCCTTCCAGCGCCGGCAGGTACTCCGGTTCGGCGCGCAGAGCGGTCGTGAAATGGTCCAGCGCCTGGCGGAACTCACCCTGGGACCAGGAGAGCTGGCCGAGTGATGTGGCGGCATAGGCCACATCGGCGGTACTGAACGCCGAGGCCAGTGCCCGCAGCAGCACCCGACGCGCCCCCTTCACGTCGCCGTGCAACTCCAGGACATACGCGAACCGCGTGAACACGGGTAGGCCGGGACGCCGCCGGTCGGCGAGCTCCACCGCCTCCAGCGCCTCGTCGTAGCGGCCGAGTTCGACGAGGGCATCGACCCGGCTGCACAGGGCCCGCTCGCTGTACGGGTTCACCCTCAGTGCCCGGTCCACCAGAATCAGCGCCGCTTCGAAGTCGTGGCGCGCGGCGGCCAGCGCCGCCTGCCCGGCGAGTGCCGCGTCGTTCTCGTCCGCGGCACGCAGCTCCAGTGAGCGCTCGAACGCCGCCTCGGCCTGCGGATACCGTGTCGGATCGCCGCTGGTCCGAGCCTGTTCGACATATGCGGCGCCCAGTGTCGCCCACCCGGTGGCGTCCCGTGGCTGCGCCGTCAGGTGCCGCTGCAGGGTGGTGATGCCCTGTGCGAGCTCCCCGACGGCCAACTGCTCGACGGGCACACCCGCCGTGAGCGCTCGCCCGGCGCTCTCGGGCCGCCCCGCATCGCTGCCGGCCCCGGACGCCACCGAGGTGACCGTGAGCACGAGAGCCACCGCCACGACTGCGCAGACGCGCCGACGCCCCGGCCCATGCGCTCGCTGACACCATTGCGCGAACCGTGGCTTGCGTACGGGCATCGGTCTTGCCCTCCTTGTTCTCGGTGGGTGGTTCGGCAGCGTCGTGGGGGAGCGCGTACGCAGGCGGGCCGTCGTCAGGAGAGGCCGGGCCGCTGTAGCTCCCGACAGCCCCCGACGGCGGTGGTCAGCCGAGCCAGGAGCGGTGTTCGGTTCGACGGCGGGACCGCAACCACGCCGTGCCGAAGCCGACCAGCAGCACCGTCGCGGCTCCCGCTCCCGCGGAGGCGAGCATCACCGTGTCGTCGTCCCACGAAGCGGTGATCGAGGACATTCCGCCTGTCAGTCCTGTGGTGTTCGCCTTCGTGGCAGCCTCAGCCGCCCTGACGTCGGAACCGGCGGTGGGCAGGGCGACGTACGGAAAGGTGGTGCCGAACTTCTTGTCGTTCGCGTCGACGGCGTCGCCCAGGTCGTTCTTCGAACCGACGAGTTCGCCCTCGACGACCTGGAGCGCGATGTCCAGCACGTCGTCCGACAGGCGCCGCCCGTTGGGAAACCCCGCGTTGTCGCCGTCCAGCACCCCCAGGCGTTTCGGCTCCGCGACCGGTTTGATGGACGTGTTGAGGCGCAGCATCTCCGATGCCTTGACCGCCGGAGGCTGGTTGAGGTCCTTCACCCCGGTCAGGAACACCGAGACGAGATCGTCGCGCGGCTCCGCCGGAGCCTTGATCTTGTAGATTCCCTCGATGAGTTTCGGCAGTTCGGGTTCGGTGACGTTCTTCAGGAAGTCGCCGTCGTTCTCGGGAGACGACGCGTTGAACCTGTCCTTGTCCTTGACCGGGTTGACGACCTCGTTGACCAGCGGCATGCCGAGCCGCGACACCCGCGTCCAGTCGCCGTAGGCGTTCTTCCGCTCCGTCGTCGCGTAGATGCCGACCACCGGTTGCTCGGCGGACTCCCTGATGTACGAGTTCGGCACCTGAAGGGCGATCGTGTTGACGTTGTAGCCCTTCAGGGTGTCGTCGCCGACCTCCGACAGATCACCGCCGTACAGGAGGTCGAAGACCCGCAGGTCGAGGAAGAACGGGTCATCGGCCTGACCGGCGAAGGCCTTGAGCCCGCCGGCGACCTTCTGCACCGACTCATCGCGCAGCGCCTGGTAGTCGGGCATCGACGCCTTGCCGACGTTCGACGGCGCGACCGGCAGACCTTTCGCCAGCGGGTGGCGCGAGACAGTCTTCCCGTGCTGCAACCGCAGCAGCTCCAGGTCGTAGGTCTGAGTGAAGTTGAGGTCAGGGTCGGCCAGGCTCTCCACGGCGCCCGTGTTGTAGAGGAAGGTGTTCTCGTTCTTCCGGTGGTCCTTGAAGGTGAACCGGTACAGCAGGTCGTCCTGGGCGTCACCGTCGCTGTCGACGTGGATGTCGTAGCGGGCGTCGCCGGCGAACGTGTAGAAGTTGGGGCCGCCGGCCGGCTCCTGGAACGGCAGCCAGTTGGCCACCAGCGTCGTCGTGTCGGGATGGTCGGGGCTGACGAACGCGTACACGTCCGTGGTGTCGAACTGGGGCTGTCCGGAGATCAGGGGCGCCTCCCGGTGGCTCGAGGCCGTCGCCGTCCGCGGCGCCAGCATGCCCACGCCGGCAGCTGTAAGCCCTCCGGCGGCCAGCGCACCACAGGCGACCAGAGCAATGCTCCCGCGCCCCCGCCAGGTCCGGCCGCTTCTCGTCGTTGCGGTCATCTCGTCCATCCTTCATCCGGCATCGGTCCGTTCCGGCTTGCTCGTAGCTCCAGTACGTGCGCCGCGCCGGTCTTGTTCGGCCCTGACCGAACGAGTTCGGCCGCGCTGCCGACGGGAGGAGGGGCCGAACACCGGGGAGTGCGAGTGCGGGTGAGCGCGGCGGTGGCCGTTCGAGCCGGGAAGGGATGCCATGGCGGATGAGCCGAAACGCGAGTCGGTGAGGCGGCGGACCATGTGCCGGCCGAAGCCCCCGCTTCCACCGTGCGGGTCACGAATCGTTGTGCGGCTTTGCAGTGCCAGGCGGTGTGCCCGCCCTTCCCGCCCGCCCGCTCTCAGGTGCCGCCTGCCCGGGACGTCGGCAGGTGGCGGCAGGCAGTCTCGGAGCGGTCAGCCGGATTGGAGGTGCCCCCGGCGGGCAGGCGAGGCTTACACCGCTACAGAAGGAGATTTGATGATCATCGTCGGAATAGTCGCCGTCTGTGTCGTCCTGGCCGTACTGGCATTCTTCGTCCCGAGGCTCTCCCGCCATCCCGAACGCGGAACCCAGCGCACGCTGGGCCTGGGTTCCCGTGCGGGCGGCAAGGCGCCCGGTGTCCTGGGCCGCGCCTTCAGCAAGCCCTTCCGCAGCAGCTCGAAGGCTGTCGGGCGCAGTGGTTCGGCCGGTCGTCGCGCCCGCTGGCGCATGCCGTTCTGACGGCTTCTGCGGCATTCCTGCGCTCCACGGGCGCGACGAACTCCAGGAAGTGGTCCCGTCAGGGGGTGCGGTTCAGGCGATCCGCTCGCAGATGTCTGTCGTCGAGCCATGAGCCATGGTCACGGTCTTGTGGCCGGACGCGCTGATGGCCAGGGTGTACACGCCGTCGACGACATACATGCCCCGGTCGAGGTTGCCCTCACCCACGCCGACCAGGACGGGACCCACCACCGACCAGAACTGCGATCCGTCGGTGCGGTACTCGACGATTGCGGAGCCGCTCGCGTCCGCGTCGTAGAAGACGTCCGAGACCTTGTTGGTGACCCGGATGACGAGGTCCCCCTTGTACGCCACACGCTTCGGCGTCCCGTCCGCGTGTCGGGCCAGAACACGCCGCACCACCCCGTCCACGACAGGTTCGCCATGGATGGCGAAGTCGCATCGCAGGCCTGCGGCCACATCCCAGGGCGCGGATGGTGCGGGCTCCCAGCCGAGACCCTGCTGCGGGCCGGAACGGTCGGCGTCGGTGGCCTGGGCCGGCGTCGCGCCCAGGAGCACGGCTGTCACGATTGATCCGATGGCCAGAGCTGTTCGTCGCATGGTGACTTCCCGTCAATGAGGTTCGGCTGTTGACCTGGCCACAGCGTGACCCCGCCTTCTCACCACTTGCTGACCACGCCTGTCCGCTCCACCGTCGGCCGGATACGCTCACCAAGGTCATGGAGTTCCAACTGCTGGGTCCCTTCGAGGCCCGACACGAAGGTGCACCGGTCCCAGTCGCCGACCGCCGTCAGGAGCGCTGCCTCCTTTCGATCCTGCTCCTCGAGGCAGGGCGGGTGGTCGCCACCGACCGCCTCGCCGACCTGCTGTGGGACGCTGACGCCCCCGCGTCCGCCCGCCGCATCATCCACACCTACATAGGCCGCATCCGCGCCCGACTGCGGCCGCACGGGCTGCACATCGACACCCGGCACGGTGGATACGTCCTCGACCCGGATGGCCACACCATCGATGCCGGAGACTTCATCGCCCTGTGCGGCCGCGCACGGGCGACCGCAGACGCCGTGCAGCGTGTGCGCCACTACGACCAGGCACTCGCCCTCTGGCACGGGCCGCTGCTTGCCGACGTGGCCGAGGACGCGCTGCGGAAGCGGCTCGGCAGCCACCTCGACGAACTGAGGATGTCCGCACTGGAACAGAGAGCGGAGGCGCAGCTGGAACTCGGCGACCACGACAAGGTGGTCGCTGATCTCTCCCCGCTCGCCCCCGTGCACCCCGAAAGGGAGAGGCTGGTCGCGGCACAGATGACCGGGCTGCGCCGAAGCGGCCGGCAGGCCGAGGCCCTCGACCTCTACCGACTCACCCGGCGGGCGCTCGTGAGCCGTCTCGGCGTCGAGCCGGCCGCCGGACTGCAGACCCTGTACGAGCGCATGCTGCGGGGTGATCCCCGGCTGGACCGGCCGCCCGGGCCCGTGTACGCGGTACGTGTGGGGGAGGAGTGGCTGCCCTGGTCCACGAGCGGTCACCCCGCGCTCGAGTTCTGCAACACCTACGCCGGCTGGCGCGGGGAGCCCTCGCCCGGATCCGAGTGGCTGCGTTCGTACTCCACCCTGGCCGTCTGGGCAGGCCATATGGATCTCGCGGAGGACTGGGTCGTGTCGGGGCTGCTCAAGCAGGCAGCACAGCAACCGGACCATGCCGCGGCCGTCCTGCAGGAGGCCCAGGCGTTCCGTACGCAGCTCTACGCCGTTCTGACCGCCCCCGATGATGTGCGGGCCTTCAAAGCGGTAGCCGGGGTGGCGGAGGACGCGGCAAGAACCTCCGCGTTCGTCTTCGGCGAGGACGGACTGGGCCGGTGGCGACTGTCGCCGTCCGCCGGACTGCGTCTGCCCCTTCTCGGTGTGGCCCGCAGCGCGGCCGAACTGCTGGCCGATCCGGCCAGGTTCATGATCCGCGTCTGTCCGGGGGAGCGCTGCGGCTGGGTGTTTCCCGACGAGAGCGGTCGGCGCAGATGGTGCAGCCTCCGCACCTGCGGCACGGAGGTGTCGACGGTCTAGGCGGGCGTCCGCGTGGTACGTGCTGGGCGCCGGGAACCTGAATGGGGGCAAGTAGACGAACCGTGGATCAGCTGTTGCGCGGGGGCGCCGGGGATGGCGACGCCACGGAGGGCGTGCGTGAAAACCTCCGAGTCGTCAGCTGCCCGAAGGCCCGGGAGGCACCAGGGTCAGCCGTGCGTCCTGGACACGCACGCGGCCACCACGTCACGGAGACTGCCCGTGCGATCGAGTGCCTCCCGCTGGATCCGTGCCCCGGTCCCACGCTCCAGTACGTTCTTGAGCGCGGACTCGGCCCATGCGAGGTCGCCGCTCTCCTCCAGAGCATCGCGGACATGCGCGAGCAGGGCTCCCACCACGTCGGACGCGGGCTCGGGCAGCATGGTCAGGGGGTGGAGCAGCTGCCCCTCCAGCCCGGCCCGTCCGGCCTGCCAGGCGGCCATACGCAGGACACCCACCCCGACCGGGTCGGGCGGCTCCCCTTCGGACCAGCTGCGTGCCGCTGTGTCGACCAGCCCGCGCACGAGCGTGGCGAGCAGCGCGGCGTCGGCCGGATCGAGGCACACATCCGCCACCCGGACCTCGACCGTCGGGTACCGGTGCGAGAGCCGTGCGTCGAAGTAGATCATTCCCTTGTCGCGCAGGACTCCCGTGTCGACGAGTGCCGCGACCTGTTCGTGGTAGCGCTCGGCGGAACCGAAGATCTCGACCGGTCCGGCCGACGGCCAGCGCCCCCAGACCCTGCTCCGGTAACTGGCGTACGCGCTGTCGATACCCTGCCAGAAGGGTGAGTTGGAACTCAGCGCAAGGAGCACCGAAAGCCAGGGGCGTACCCGGTCCAGCACACCGACGCCCTCCTCGTCCGACTCCACCGAGACGTGCACGTGGCATCCGCAGGTCAGTTGCTCCTGTGTGGTCAGCCCGAACTTCTCGGCGAGCCACCGGTACCTCTCGCCCTCGCCGATCGAGGGGCTGACCGGCAGAGGTGACGTCGCGAGCGCCGCCACGGCAGCCCCGGCCTGCGCGGCACTCTTCGCCGCCTCGGCCCGCGAGCGAAGGATCTCGTCCGCGAGTTCGCGCATGTCGGTGCGTGGTTGGGTGGCGAACTCCAGCTGCTGGTCATGGAGTTCCGGTTCGAAGACCGACTCGCCCTCCGCACGGCGTTCCGCGAGGGCCAGCACTGCTGTCGACAGCGCGCGAGGCTCACCGTTCTGTTCGTCGACGAGCAGGAGCTCCTCCTCGACACCCACCGTCCGCACCATCGTGGCCTCCCGAGCCCCGTCCTGCCCGCCACCACGGCCGGGCACGCTGTTCCTGCCACTCACCGACTGCCCCGTGTTCCCGGCTTCACTCGAGAAGGGCGCCACCAGGCGCCGGCTCCCGGTCCACGTTCGCTGCCGACGACGGCCGGGTGGGCGCGGCGGGAACACGGAGGGTTGCACGACACAGGAGACGGGATTCGGAACCGCGCACACGGAAAGGGCCCAGGTTCCCCCGTTGCCGACGTCGAGCCCCAGAGAATTCGCAGCGGACGGGAGTGAATGTCACCATGGGATTCATGCTACGCAAGGCGCTGATCGTCATTGACATGATCAATGGTTATGACCATCAGGATGCCGAGCACCTCCTTCCTTCGGCAGAACGTGCAGTTCCTGTCATCGTGGGGCTGCTGCGGGCGGCCCGCGCGAACGGCACACCGGTTATCTACGCCAACGACAACTTCGGGGAATGGCGTTCGCATCACGGGGAGATCGTGGCATCGGCACTTGCCGGCGCCCGACCCGATCTGGTCGAACCGCTGCGACCGGACGAGCAATCACTCTTCGTGGTGAAGGCCAGGCACTCGATCTTCTACGAGACACCCCTTTCGTACCTGCTCGACCAAGTGGGCGTCGGCCATCTCGTTCTCTGCGGTCAGGTGACGGAGCAATGCGTTCTCTACTCGGCACTGGATGCGCATATCCGCCACCTGGGTCTTACGATTCCTGAGGAGGGGGTGGCCCATATTCATGCGGACCTCGCTCAGGCCGCACTCCGCATGATGGAACGGAACATGGGCGCCCGCGTATGTGCCGCCGAGGAAGTCGAATTCTGACGTCCGACCACGACGGCGCGCATCCTCTGTGTACAGCTGCCGATGGAGGAAAGGCCATGGCTCGTGCTGCTCTGTTCGACGTGGACGGAACGCTCGTGGACACCAATTACCTGCACGTGATCTCGTGGTGGGAGGCTTTTCGACAGGCAGGCCACACCGTCGCGATGACCGCGGTGCACCGGGCCATCGGACTTGGATCCGCCGATCTCGTCGAGCACCTTCTCGGGCCGGGGCGGGACCGCGAGCAGGATGAACGGATCAGCGCCGTGCACTCGGCTCTGTACGCCACCTACTTCGAACGCCTACCGCCCCTGGAGGGCGCGGCGGATCTTCTGCGCGCCCTCTCCGCACGGGGCTGGACCGTAGTGCTGGCCACGTCCGCATCCGGTGGTGAGCTCAAGGCCATGAGGCGGGCCCTCGACGCCGACGACGCCATCGCCGACACGGCGAGTGCCGACGACGTCGACGAGGGGAAACCCGATCCGGAACCGATCCGGCACGCGATGGAACTCGCCGGCGCACGCAGCGACGAGACGGTCTACGTCGGTGACTCCGTGTGGGACATGAAAGCGGCGACCCGGGCGTCGGTGGCTGCTGTGGGCCTCCTGTCGGGCGGAGTGCCCAGGGTCGAGCTCGAGGACGCGGGGGCGGTGGAGATCTACCGCAATCCCGCAGATCTTCTCTCCCGCCTGGAATCCAGCGTCATCGCCCGCATCGGCGCAGCCGGCTGAGCCGGATCCGCCGAGAGCGGGGGATCAGCCGCGAGCGCCGTCGTGCCGAGGTGCGGGACAGCCGGGACGGGGGCATCGTGGGGTGCGGGGCAGGCCACCCCGCGCGCGGTCCCGCGCCCATCGGGCAGTGAGGATTGCGGGCCCCGCGGGTCGAACTGCCCGCCCTGCCGTTGTGCGGTCCGGGCGAAGGAGCGTCGGATGTCGACCCTCGAAAGGATCTCGCCGGAATGCGGCGCGCCCTGTTGGGTGAATCTGGCGGCAGGCGATCTGCGTGCGGCTCAGTCCTTCTACGGGGCTGTCATGCACTGGGAGTTTCACGGCAGCAGTCTCGGCAGCGACTTCTCGGTCGCACTCGCGGACGGCAGACCGGTCGCGGGAATCGGGCGTTGCCCGGGCGGTGACGGGCCCTCTGCCGTCTGGATTCCTTACTTCGCAGTGAGTAGCGCGGACGGGACGGCGGACAGGGTCAGGGAACGCGGAGCCACGCTCGCGGTGGGCCCGATCCCGTTGGGCGACGGGCGCGCCGGCGTCGCTGCCGACCGGGAAGG
Organism: Streptomyces sp. NPDC005566; assembly: GCF_040605575.1. NCBI lineage: Bacteria > Bacillati > Actinomycetota > Actinomycetes > Kitasatosporales > Streptomycetaceae > Streptomyces > Streptomyces sp. NPDC005566. The sequence goes on along the minus strand of NZ_JBEXDB010000012.1, from coordinate 177,064 downwards.
GGCCACGTTCGGCTTCTGGGAGGGGTCGACTCCGGTCTGGTCAGCGGGGGAGGGGGCGCCGGCTCGGCTGGACCTGCAGACGCGCCACGCCTTCGAGGCGGCCATCTTCTATGCCGAGGTCTTCGACTGGGCCGCCGGGCCGTCCGGCAGCTGCACGGTCGACTACGCACAGGACCACGTGCTCATCCAGGTCGGGGGGCGCACCGTGGCCACTCTGCGGGGCGGAGCCACCGATGCCGCTCCGGACCCGAGAGCCCGGACACGGTGGATCGTCGACTTCTTCGTGCCGGACAGCGAGCAGACGGCGGCCGCCGCCGTCGACCACGGCGGTGAAGCGACATCCGTACCCTCGCCCGGTGGCTCCTCGGAGAGGGCGTTCGTGATTTCCGACGCCGAAGGTGCTCTCTTCTCCGTCTCCGACCGATGACACGGAGGCTCGGTCCGGTGTGGTCCACCCGGGGATCGTCTGTTTCCGCAGACGGACCGGGTATCTGATCGCTGCGCCATTGATCTGAACGTGCGTTTGGGTGGCACACGATCGGAAACTCGTCTTCTATGGTGCAAATCGGATACACGATGATGACCGAACAGGCGGGACCCCGAGCGCTCGTCAACGACGTGGTGGCAGCGGAACAGGCCGGTTTCGACTTCTCAGTGACCTCGGACCACTACTTCCCCTGGCTGGAATCACAGGGCCACGCTCCCTACGCGTGGAGCGTGCTCGGCGCGGCTGCGCAGGCCACGTCGAGCATCCGGCTGATGACGTACGTCACCTGCCCGACCACTCGCTACCATCCCGCGGTGGTGGCGCAGAAGGCGACGACGATGCAGTTGCTCTCCGAGGGGAGGTTCCGGCTCGGACTGGGTTCGGGCGAGAACCTCAACGAGCACGTGGTCGGCGCGGGGTGGCCGGCCCCGCACGTGCGGCTGGAGATGCTCGAGGAAGCCGTGCAGATCATCGGGGAGCTATTCGACGGAGGGTACGTGAACCATCACGGCACGCACTTCGACGTGGACAACGCCAGGCTGTGGGACCTGCCCGAGATGCGCGTCCCCATCGGTATCGCGGTGTCGGGTGAGCGGTCGTGCGCGATCGCCGGGCGCCATGCGGACCTCGTCATCGCCACGGAGCCCAAGCCGGAACTGCTGGCCGGCTTCGACCGGCACGGCGGTGCCGGAAGGGCGCGGGTTGGTCAGGTTCCGGTCTGCTACGACCCCGACCGGGACGCGGCGGTCGAGCGGGCGCACGATCAGTTCCGCTGGTCGGTCGGCGGGTGGAAGGTGAACTCCGAACTACCGGGCCCGGCCGCCTTCGACCAGGCCACCCAGTACGTCAGGCCGGAGGATGTCGCGCAGTCCGTCCCGTGCGGCGACGACGTCCGGGAGTTCGTCGAAGCGGTGCGCGCTTATACCGAGGCAGGGTTCACCGAAGTCGCGCTTGTCCAGATCGGCGGATCCCATCAGGAGTCCTTCATCCGCTGGGCGCAGGACAAGCTCCTGCCCGCCCTGCGCGCGCTCTGAGAGGTCCTGCGGCCCGGTCGCCGAACTCTCGGAGCCGGGATCGCCTCGCACGTGCCCGACGCGCAGGAAGGCAGGCCGGTCCGCCCGCAGGAAGGGAACCGTCCTGCGGGCGGCGGGGGCCGCACGGGAGCGCCCTGCCCGGCTCAGCGGCTGACGGCCTTGAGGAGCTCTTCCTTGTTCATCGTCGAGCGGCCCTCGATGTTCTTCTTCTTGGCCTCTTGGTACAGCTGGTCCTTGGTGCGGCCCTGCGCACCCTTGTGCGAGCGCTCACCGCCACGCTGCGAAGCCGACTTCGGGTCGCGTGTCGACGTCCTGCTCGCCGTCTTCGCCTCTCCCGAGCGGGCACGCTCCTTGTTGACGGTGCGGGCGGCGATCTCCTTCGCACGCTTCTCGGACGTGCCGCGCTTCTCGGCACTCTCCTTGACGTGCTCGTACTGGCGCTCACGCTTGGGGCTGGATCCTGCCGGCATGGTGCTTCTCCTCCTCGTATTCTTCGAGGGCTGGGCCCGTACGTGTACGGGTCCGATCTCACGGGGACGCGGTGCTGCCCCACTTTCCCCGTTACCGCTGGTGCACGTCGGAAACATGGCACCCACGAGAGGCTTGCGCCTGCCGGGCCGCGCCGCTCGGGTGACGCTCCGGGTGCCGAGCCGCCGTGCTCGGCGACCGGAACGTGCGGATGGGCGTCCCGCTCGTCACCCGAGGGCCGTCCCCCGATTCCCCTCCGGCCGTTCGTAGGCTGCCTCGGCGGTCTGGACCGTGCGGATCCGGGCGATGTCGAACTTCGGCTTCCGGTCGAAGTCGTAGAGGCCGTTCTCCTCCTGGAAGCGCAGGATCGACGCGGGCGCGATGGCGCCGCACTCGCGACTCACCGCAGGGTTCGAGCTGGTGGTTACGGAAAGCACGCGCCCGGCACTCTGACTGGCCGAAGCACGGCGCCGCAACGCCTCGAAGTCACCGGGAGGGCACCGCCGTCACGGTGGTGCCGCCGCGTCAGCCCAGTGCGCGGTCGAGGTTGAAGGCGGCGCTGATCAGCGAGAGGTGAGTGAAGGCCTGGGGGAAGTTGCCCAGCTGCTCTCCGGTCGGGCCGATCTCCTCTGCGAACAGACCGAGGTGGTTGGCGTACGTGAGCATCTTCTCGAAGGCGAGCCGGGCCTCCTCCAGCCGGCCTGCGCGGGCCAGCGCCTCCACGTACCAGAAGGAGCAGATCGAGAAGGTGCCCTCAGGGCCTTGCAGACCGTCCGGGCTGGCGATCGGGTCGTAGCGGTACACCAGCGAATCCGAGACCAGGTCCGTGGTGAGGGCGTCCAGGGTGGAGAGCCACTTGGGGTCGGTGGGCGAGACGAACTTGGCCATCGGCATCATCAGCAGCGAGGCGTCCAGCACGTGGTCGTCCAGCCCCTGGACGAACGCCCCTCGCTCGGCCGACCAGCCGCGCCGCATGATCTGCCGGTAGATCGCGTCCCGGGACTCCCGCCAGCGGGGCAGGTCCGCCGGCAGACCGCGGCGGTTCGCCATGCGTATCGCGCGTTCCAGCGCCACCCAGCACATCAGCCGCGAGTACACGAAGTTCCGCCGGCCCGCCCTGGTCTCCCACACCCCCTCATCGGGCTGGTCCCAGTGCTCGCACAACCAGTCCACCACAGCACCGACCTCGTCCCAGCGGTCGCTGCTGATCGGCTGCCCCCACTTGTCGTAAAGGTAGATCGAGTCGATCAGCGCACCGTAGATGTCCAGCTGGAGCTGGCCGGTGGCGGCGTTGCCCACGCGGACCGGTGCAGAACCGAGGTAGCCCGCGAGGTGCGGAAGCTCGTACTCGGGCAGCTCGGTGCGCCCGTCGATGCCGTACATGATCTGCAGCGGACCGCTCTCGCCCCTGCCCCGCAGGATGCCCCGCTCCGAGATGAACCCCATGAACGCCTCGGCCTCCGAGGTGAACCCCAGGCGCAGCATCGCGTAGACGCAGAAGGCGGCGTCGCGGACCCAGACATAGCGGTAGTCCCAGTTGCGCTGGCCACCGATCTGCTCGGGCAGGCTGGTGGTCGGTGCGGCGACGATCGCACCGGTCGGCGCGTAGGTGAGGAGCTTCAGCACCAGCGCGGAGCGGTTCACCGTCTCCCGCCACCGCCCGTGGTAGCGCGAAGCACCCAGCCAGCGGCGCCAGAACCGAACGGTCGCCTCGGCCTGCTCCTGCGCCTCGGCGCGCGGGCACGACCGGGCCGGGACGTCGTCGTCGATCTGGTCGAGGGCGAACACGTTGGACTCACCCTCGAGGAGTTTGAAGTGCGACCACACGTCCAGGCCGTCGCTCTCCAGGGGTGTGGTGGCGGTCAGCGCGAGTGTCAGTGACGGGGAACGGAACACCGTCGTGCGGCCTTCGAGGTGTGTGGTGTGCGCTTCGGTGCCGTAGCCGAAACGGGGGGCGATCCGCGCCCTGAACGGGAGGGTTCCGCGGACGCAGATCACCCGCCGGATCAGCCGGTGCCGGGCCACCTCGCGCGCCTCCTCGGCCACGGGCATGAAGTCCTGGATCTCCGCCACCCCGTCCGCGGCGAAGAACCGTGTGATCAGCACGTTCGTGTCGGGGAAGTAGAACTGCCTGGTGCGGGTCGGGACCTCGGCGGCCAACTCGAACGACCCGCCCCGCTCGGCGTCGAGGATGGACCCGAACACGCTGGGCGCATCGAAGCGCGGGCAGCAGTACCAGTCGATGGTGCCGTTCGTGCCGACCAAGGCGGTCGTACGGAGATCGCCGATCAGGCCGTGGTCGGAGATCGGTAGGTAACCGCGGCCGCCCGTCTGCTCGGAACCAGTCGTGTCGAACGCCATACCGGCCTCCCTGCCGCTGTGGCCCGGGCCTGGGGGACGAAACCTCACTATTCATGCTAGACCGCTACTCGATGCGGGGTGCGACGGAGCCGTGCGGACAGGGCTCGGCGGACGGCTCGGGCGGCCGCGCCTGATCGGCGGCAGGAGATCGCCACAGCGGGCCCGCCTCGCGCGCGAGGCGGGCCCGCTGTGGCGATGACCCGGATGCGTACCGAGAAGCGGAAGGCACCCCGACCCGGACGGCGCATCGGCACCCTGTTCTTCAACCCCGGCGGCCCCGGGACGGTTCAGATGCCGCAGAACCACGAGTTCTTCCCCGTGAGGTGCGGGAGCGGTTCGACATCGTCAGCGGGGATCCCCGCGGAATCGGCAGCAGCACCGCGGTGAACTGCTTCGCGAGCCCCCAGAAAGCCGCCGACTGGAACGCGAGCAAGGTGGCGGGCTTCCCGGTGGGAGAGAAGGAGCGGACGGAGTTCATCGCCGCTTACCAGGGTCTGGTCCGGGGCGCTGTCAGCAGAAGGGCCCCGAGCTCCTGAGCCATGTGCCGACCGCCGACACCGCTCGCGACCTGGACCAGCCGGCGCGTCAGGGACGGCTGGTCAGGTAGCCGCCCATGGAGGTGAAGTACTCCGTCGCGGGCAGCTCCCGGCCGTCCTCGGTCCGTACGCGTGTGACGGCCAGACCGTGGTTGCGGCCCGTGCGGGCGTCGGCTCCGGCGACGATCACCACGCCGTCGCCCTCACGGTAGAAGATCCGTCCGGGAGTACCGCCGTAGCGGCCCTCCGACACCACTGCGGCGAGGACCTCGAGCCGCTTGCCCTTGTGGAAGGCGTAGGCGCTGGGGTACGGCTCGGACTGGGCGCGGACCAGGCGTTCGAGGTCCTCTGCCGGCCAGTTCCAGTCGATGCGGATGTCCTCGGCGGAGCGCTTGTGGAAGAAGGTCGCCAGGGAGCGGTCCTGCTTGGTGAACTCCGTCTGCCCGGACGCGATGAGCGCGAGTGCGCCGGTGGTGACCGGGGCGATGAGGTCGACCGTCTTGTGGAAGAGGTCGGTGGCCGTGTCCGTCGGCCCGACGGGAACCGCCTCCTGGCGGACGATGTCCCCGGCGTCCAGTTCGTCGTCCATCATGTGCGCGGTGACGCCCACTTCGGGCTCGCCGTTGATGAGCGCCCAGATCAGCGGGGAGAAGCCGGCGTACTTCGGCAGCAGCGAGTCGTGGACGTTCAGCGTGCCGTGCCGGGGGAGGCCGAAGATGCGCGGCGGGATCCAGGTGCGCCAGTTGTTGGCCACGATGATGTCCGGGTCGGCCTCCTTGAGGCGCTCGAACAGTTCCTCGTCGTCGGGGCGGTTGCGGATCAGGACCGGGACGCCGTGTTCCTCGGCGAGGTCCGCGACCGAGTCGCTCCAGATCTTCTCGTACGCGTGCTCGCTCTTGGGGTGTGTCACGACCAGCACCACGTCGTGCTCGGAGTCCAGGAGGGCTTGCAGGGTGCGGTGCCCCCAGGTCTGGTAACCGAACATGACAACCCGCATGGGGTTCCTCCTCAGGGTGGGTAATGGTCGTTGGTCAGTAAAGCAAGCCTTACCTTAGTATGCAACGCGATGGCCTGAAGCCGTAGTTGGCGGGAGCTCCTGCGATCGCGCCTCCGGCCTGCCCTATCGACAGCTCCACATGATTAGCTTAGGCTTACCTAAATTCCAGCGGGCCGCTTCGTCGGCGTGCTCACATCCCGCACCTTCCCCCACGCCTCACAGGCGGCTTCCCCGCACGATGGGAGTGACATGTCACAGGTTCTTCCTGGCGACGTAACACCGGTCCACGACCTCATTGGCATCGGCTTCGGTCCGTCCAATGTGGCCATGGCGATCGCGATCAGCGAGCACAACGCACGCACCGGCTCGCAGGAGGCGGTCAGCGCTCACTTCTTCGAGCAGCAGCCACGCTTCGGCTGGCACCGAGGCATGCTGATCGACGACGCGACCATGCAGGTGTCCTTCCTCAAGGACCTGGTGACGCTCCGGAACCCGACCAGTGAGTTCAGCTTCCTCTGCTATCTGAAGAGCAAGGGCCGGCTGGTCGACTTCATCAACCACAAGAACCTCTTCCCGCTGCGGGTCGAGTTCCATGACTACTTCGAGTGGGCCGCGGCCCAGGTCGAAGACATGGTCTCCTACGGCAACGAGGTCGTCGGGGTCACCCCCGTCGTCCGTGACGGAGTCGTGGAGTACATGGACGTGACGGTCCGGTCCGGGGAGGGTCTCGAGGTCCACCGAGCCCGCAACCTCGTCATCGGCACCGGGCTGCGTCCCCTCATGCCGGAGGGCGTCGAGCGCGGCGACCGCGTCTGGCACAACTCCGATCTACTGGCGAAGGTCGAGGGGCTGGAGGGCACATCGCCCTCCAGGTTCGTCGTCGTGGGCGCCGGGCAGAGCGCTGCCGAGAACGTCGCGTACCTGCACCGCGTCTTCCCCGAGGCCGAGATCTGCGCGGTCTTCTCGCGCTACGGCTACAGCCCCGCCGACGACAGCAGCTTCGCCAACCGGATCTTCGACCCCGAGGCGGTCGACCAGTACTTCACGGCGCCCGACGACATCAAGCGCAAGCTGATGGACTACCACGGCAACACCAACTACGCCGTGGTGGACATCGACCTCATCGACGACCTGTACCGCCAGGCGTACCAGGAGAAGGTCCTCGGCACCGAGCGGCTGCGCTTCATCAACGTGTCCCGGCTCACCGGCGTCGAGGAGACGCCGGAGAAGGTCCGGTCCACCGTGAAGTCCCTCGTCACGGGGGAGGAGAGCGAGCTGGACGCCGACATCGTGGTGTTCGCCACCGGCTACAGCCCCGTCGACCCCGTCGGCCTCCTCGGCGATGTCGCGGACCGCTGCCTCCGCGACGACGAGGGCCGTGTCCGCGTCGAGCGCGACTACCGCATAGCGACGGACTCCGACCTGCGTTGCGGCATCTACCTGCAGGGCGGCACGGAGCACACGCACGGCATCACGTCGTCCCTGCTCTCCAACACCGCGATCCGGGTCGGCGAGATCCTGGACTCGCTGCTCGACCGGGGCGTCAAGTCCGCTTCCGACGAGGCCAGGCCGGTCGCCGACGGAGCCGCGAGCACAGTCCGCTAGCCCGCAGTCGCGGGGGGTCGGGGCCGAGGCGCGGGGTGACAGACCGCCGCGCCTCCCCAGTGGATCAAAGGGATAACGTACGTCGACATGAGCACGACTGCAGTTGAGCGCCCCGCGACCGGGGGAGCAACGCAAGCCCGCCGGCGCCGGGTTGTGGGTTTGGCCACGCTTGTGGTGATCCTCCTGATCGTGGGGGTGATGTCGTTGGCCGTCGGGGCGCGAGCGCTGAGCCCTGGCGAGGTGTGGCACGGGCTGTTCGCCGCGCCGGACACCGACCGGCGGCTCACCGAGATCAGGCTCATCGTGGAGACCGTGCGGATACCCCGGACGGCGCTCGCCATCGTGGCGGGTGTCGCCCTCGGGGTCGGCGGGGCGTTGATCCAGGGGTACACGCGCAACCCCATCGCCGACACAGGCCTGCTGGGGGTGAACTCCGGAGCCTCGTTCGCCGTGGTGACGGTGATCGCCCTGTTCGGGCTCTCCAGTCCGTTCCAGTACGTCTGGTTCGCCTTCCTGGGGGCCGCGGTCGCCGGCGTCGTCGTCTTCGGGCTGTCGAGCATCGGCCGGGGGGCGGGCAACCCGCTGACGCTCGCACTGGCCGGGCAGGGGGTCACGGTGTTCCTCGCGGCGATGACCACGGCGGTCGCGCTGTCGGACAAGGAGTCGCTGAACGCGCTGCGGTTCTGGAACGCCGGCTCCGTGGACGGTGTCGGATTCGACGTCATCCGGCCGGTGACCGTGTTCATCGCGGTCGGGCTGGTGCTGGCCCTGACCCAGTTGCCCACCCTCAACCTGCTCAACCTGGGCGACGACGTGGCGCGGGGGCTCGGAGTGAACATCGCGTTGAGCCGGACCGTCGGCATCGTCGCGATCACCCTGCTGGCGGGCGCGGCGACGGCGGCGTGCGGACCCATCGCGTTCCTCGGACTCATGGTGGCCCACGTGGCCCGGTACCTGACCGGCCCGGACTATCGCTGGCTGGTGCCGTACGCGGGTCTGCTCGGAGCCGTCGTCCTGCTGGTCTGTGACATCGTGGGCCGCTTGGTGGTGCGGCCGGGTGAGCTGGACGCGGGAGTCGTCGTCGCCCTCCTCGGCGCCCCGTTCTTCGCGGCTCTGGTGTGGCGAGGAAAGTTCAGGAACGCATGAACGTGACAGATGTGAAGCCGTCGATGGCGCCGGGCGTACGCCTGGGCCATGTGTCGTTCGTCTGGCGGCCCTGGCTCCTGTGCGTCACCCTGCTGCTGATGACGGCGACCTTCCTGGTGTTCTGCCTGTCCGTCAGCATCGGGGACTTCCCCATCGGCCTGTCCCGGGTGATCGCCACGATCCTCGGCGGGGGCGAGCAGTTCGACGAGTTCATCATCATGGATCTGCGGATGCCGCGGGCCCTGGCCGGGCTCGTCGTGGGCATCGCGCTGGGAGTGTCCGGGGCGATCACCCAGTCCATCGCGCGCAATCCGCTGGCCAGCCCGGACATCCTGGGAATCACCGGGGGTGCCAGCGCGGTCGCGGTGTTCCTGGTGACGGTGTCGGGCGGGACCGCCGCGGCTGTCGTCAACTCCATCGGCCTGTCCGCCGCCGCGCTCGCAGGCGGCCTCGGTACGGGTCTGCTGGTGTACTTCCTGGCGTGGCGGCGCGGGATCGACGGCTTCCGGCTCATCCTCATCGGCATCTCGGTGAGCGCCGCGATGGAGGCGATCACGACCTGGCTGCTGGTCTCGGCCGACATCAGGGACGTGGCACGGGCCCAGACGTGGCTGGTCGGCTCGCTGGACAACCGGTCCTGGGGCGAGGTCGAAGTCGCGCTCTGGGGCACGCTCGTCCTCATGGCGGCCGTGGCATGCGTCGCGTTCCAGTTCAAGCCGATGCACCTCGGCGACGAGATCGCCGCGGGTCTCGGCGTCCGGTACTCGTGGGTGCGCGCGGTCCTCCTGCTGTGCGCGGTGCTGCTGGCCGCTGTGGCGGTGAGCGCGGCCGGCCCCGTTCCGTTCGTCGCGCTGGTGGCGCCGCAGGTGGCGATGCGTCTGGCGAGGTGCCCGACCCCGCCGATGGTCGCCTCCGGCATGGTCGGGGCGTTGCTGCTGATCGGTGCCGACCTCTTCGCACGTACGGCGCTGCCGATCACTCTCCCCGTCGGCGTGGTCACCGCCGCGATAGGCGGCCCCTTCCTCGTGTACCTGCTGGTGCGCGCGAACCTCAGATAGCGCACGCGAAGGCTTCGGCAATCCAGGCAAACTTGACTACAGGGGGACTTGTGGCCGCTCAGTACATCACCGAGATCGAGTCCGGCGTCGATGACGTCGCACGGCTGGCAGCCAGGGGCGTCACGGTCGGGTACGGCAGCCGGACCGTCATCGACGGGCTCGACGTGACGATTCCGACAGGGGTGATCACCACGATCATCGGCCCCAACGGCTGCGGGAAGTCGACCCTGTTGCGCACCCTGACCCGGCTGCTCAAACCGGCCGGCGGGACCGTCGTGCTGGATGGCGAGGACATCGCCGGACTCAGGTCCAGGGACGTGGCGAAGAAGCTCGGTCTGCTGCCGCAGGCGCCGGTCGCGCCCGAGGGGCTGACCGTGGCCGATCTGGTCGCCAGGGGGCGTCATCCGCACCAGAGTTGGCTGCGGCAGTGGTCGTCGGACGACGCCGATGTCGTGGAGCGGGCGCTGGCCATGACCGGGGTGTCCGAACTGGCGGACCGTCCCGTCGACTCGCTGTCCGGCGGGCAGCGTCAGCGCGTGTGGATATCGATGACGCTGGCCCAGGGCACCGACCTGCTGCTGCTGGACGAGCCGACCACCTATCTGGACCTGGCGCATGCGATCGACGTGCTCGACCTGGTGGACGATCTGCACGAGTCGGGATGCACGGTGGTCATGGTGCTGCACGACCTCAATCTGGCGACGCGTTACAGCGACAACCTCATCGTGATGAAGGAGGGGTCGATCCTCGCCCAGGGGCACCCGCGTGACGTGATCACCGTCGAACTGCTGCACGAGGCGTTCGGGCTGCGCGCCAAGGTGATCGACGACCCGGTGGGGGACCGGCCGCTCATCGTTCCGGTGGGCCGGACGCACGTTCAGTTCAACTGAGGGCCGAGTAAGGGAAATAGCACCAGTTAGGCTAGGCTAACCTCACCAGCGCAGGATAAGGTTTGGCTGCCCTTAGACGGGGGCACGCGGACAGCGCGAAAGCAAGGGATTCCCGGATGCTCCTCCATAGAACGACGACGGTCACGAAGTCCTGGCGGCGGCTGGCTGCCGTTGTTTCCGCCGCGACACTCGGCGTCGGCCTCCTCGCCGGGTGTGGTTCCGACACGGCGGACAAGACGACCGACAAGGCTCCGGCTGCCGCCTCCGGCGCGTTCCCGGTCACCGTGGAGCACGCGTTCGGGTCCACGAAGATCGACAAGGCCCCCAAGCGGGTCGTCACCGTCGGCTACACGGACGATCAGACCGTCCTGGCGTTCGGCATCAAGCCGGTCGGCATGGTCGACCAGTACCCGAACCCGGCGGGCCAGTCCCCCGACATCAACACCCAGTGGCCCTGGGTGAAGGACAAGTGGGGCGACGCCCGCCCCGAGGTCATCATGAAGAACGGCGACGCGGGCCCCAACTTCGAGAAGATCGCCTCCCTCCGGCCGGACCTGATCCTCGCGGTCTACTCCGAGGTCGACCAGGCCGCCTACGACAAGCTGTCCAAGATCGCTCCCACGGTGGGCCGCACCAAGGGCGAGAAGGATCTCTTCAGCGCACCGTGGCAGGACAACGCGGTCCACATCGCCAAGGCGCTCGGCAAGGAGGCCGAGGGCACCGCGATGGTCAAGGACATCCAGGGCCAGCTCGACACGGCTCGTGAGGCGCACCCGCAGTTCGGCAAGGAGACCGCTGTCGCGGTGTCCTGGTACAAGGACTCGATCTCTGCCTTCACCACCACCGACGTGCGCGGCCGCCTGCTGACGGGCATCGGCTACAAGGGTGCGACGGAGATCGACAAGATCGCCGGCGGAGAGTTCTCCACCGCGCTCTCCCCGGAGCGCGTCGACCTGATCGACGTCGACCGCATCGTCGTCATCAACGACAAGGCGGACACGGAAGCGCTGAAGAAGTTCGAGCTGTTCAACAACCTGTCCGCGGTCAAGGCCGGCAAGGTCTCGTACCTGCTGGACAGTGAGGGTCCGGCGGTCGGAGCGGCGCTGTCGCAGGGCACCCTGCTGTCCATGCCGTACGGGGTCGACGAGCTCGTCAAGTCGGTCGAGTAGAGATGGTGGTCAACCTGTCCAGCCCCCGGCCCGAATCGGTCCGCGCGTGAGTGTCACCGATACACGCGTCGCACCGGCGACCCTGCGCACGGCGACCGGACGCGAGGGCACCCGATGGGTAGCGGCGCACTGCCGCGAGTTGCCATGGCTGACTGCCGCCACCGTGTTCACCACGGTGGCGGGGGCGGCGCTCCAGGTGCTCCCGGTGCTGCTGCTCGGCCAAGTGGTCGACGGGGTGGTCGCAGGTGAGTCCCGCTCGGTCCTGGTCACGATCGGGGCGTTGATGGTGGCCGCCGCGGTGTTCGGCGCGGCGGCCACCGCGGCGTCGACGTACCTGATCGGGCGGCTGGGCGCGGATCTGCTCGCGCGGCTGCGGGAAGGTGCCGTCCGGGCCGTGCTCGGGATGCCGAGCGCGCGCATCGAACAGGTCGGCCGGGGAGATGTGCTCTCCCGGGTCGGTGACGATGTGGCCGTGCTGTCCAGGGGCATCCGGACGGCCATCCCCACGGTGTTCTCGGCCGGAGTACTGGTCGCCATCGCCACGGTCGGCATGTTCGGACTGGACTGGCGGCTCGGCCTCGCGGGCGCCGGCGCACTGCCCGCGTACGCGCTGGCCCTGCGCTGGTACCTCCCTCGCTCCGCCCCGCTGTACCGCAAGCAACGGGCCGCCCAGGCGGACCGTGCGCAGGCGTTGATCAGCGGTCTGAACGGGATCGACACCGTCCGGGCGTACCGCCTCGAGGGCGCCTTCCGCGAGAAGGTCACCAGTGAGTCCTGGCGGGTGCGCGATCTCGGTATCGAGGTGTTCCGGTTCTTCGGCCGGTTCGTCGGCCGGGAGAACCGCGCCGAGTTCATCGGTCTGGTCCTCATCCTCGTGGTCGGGTACGCCCTGCTGGAGGCCGATATGGCCAGCCTGGGAGAGGTGTCGGCGGCTCCGCTGATGTTCCACCGGCTGTTCACGCCGCTGGGCGCCATCATGTTCACCTTCGACGAGGCGCAGAAGTCGGGCGCCAGCCTGACCCGTCTGGTCGGGGTGCTGGGGGAGGCCGCGGAGGAACGGCTGGTGGGTGACGCCACCGTCGCACCGGCGGAGGTCGCGCCGTATCCGGTGGCCGTGGAGGGGCTGACGTTCACCTATCCCGATACCGAGGATCCCGTCCTACGGGACGTCAGTCTGACGATCCCGGCCGGTGGTTCGCTCGCCCTGGTGGGGGCGACCGGTGCGGGCAAGTCGACCCTGGCCGCGCTGATCGCGGGCATCGGGACCCCGCAGGCCGGATCGGTGCGCATCGGGTCGAACGACCTGGCCGGTACGGACGAGGCGGGGGCACGTGCCCTGGTGAGCATTCTGACGCAGGAGACGCACGTGTTCTCCGGTTCGCTCGCCGACGATCTGCGGCTGGCCGCGCCGGAGGCGACCGATGCGGAACTGAGGGGCGCATTGCGCACGGTCGGCGCCGTCGGATGGGTCGACGCGTTGCCCGAGGGCCTGCACAGCATGGTCGGCGAGGGCGGCGAGCGCCTGGACGTGACCAAGGTCGCCCAGGTGGCCCTGGCCCGGCTGGTGTTGGGCCGGGCCCCCGTGGTGGTGCTCGACGAGTCGACCGCGGAGGCGGGCAGCGAGGGCGCGGCGGAGCTGGAGCGGGCCGTGCTGGCCGCGTGCTCGGGCCGGACGACGCTGTTCGTGGCGCACCGGCTGACCCAGGCGATGGCGGCGGACCGGATAGCTGTCCTGGACGCCGGGCGCGTGGTGGAGCAGGGAACGCACGAGGAGTTGGTGGCTCTCGGCGGCCGCTATGCCCGCCTGTGGCAGGCATGGCGCGACGGTAGTTAGGCAAGCCTGACTTAGGGTAGCCTAACTTCCATACCTTGGAAGGGACACTGAGTCTTCGATGATGGATCCGAACGCTCGACTCGTACTGCTTTCTCCCGCGAGCCTGGCCGACGTGCGCCGGCGGACCGGTAACCGCTCCGACAGGACCATCGCCGAAGCGTGCGCCATCGGTCTCTCCTACTGGGCGACCGGATCGGGGCCCGACGGCATCGATTTCACCCCGGGGACCCTGTTCGCGGATGTTCTCGGGTGGGTCGACAACGGCGGTTCCGTGCCCGCCGGCTGGGAGGTCGGCGCGGACGGCCGGAGCATCGCCGTCCCCGAAGGCGTCCTGCGGACCGACGCGCAGCTCGCTCTGGACGACCTCGCCGACTTCCCGGACCGGCCCATCGGCAGCATCGGCCCGTCCGGCCCGGCGGCGCGGATCGAAGCCCTGGCCGAGTGGAACGACACCGAGGCCGGGCGGGTCCGCCCGACCATGGTGGAGATGTTCCGCGAGCAGGCGCGGGCCAGGCCCGACGCCGTCGCCGTCATCGACGAGGACAGGTCGCTGACGTATCGCCAGGTGGCGGAACTGTCCGGGCAGCTGGCCCACCATCTGATCGCACGCGGACTCACCGCCGAACAGGTCGTCGGCATATCCCTCGGCCGCTCCGCGGACATGGTGATCGGGCTGCTCGGCGTGCTCCAGGCTGGCTGTGCGTTCGTTCCGCTGGATCCGCAGTGGCCCGCCGCACGCCGGGCCGTCGTCGTCGAGGACGCCCGGGTCGTGCTGCAGCTCAACGCCTCGGGCGAGCAGAACCCGGGTGAACCCGAAGCCGTGTCCGTCAACCTCGGCGACTGGAAGTTCGCTTCCTGCCCCGTCGAGGGACCCGAGGTCACCGTCCCCGGCGACGCCCTGGCGTACGTGATCTTCACGTCCGGTTCCACCGGGCGGCCCAAGGGCGCGATGATCCGGCACGAAGCGATCAGCGAGCGCCTGCTGTGGCAGGTCGACGAGATCCTGCGCTTCGGCCATGACGACGCGTCACTCTTCAAGGCCCCGCTGTCCTTCGACATCTCCATCAACGAGATCTTCCTGCCGCTGGTGTCCGGCGGCAGGCTCGTGGTCCTGCGGCCCGGCGGCGAACGCGACCCGCACCACCTTCTCAGCGTGATCGCCGAACACCGCGTCACCTTCACGTACCTGGTGTCGTCCATGCTGGACGTACTGCTGGAGATCGCGGGCGACTCCGGGCGGCTGGACAGCCTGCGGCACGTGTGGTGCGGCGGCGAGGTTCTCACCCCGGAGCTGTACGAGCGCTTCCGCACCCGGCTCGACATCCCCATGTACCACGGCTACGGCCCGGCCGAGACGACGATCGGCGTCAGCCACGTCATCTACCGGGGAGAGGCGGAACGCCTGTCGACATCGATCGGCAAGGCCAACCCCAACACCCAGCTGTACGTCCTCGACGACGAACTGCGTCCCGTCCCCGTCGGTGTCGGCGGTGAACTGTACGTGGGTGGATTCCTCCTGGGGCGCGGCTACGTCAACGCGGCCGGCCTGACGGCGTCCCGGTTCGTGGCGAACCCCTTCGCGGGGGACGGATCCCGGCTGTACCGGACCGGTGACCTCGCGCGCTACGCCCCCGACGGG
Organism: Streptomyces sp. NPDC005566; assembly: GCF_040605575.1. Lineage (NCBI taxonomy): Bacteria > Bacillati > Actinomycetota > Actinomycetes > Kitasatosporales > Streptomycetaceae > Streptomyces > Streptomyces sp. NPDC005566. Next base: position 161,840 of record NZ_JBEXDB010000012.1, on the reverse strand, counting down.
TCGCTGGACTTCCTCGGCCGGGCCGACAACCAGATCAAGATCCGCGGTATGCGTCTGGAGATCGAGGACGTCGAGGCCGGTCTCGCGGAGCACCCCGGGGTACGGCACACCTGCGTCGTCGCCAAGAAGAACACGGCGGGCGGCACCTACCTCGTGGGGTACGTGATCCCGGCGTCCGGCAGCGAGGACCTGCGCGCCGAAGAAGTCAGGGCGTGGGCCGTCGAGCACATGGTGGAGTACATGGTGCCCGCCCACACCGTCGTGATGAAGGAGTTCCCGCTCACCGCGAACGGCAAGCTCGACCGCAAGGCCCTGCCCGAGCCCGTGATCGGTACCGGCGCGATCGTCCCGCCCGCCACCGAGAACGAGCGCGTGCTGTGCGCGACGGTCGCGGCGGTGCTACGGCTGGACGAGGTCGGCGTCGACCAGGACTTCTTCCGGCTCGGCGGAGACAGCATCCTGGCTATCTCCCTCCTGAGCGCGCTGCGCGAGGCGGGCCTGTACGTCACGGCACGTCAGATCTTCACCAACAGTGTCGTGGGCGCGCTGGCGGCGGTGGCGAGCCGCGAGGACGTGTCCACGGTGCAGCACGGCGATGTGGCGACCGGCTCCGTCGTCGGATCGCCCATCGTCCAGTGGCTCGGTGAGACCACGGACGCCATCGACGGCTTCGTGCAGTCGATGGTCCTGAACACACCGGCGGACCTGACCGCCGACGCCCTGGACGAGATCCTCACCGCCGTGGTCGGACGCCACGACATGCTGCGCGCCAGGCTGGTGCGCGGTGAACGCTGGAGCTTCGACATCCCGGAGGCGGCCCCGGCCGCCGCGGTGTGGCAGGAGAGCGCCCGTCCGCTCGACGCGTGCGTGGAACTCGCCACCGACGGGCTCGACCCGGACAACGGCGTGATGCTGCGAGCCGTCTGGCGCCGGGAGTCACGCCAGCTGGCCCTCGTCGTCCACCACCTGGTGATCGACGGCGTGTCCTGGCGGGTCCTCATGGAGGACCTGGCCACGGCGTGGCGCCAGGTCTCCGCGGGCGAAACGGTCGAACTGCCACCGGTGGGCACGTCGTTCCGGCGCTGGACCGAACTGCTCGGGAGCGCGGAATTCGACGCGGACCGTTCCTGCTTCGAACGCCCCCTGCCGGGAGTGGACGCTCCCGTGGGCAGGCGTGCGCTGTCCGAGGCCGACACCGTCCTCCAGGAGCGGACCCGGACCGTCTCCGTCGGCCCCGAGGTCACGGCCGCGCTGCTGGGCGAGATTCCCGCGAAGTTCCACGCGGGCGTCAACGACGTCCTGCTGACCGCGCTCGCCGTCTCCCTCGCCCGGTGGCGCCGCGATCTCGGACAGGACCAGACGTTCGCGCACATCGAACTCGAGGGCCACGGCCGCGAAGGACGGTTCGTTGCGGGCGCCGCCGGCTTCGAGCCCGAACTGTCGCGAACCGTGGGCTGGTTCACCACCCTTTTCCCGGTGACCGTCGACCCTGGCGCGGCAACCGACCCCACGGCACCCGAGTACCTGGCCGCAGCACTCAAAGCGGTCAAGGACGACCTCGCCAGGGTGCCCAGCAACGGCGTTTCCTACGGTGCCCTGCGCTACCTCGCCGACGCCAGGTTCGACGCGCCCGCGCCCCAGGTGCTGTTCAACTATCTGGGACGCTTCGACTCGGGTGCGCCGGGCGACTGGCAGCCCGCGGGCACCACCGGGCAGTTGGGCGAGAAGCGCGACCCGAGGATGCGTCTGCCGCGCCCCCTGGAGTTCAACGCGATCGCCGAACCCGCTGCGAGCGGCGAGTACGAGCTGGTCACCACCATCTCCTGGCCCGAGGGAATGTTCACCGACGAGGACATCGCGACCGTCGGCGAGTACCTGCGGGTGGCCCTCGCCGGACTGGCCGCACTCGACCAGGGCGGCCACTCTCCCAGTGACTTCGCTCTGGTGCCGCTCACGCAGCCCGACGTCGACGCCCTGGACGGCCCGGAACTGCGGGACATCCTGCCGCTGACCCCGCTGCAGGAGGGCCTGTACTTCCACTCGGTCTTCGACGACGACTCGGCGGGCAGCTACGTCGAGCAGCAGTTGCTGACACTGGAGGGCGAGGTGGACGCCGACCGGCTCGCGGCGGCGGCCACCCGGCTGCTCACCCTGTACCCGAACCTGGCCGCCCGGTTCGTGGCCCTCGCCGACGGCCGTGTGGTCTCCGTGCTGGAGAGCGGTGCCCAGGCGCCGTTCACCACGCTCGACCGCCCCGGCATCACCGACGCCGAGATCCGCGAGTTCGCAGAGCGGGACCGCCGCGCCGGCTTCGACCTGGCCACCGGCCCGCTGATGCGGTACACACTCGTCCGTGCGGGCTCCGGCAGGAACGTGCTGGTGCAGACCGTGCACCACATCATCGCCGACGGCTGGTCGGTGCCCCCGATGCTCCGCACGCTGCTGGCCGAGTACCACCGGCCGGGGACCGCGTACCGGATCGGCGGCTTCCCCGACTACGTGCACTGGCTCGCCGGACGCGACGACGACGAGAGCGACCGCGTGTGGCACGACCAGCTCGCGGATCTGCCCGGCCCTTCACTGGTCGCCGAAGGGCACACCCCCTCCGACCGGTTCACCGACATCGCCGTGGAGCCGACGGACGACATCGACGCGGCCGCCCGGGCGGCCGGCGTGCCGCTCAGCGTGGCCGTGCACAGCGCGTGGGCGGTGACGCTGGGCGGCATCCTGCAGGGCAGGGACGTGGTGTTCGGTTCCACGGTGTCCGGGCGCGACGCCGATGTGCCCGGCATCGGGGACATGGTCGGCCTGTTCATCAACACGATCCCCGTACGCGCCCGGTGGGAAGGCACCACCACGGCGGGCGACCTGCTCGCCTCCGTACGGGAACACCAGAGCGCGGTGCTGGCGCACCAGCACGTCTCGCTGGCGAGGATCGGCCGGCAGGCCGGCGCCGGTGCCCGGTTCGACACCCTGGTGGTGTTCGACGTCGCGACCGATGTGGACGCCCTGCGGGGACCCGACGACGAGCTGGTCATCGCCGACATCGTGAACGAGGGTGCTCCGCACTACCCGTTGACGCTGGTGGTGGAGCGCGCACTCGGCGGCCGTCCGCGCTTCAACCTGATCTACGACGGTGAGCTGCTGCGGGAAACGAGCGCCCAGGCCGTCCTGAGCACCTTCACCCGGACCCTCACCGGCCTCCTCACCCGGCCGGACGCCCCGGTCGACGCCCTGGCAGCCGACGACTCCCGACGCCCCGCACGCATCACCCCGACGACGCTGGGCGCACTTTTCGACGCCGCTGCGAACCGCGACCCGGCCGCCACCGCCGTCACCCAGTGCGCTCTCGACGGCAGCACCAGGTCACTGACGTACGGCGAACTGGAGGCGGCGAAGAACGAGCTGGCCTCGGCGCTTCGAGCGGCCGGCGTCGGCCCGGGCAAGCGCGTGGCCGTCGCCGTCCCGCGTTCCCTGGAGCAGGTCGTCGCCCTCGTCGCGATCGTCTCCGCGGGCGGCGCGTACGTGCCGCTGGACCTGGCGTACCCGGACGAGCGGCTGGAGTACATCCTCTCCGACGCCGCTCCGCAGGTCGTTCTCGTCGACCGTGAGCAGCGGGACCGCTTCACCGAACTCCTGACCCGTGAGGGCCTGTCGGCCCGCGTGATCGTCCAGGGGGAGGAGCCGCAGCAGGCGGACGAGCCGCCCCGGGACACCGCCGCGGCCGGCTGGTACGACCCGGCGTACGTGATCTACACGTCCGGATCGACCGGCAGGCCCAAGGGCGTCGTCGTCCCGCACTCCAGCGTGGTGTCGCTGCTCGCGAACACCCGGCCCGACATGGACTTCGGCCCCCGCGACGTGTGGGTCCAGTTCCACTCGTACTCCTTCGACTTCGCGGTATGGGAGCTGTGGGGCGCGCTGGTGCACGGCGGGGAGCTGCTGGTGCCCGAGTACGCGCTGACCCGCTCCCCGGTCGACTTCCACCGGCTGGTCCAGGAGCGCGGAGTGACCGTGCTCAACCAGACCCCGTCGGCGTTCTACCGGTTCGTCGAGGCCGACCGGCACGCCGGAGGACCGGCCACCGCACTGCGCCGGATCATCTTCGGCGGCGAAGCGCTGGATCCCGTGCGGCTGCGCGGCTGGGTCGACCGGCACGGCGCCCGTTCGCCCGAGCTGGTCAACATGTACGGCATCACCGAGACCACCGTCCACGTCACCCACCGGGTGCTCACCGACGAGGACTTCGGCGAGGACGTCAGCCCGATCGGCGGTCCGATTCCCGGCCTGGTCATCTACCTGCTCGACGACCGGCTCCGGCCGGTGCCGCCGGGCCGGGTGGGCGCGATCTACGTCGCCGGCGACCAGGTGTCCCTCGGTTACCTGGGCAGGCCCGGACTCACCGCGGGCCGGTTCGTCGCGAACCCCTTCGCGGGTGACGGCTCCCGCATGTACCACACGGGCGACCTCGCACTCCGCACGCTCGACGGCGAGCTGGAGTTCGCCGGCCGTGCCGACGACCAGGTGCAGCTCAAGGGTTTCCGCATCGAGCTCGGCGAAGTGGAGGCCGCGATCCGGGAACTCGACGGTGTGGTCGACGTGGCTGTCACCGTGGCGGACGGCGGCGACCACCTCGTCGCGCACGTCGTGGGCCGGTTGCCCGGCGACCTCACCGGCCTGCTCTCGGCGAAGCTGCCCGTGCACATGGTGCCGGGCCGGGTGCTGTCGGTGGACGTCCTGCCGCTGACGGTCAACGGCAAGCTGGACCGCAAGGCCCTGACCGAGCGTGCCGCACAGGACGACACCCTGGCGGCGGCGGGAGATTCCGTACGCGCCACGCGGGACGACCCCCGGGTGGCCATGGGCGATTCCGCCCTCTCCGCACTGGTCGGCATCTTCGCCGAGGCGCTGCCCAGTTCCGCGGACGTGGACGGTGACACCGACTTCTTCATGGCCGGAGGCGACAGCATCGTCGCCATCACCGTGATCAACCGGGCCAGAGCGCTCGGACTAGCCATCGCGCCGCGCGACGTGTTCCTCCTCAAGACACCGCGGGCGCTCGCCGAGCACCTGCGGACGCGCACGCCGCAGACCCCGGTCGCCGAGCCCGTCCGCCGCGAGGACGGCCCGCTGCAGCCGACGCCGATCATCCTGCGCCAGCGGGAACTGGGCGCCTCACTGGCCCGGTTCGCCCAGGCCAGGGCGCTGGTGGCGGCAGAGGGCACCGGGTTCGCCGACGCCGAGCGGGCCGCGCACGCGGTCGTGGCCGCGCACCCTGCCCTCCGGTTGCGGCTGCGCGTCGAGCACGGGGTGTGGGCACTGCGCACCGAACCCGCCCGTGAGGTCACCGTGGTCCGGACAGACACGGACGCGACGGCCGCGGCGAACGAAGCGGCCGGGCGCCTCGACCTCGAGGCCGGGGAGGTGATCGCCTTCTCCTGGCTCGAGGCGAGCCGGACCCTGGTGATCACCGTGCACCACCTGGCCGTCGACTCGGTGTCCTGGCTCGTCCTGCTGGACGATCTCGCCACCGCCATGGGCGGTGCCCCGCTCGCACCGCCGACCACGTCCTACGCCGAGTACGCCGAAGCGCTGAGCTCCGGGTCGTCCCACGCGACGGACGACCTCGGGCACTGGATCACCACGCTCCAGGCCCCGCCGCTGCTGCCCGCCGTCCAGGGTCTGCACGAGACCACCGTCGTGCTCGCCCCAGACGTGAGCGACCGCGTGACGCGTACCGCCCCCTCAGTACTGGGCATCGGTCTCACCGAGTTGCTGTGCGGCGCGCTTCGGACCGCGCTGACACACGTCCAGCCCTCGCCCACCGATCTCGCGATCGAACTGGAGCGGCACGGCCGGGTCCCGGCGCGGGAGCACCACGACTACACCCGTACGGTCGGCTGGTTCACCTCCATCGCACCGGTACTCCTCACGGCGCACACCGACCCCGTCGCGGCGGCGCGCGAACTCGCCGAACGTCAGCCGGACGAGCACGGCCACGTCGCCTACGGCCGGCTCAGGTACCTCAACCCCCAGACGGCCCCCCTGCTGAACGCCCGCCCGCAGGTGCTGTTCAACTACCTCGGGCGGGGCAGCGAGTCCCAGGCGCTGCACATCACCGGCGGAGACCAGGGCAGCCCGTACGCCGTCGAGGTCAACGCGTGGACCGACGACGCCACCGGCAGCCTGCACGCGGCGTTCACCCTCGCCGACGGCATCCCCGACGAGATCGGCGTGCACTGGCTGGGCGCACTGCAGCGCATCGCCGAAGCCTCCGCGACGGCCGAGCGCACAGCCCCGGTCACCCCGCTCCAGAGGGGCCTGTTCTTCCAGGCCCAGATGGCGGGCGAGGCCGGACACTACGTCGCGCAGAGCTACTTCACCTTCGACCGGCGCCTGGACACCGAAGCGCTGGCCGAGGCGATGGCGTACGTGATCGCACGGCACCCGGTCGTGGGCGCCGGCTTCACCACCGACGACGACGGAAACCCGGTCCAGGTCCTCAAGGCGGGCCGACGGGTCGATGTCCGCACGGTCCGTCCCGAGACGGACGCGGACGTGGAAGCACTGCGCATCCGCGACCGTGACACCGGATTCGACCCGGACGAGCCGCCGATGGTCCGGCTGACGGTGGTCCGGCTGCCCGACGACCGGGACGGCCTGCTGCTCAGCTACCACCTGCTGCTGTGGGACGGCTGGTCCCGCGAGATCCTGCTGCGGGACCTGTTCGACGCCTATCAGGCCGTCGTCTCCGGCGAGCCGCTGGACGCGACACCGGTCACGCCGGGCTTCGAGGACTACGCCCGGGCGCTCGACGCCAGGGACCCCGCCGTATCCGAACGCTTCTGGGCGGAGCATCTGGCCGGCCTCACCGGCCCGACACTCCTCGCCGGACCGAACCCGTCCCTCACGGACGACCTGCCGCGTGCGCTCGTGCACACGATGTCCGCCGAGCAGTCGGAACTGCTCCGTGAGGCGGCCAGGGTGCACGGCGTCACGCTGAACTCGGTGCTGACCGGTGCGTTCGGCCTGCTGCTGGCCGCGCACACGGGCCGGAGCGACGCAGCGTTCGGTGTGACCGTCTCCGGCCGTGAGGGCGAGGGACTGTCCGACATCGTCGGCGTACTGCTCAACACCGTGCCCATGTGGACGCGGGCACGGCCGGACGACACGGTCGGTGCATATCTGTCGGCCGTCCAGGCGGCCAGGGTCGCGGCGATGGAGCACGAACACCTGGGACTCGGCGAGATCCAGCGGGCCAGCGGCCACGACACTCTGTTCGACAACCTGTTCGTGCTTCAGAACTTCCTGGACATGGACGCGTTCGCCGAGATGAACGCCAGGCACGGCATCACCTCGGTGCAGGCCGACGACTCGACGCACTACCCGTTCACCTGGGTCGTCACACCGGGCGACCGGCTCACCGTCAAGCTGGAGCACCGCGACGGAGACACCGACAACGCCCGTCGTCTCCTCGACGACTACCTGCGCATGCTCCAGGACCTGGCCCGCTCCACCGGCCCGGTCGGCGCACTGCCCGGTCCGGGGCCCGAGCCCGAGTCCGCCGAGCGCACGGACGTCGGTACGGACACCGTCGTCGACCGGTTCGACCGGGCGGCCGACCGTGACCCGCAGCGGGTCGCCCTCGTCTCGCACGGCTCGACCATGACCTTCGCCCAGCTCCAGGACCGCAGCCGTGCAGTGGCGGGGGTACTCGCCCGGCGCGGCATCGGCCCGGAGACGGCCGTGGGCCTCGCGGTCCCGCGCTCCCTCGACTCGATCGTGGCACTGTTCGCGGTACTGCGCGTCGGTGCCGCGTACGTGCCCCTGGAGCTCGACCACCCGGACGAGCGGATCGCCGCGATCGTCGCGGAAGCCGGCCCGAAGGTGATCCTCACCGTGAGCGCCGTGTCGCCCAGGCTGACCGGCGACCTGATCGAGCTCGACCGTCCCCTGCCCGAGGCCGAACCGTTCGTGACGTTCGCGCCGGACGCTCCGAACCGCCTGCGGCACCCCGCGTACACGATCTTCACCTCCGGATCGACCGGGAAGCCCAAGGGCGTCGTGACCGAGTACGCCGGGCTCACCAACATGCTGATCAACCATCAGCGCCGGATCTTCGAACCGGTGCTGGCGGAGCACGGGAACAGGGTCTTCCGGATCGCCCACACCGTGTCGTTCGCCTTCGACATGTCGTGGGAGGAACTGCTCTGGCTCGCCGACGGACACGAGGTGCACATCTGCGACGAGGAACTGCGCCGCGACGCGCCCCGTCTGGTCGAGTACTGCCTCGAGCACGGGATCGACGTCATCAACGTGACCCCGACCTACGCACAGCAGCTGGTGGCCGAAGGACTGCTCGACAACCCCGAAAGGCGGCCCGCGCTGGTGCTGCTGGGCGGCGAGGCCGTCACGCCGAGGCTGTGGCAGAAGCTCGCCGAGACCGAGGGGACCGCCGGCTACAACCTGTACGGTCCCACCGAGTACACCATCAACACCCTCGGCGTCGGCACCTTCGAATGCCAGGACCCGGTGGTCGGCGTCGCGATCGACAACACCGAGGTGTACGTCCTCGACCCGTGGCTGCGGCCCCTGCCGGACGGAGTTCCCGGTGAGCTGTACGTGTCGGGCATCGGCATCGCGCGCGGCTACCTCGGACAGCCCGCCCAGACCGCGCACCGGTTCGTCGCCTGCCCGTTCGGTGAACCCGGCGAGCGCATGTACCGCACCGGGGACCTCGTGGTCCGGCGGCCCGACGGGAACCTTATGTACCTGGGCCGCACCGACCAGCAGGTCAAGATCCGGGGACACCGGGTCGAACTGGGCGAGGTCGAGGCCGCTTTCGCGGCGCACCCTGCGGTGCGTTTCGCCGCGGCCGTCGCCCAGCCCGCCCCGGAGGTCGACGGAGCGTACCGGCTGGCCGCCTACCTCGTGCTCGGCGAATCGGACCTGGCCACGGTCGCGGCCCAAGTGGGCGCCGCACTGCCGGACTTCCTTCGCCCGACGCACTACGCCCAGGTCGACAGCATCCCTCTGACGGTGAACGGGAAGGCCGACACCAAGGCACTGCCGGAGGCCAAGCCCCTGGGCGTGCTGACCACGGCGGGGGAGCGCGGCCCGGAGACCGAGACCGAGACCGTGGTCTGTGAATTCTTCGCCGAGGCACTGGACCTGGACGACGACGAGGTGAGCGCGGTGAGCGACTTCGTCTCCCTCGGGGGACACTCCATGCTGGCGGTGCGGCTGATCGGGCTGCTCCGCCGGGAGTACGGTCCCGTGATCACGATCCGTGACCTGCTCGAACTGCGAACCCCGGAAGCGATTGCCAGCCACCTTGATGACAACTCCTGACACACAGCGGCCCCGGCAGGGGGCCGACATCCTTCGGACCGCCCTGCGGCGCAACGTCGGCGCCATGACCCGGGGCACCGTCCTCATGGGCATGTACCAGGCCGGCGAGACCGCGTTCCCCATCGCGCTCGGTCTGATCGTCGAACACTCCTTGCAGGAACGGAGCCTCGGCTCGCTCGGCCTGTCCATCGCCGCGCTGGCCGTGATCATCACGACCGTGTCGCTGTCGTGGCGGTTCGGGATGCGCGTCCTGCAGGAGGCCAACACGACGGAGGCGCACCGCTGGCGGGTGCAGGTCGCGGCCTGCGGACTCCAGCCGGTGGCCAGGGACGTCGACCTGAAGTCCGGCGAGGTACTCACCATCGCCACCGAGGACGCCGACCAGACCGCCGACATCATCGAGGTGGTGCCGCTGCTGATCAGCTCGCTGGTCGCGGTGGTGGTCGCCGCGTTCGCGCTCGGCCTGGCCGACATACGGCTCGGCCTGCTCGTGATCGTGGGAACCGTCGCGATCCTGTCGATCCTGAGCGTGATGTCCAAGCGAATCGGCGCAAGCACCCAGGAACAGCAGGCCAGGGTCGCGCGGGCGGGGGCGAAGGTCGCCGACCTCATCACCGGCCTGCGCCCGCTGCACGGCTTCGGCGGCAACCACGCGGCGTTCCTCTCCTACCGGAAGGTCAGCACGGAGGCGAAGCACCAGGCGATCACCGTCGCCAAGGTGAACGGTGCGTACGCCGGTACAGCGCTGGCCCTCAACGCGGTCCTCGCCGCCGCCGTGACCCTGACGTCGGGGTGGCTGGCGTTCGAAGGCCGGATCAGCATCGGTGAACTCGTCATGGCCGTGGGGCTGGCGCAGTTCATCATGGAACCGCTCAAGATGTTCTCGGAGATGCCGAAGTACGTGATGATGGCGCGCGCCTCGGCCGAGCGGATGGCTCTGGTACTGGCCGCCCCGCCGGTGGCGACCCCGGGACCGGAGCGTCCGGCCGCGGGGGGAGACCTCGAGATCGACTGCGTCCGGTACGGATCGCTGCGCAAGCTGAAATTCCAGGTGTCCGCGGGCGAGTTCGTGGCGATCGCCGCCTACCAGCCGCGCGCGGCGGCCGACTTCGCGTCGATCCTCGCGGTGAACGTCCCGCCCCACGCGTACGAGGGAGTGGTACGGGTCAGCGGGCACGAGATCACGGACCTGTCGGTCGAGGCGGTCCGTGAGCACATGCTGGTGAACCCGTACGACGGGGAGATCTTCGCAGGCACCCTCCGCACGAACATCGACCCGTCGGGCACCAGCCCGATGGTCCCCGAGGCGGTCGAGGCGTCCATGCTGACCGATGTGGTCGCCCTCCACCGCGAAGGACTCGACCACGGCGTCCGCGACCGCGGCGCGAACCTCTCCGGTGGGCAGCGCCAACGGCTGTCCCTGGCCCGCGCCCTGGCCGCCGACTCCGACATCCTGGTTCTGCACGATCCGACGACAGCCGTCGACGCGGTCACCGAACAACTCATCGCACGCAACATCGCGAAGATGCGCCGCGGCCGCACCACCGTCGTGTTCACCAGCAGCCCGGCGCTCCTGGACGCCGCCGACCGTGTCCTCGTCCTGGACGACGGGGTCATCACCGCCGAGGACACCCATCGCAACCTGCTCGCCACGGACGAGGACTACTGCCTGGCCGTGGCGCGTTGACCGCCAGGGCCTCCCGTACGGACGGGAGACCCTGGCCGCCGGGGCCTGTGCGTCGTTCGGCGGGGGACCCCGCCGCTGAGGGACTGGGTACCCGGCGGCCTGCCGGCTGAGCACCGGTACTCAGGCCCGCGGCACGCTTCCGGACCACGATGGAGATCACCATCGTCCGAGTCCGGGAGGACCCGCCCATGCTCAGTCGCCTCGCCGGCGCCCTGGTGCCCGCCGTCGGCAGACTGACGGTCACCACCGACAGCGACGCCCGCTTCGCCCCGGGCAGCATCATCGCCGCCAACCACAGCTCCCTGGCCGACCCGGCGGTGGTCCTCGCCGCGCTGCGCCGTCTCGGCGTCGAGCCCGTCTTCCTCGCGGCCGCGGGACTCTGGCGCATCCCCCCGCTCGGCCGTGCGCTCGCCCACGAGGGGTACATCCCCGTCCACCGGCACGACGCCCGCGCCGGCGACGCCCTCGACGGCGCCGCCGAAGCCCTTGCCCGGGGACGCCTCGTCCTGATCTATGCCGAGGGCGGTATCCCGCACCGCACGGACGCGGGAGAAGCAGCCCCGGAGGCCTTCCGCAGCGGGCTGGCCCGGCTCGTCCACCGAACGGGAGCCCCCGTGATCCCCCTGGGACAGGCCGGGGCCCGCCGCATCGTGTCAGGAAGCCCGCTCAAGCAGCTCGCGGGCCTGTGCACCTCTCCGCTGCGCAGGCCGGGTCTTCACGTCCACATCGGGGCGCCGGTCATGCTGACGGGCGACCTGCCGAACCGCACCGAACATGCCCGTGCGGCGGTGACCGACGCGTGGCGGGAGGCCGCCGGACGCCTCGGCGAACCGGCCGTCCTGGCCGCGTGAGCAGCGAGGCAGCACGCCGTACGTGAGCCGGCGCGTTCCACCGCTTCGAGTGGGCGCTTCGGCGCGTGCGCACCCGGGCGACCGGGGGCGCAGTACGGGCCCAGGAGTGGCGCCCGGCAGCCGTCGGGTCCAGCGAGCTCCTGCGGTCCCGCTAGGCGAGCGCCCAGGCGACGTCTCTGAGCAGGGCGTGCCGCCAGCCCGCCCGGTCGTGGTCCGACGGCGACCGGGAGATTCGCACGGTCGCACCGGCCTGTTCGGCCAGGCTCTCGGCGAGCCCGCAGTGGGGCAGCATCCGCGTCTCGTGTTCCCCCACGTCGAACGCGACCCGCAGGCCGGACAGGTCGGGGCGCTCCCGCAGGCGCGCCGCGATGGCACCGCCCTCCGGGCCACCGAACGGGTCCGGCCGGTCCAAGGCATCGGGTGTCCACCAGAACGACCCGGACTGGCAGGCGACGCGGGACACCAGGTCCGGGAACTCCAGCGCCGCGTACATCGCGCTCAGTCCGCCGAGGCTCTGCCCGGCGACCACCAGCCGGTCGGGGTCGGCGGGCACTCCGGACTTCGCCACCAGCGGCAGCAGTTCGTCCCGGACCGCCTCCCACAGTTCGGGCCTGCACCCGAACTCGGCCCTCCGGTCCTTGGCCGGCAGGAAGACGAGTGTGACGGGTGGCATCTCACCACTGGCGACGGCCGCTTCGAACGCGGTCATGGCCGGGTGCAGATACAGCCAGTCGTCGCCGTCGAGGAGCAGGACCACCGGTCCGCCGCCGCCCACCGGGTGGACCCGCACCGTGCGACGTCCGCCGAGCCGCTCGCTCGCCCAGCGGAGCCGGGTGCGGGGAACGGGCAGGACGTCGTCAGCGCCGATCAGGGGCCAGTGAGGCTGGGCCGGGGCGTCCGGCGTCGCGGCGATGGAGCGGTCGCCGCCGGCACCGATCGGGTTGAGCGGATCTGCGTACGCCGCATCGTCGGCGAGGAACTGGTAGGTCACCCGCAGCCGTGCCGGCATGCGGACCTCGGCGTACCAGCAGTCCGTGTCGCCCCATCGGCTCAGGGGTGACGAGTCCGACCAGCTCTCGAAGCCGATGCTCGCCCCGGACCCGCGCCGGAGGAACAAGGTCACCCAACCGCCGTCGCCGGCGGGTACCGACGCGGGTGTTCGCGCCGCCGCCCAGAACTCGTCGCTGCCGGGCCGGCCGGGCAGTCCGTACGCGGCGAAGGCGTCCTCGGCGGGGACCCGTTCGATCACCGGGCGCATGAACGTCTCCTTGTGAGAGGGATATTGAAAGGCTAAGCTCGACTCGATTAGGTGAGCCTAACCTAATAGTGACCTCCCCTTCCATTCCCGATCCACCTCCTGAACCGGCTGGTGATCGCGTTGCGGGAGCACCACGCCCGGACCTGGTTCACACTCTCGACGCGGCTGTCACCGGCCCGTCGGCCCCGAGGAGGCAACGACACATGAGCACCAACCCCTTTGACGACCCCGAAGGCCGCTTCCTGGTCCTGGTGAACGATGAGGGTCAGCACTCGCTCTGGCCGTCCTTCGCCGAGGTACCGGGAGGGTGGGGGATCGCCTTCGAGGAGAACAGTCGTGACGCGTGCCTGGAGTTCATCGAGGACCGCTGGACGGATCTGCGACCCAAGTCCCTCGCGGCGTCCATGGATGCCTGACCGCTTCGTGGTAAATGGCTGCAGGGCCGTCCGTCCGCGGTGACCGGACGGCCGTGCGGCGCGGAATTGGACTCGGGACTTAGGTAAGGCTAACCTAACCTTGCTTGTTTCGTCGGAGCTGCACGGCGACGAGCCGTTCTTCGAAACGGAACCGAGGAAGGGAAAGCCTTGATCACGGCCACGCCGCGCCCCGCCCCGCTGCCGCCTGCGCTCCTCGCGCCGACGCCCTCCGTGCGTTGCGCCCGTGAGGGGGACGCTGCCGCACTCGCCTCACTGTCCCGGCCCTTCATGCGCACGGGGGCGCTGCGGGAGCGGCCCGCCTCGCTCTACGCCACCCACGCGGCCGACTTCCTCGTGATGGACGCCGGAGGTCGCCTCGACGGCTGCGCGGGCCTGCGCGTGCACCCGGCCGACCCGGGTGAGTGCCGCGGATCCGCGGGCGTTCTGTACAACTTCTGCGTGGCAGCGCACAGTCAGGGACACGGGGTGGGTGCCGCGCTCCTGCGTGCGGTGCTGGCCATGGCGCGCGCCCAGTCGCTCGGTGCCCTGTTCACGGCCACGACCGGCGATGGGGCCCTGTTCCTCCGCTACGGCTTCGCGCCCTCGACCGCGCGCCGGGCACCCCGGCCTTGGGCGGACTCGCTGGACCCCCGGCGCAACGCAAGGATCCTCGCCAGGGTCCTGTGACCATCGGCCGGCCTGCACGCGCGCGGCGGTTCCCCCACGACGGACTTCACCGGTGCGCTCGCGCCGGTGAAGTCCGTCTGCGTACGCAGGGATTCGGTTCAGGTGGCGCCGATCCCGCCCGGGGTCGAGGCTCGGGGCCGGGACCAAGGTGCCGCGGACGCCCGGCTCCCGCTCCCGCGTCGCCGGGGCGGTGCGTCGCCCGCTGCGGTCATCCGGCCTGTTCGTCGTGGTCCGGGCTGCCGTCAGGGACCACGGTGGTGCCGGGGCCGGTCTCGCCGAGTACGCCACGCAGCACCGCGTGCGGAACGCGGCCGTCGAGTACATGGGCCGTCCGCACCCCGCCGCGCACGGCTTGCAGGCAGCCCTCCATCTTCGGCAGCATTCCGCTCGCCAGCCCCGGCAGCATCCTGTCCAGCGCGTCGGCTGTCAGGCGCTCGATCACCTCGGTGCTGTAGGGCCAGTTCGCGTACAGCCCCTCCACATCGGTGAGGACCACCAGGCGTTCGGCTTCGAGGGCCACGGCCAGGGCCGACGCCGCGAGATCGGCGTTGACGTTGTAGACCTGTCCGTCCTCGCCGCGGGCCACGGGGGAGATCACCGGGATGTGCCCCTGGTCGAGGAGTGTGCGCACCATGCCCGGGTTCACGTCGACGATGTCGCCGACGAGACCGATGTCCACCGGCCGGCCGTCCACCCAGGCGGGCCGGCGCACGGCTGTCATCGTGTGCGCGTCCTCGCCGGTCATCCCCACCGCGAACGGCCCATGGTCGTTGATGTGGCCGACGAGCTCCCGCTGGACCCGGCCGGTCAGCACCATGCGGACCACCTCCATCGTCTCCGGCGTGGTCACCCGCAGGCCCGCCTCGAAGCGGGTCTCCAGGCCCAGGCGATCGAGCATCGCGCTGATCTGCGGGCCGCCCCCGTGCACGACGACCGGTCGCAGGCCCGCACGCCACAACTCCACGACGTCCTGGGCGAACGTCCGCTGCAGACTCGCGTCCACCATGGCGTTGCCGCCGAACTTGATGACGACCGCGGAGCCCTTTCGTTCCGGCCGGAGGAGCAGCCCACCGGACTGGTCCGCGTCCGCGCGCTCCGTGACGACCGGTCTCATCGCTGCCCCTGCTTTCTTGAACTCACGAGTGGTCACGCGTTCTTCGGCCCCTGGTGCGGGAGGGGGCCACGCAGCAGAAGGCCGGGCCCATGGGCTGTTCCCCTGCCTGATGACGCGTGCACGACTGGGTGCGACTCCACGATTTCTTAGATTAGCCTAACCTAACTTGCAAGTGGGCTGATCCGGATCATCCGGCCATGAGGGCCGGGAGACAGGTGTCTCCGCACCTCGCCTCCCGGCCCTCGACTCACCCCAGGACCGCGGCAGTTCGGCCCGGACCGTGCGGGCGGCCGCGACCATGTTCTTCAGCGACGCACGCGTCTCGGGCCAGCCGCGGGTCTTCAGGCCGCAGTCGGGGTTGACCCACAGCCGCTCCGCCGGGATGGCTTCGAGCGCCGTGCGCAGGAGTGAGGCTGCCTCCTCGGCACTCGGCACCCGAGGGGAGTGGATGTCGTAGATGCCCGGCCCGGCCTCGCGCGGGTAGCCGTGGGCCGCCAGCTCGCGGGCGACCTGCATGTGGGAGCGGGCGGCCTCCAGGCTGATGACGTCGGCGTCGAGGTCATCGATGGCCTGGACGATGTCGCCGAACTCCGCGTAGCACATGTGGGTGTGGATCTGGGTGTCGGAGCGGTCAGCGGCGTTGCCGCCGAACCCGAACGAGCCCGCCGTCCTCGCTGCCGCACCCCGGGCATCCGGTCCCGGCCTCCGCGTCACGGGGCCGCGCAGGGCAGGCCCTGGAAGGAGCTCCGCAGGGCCGGCATGATGAGAGCCCATGACTGATCAGGAGTCCGCGTTCGCGCAAGCTCGGCGTCTGGTCTCCAGCCGCTTCCCGCACGCCCTGGGTGCCGTGCTGGGAGGCTCGGCCGCCCAGGGCTGCGCCACTTCGGCCAGTGATCTGGATGTGGCCGTACTCCTGCCCGATCCGGACACCAGCCGCCGTGAGGTGATCCGGCACGAGGGCCGTCCGGTTGAGCTGTTCGTGAACGCCCTCGCGGACGTACCGAAGTTCTTCGCGTGGGACAGAGCCCGGCGCCGCGGCACGGTGCTGTTCATCTACGACCAGGGCCTGCCCCTGCTGGACCCGCACGGAGATCTGTCGCGTACACGCGCAGAGGCCCGCGCGGCACTCGCGGCCGGTCCGCCGCCGCTCACCCCGGCGGAATGGGAGCAAGGCCGCTACGGACTCACCTGCTTGATGGACGACCTGGTCGACGCCCCGCCCGCCTGCCGGTACGAACAGCTTTCGCTCGCCGACTTCACCCTGCGCGAGGCGGCCCATCTGCTCACTGCCCACCACAACGCTTGGGCCGGTACCGGAAAGTGGTTGCCCCGCAGACTGCTGAGCGCGGATCCCGTACGGGGCAAGGCGCTGCTGGACGGCCACCAGGCTGTCGCCGAACACGGCGGCCCCGCGCCGTTGGCGGCTGCGGTGGAGCAGGTTCTCGACCTGGTCGGCGGACCGCTGAGGGAGGGCTACGCACACCGCTGGCCGATGTGATCCAGCAGCCGCGGGGTTCGTTGTCCGGCGTCAGGCGCCGGTCAGGCAGAAGGGATGCCCGGCCGGGTCGGTGAAGACCCGCCACCTGTCTCCGCCCGGCTGGTGCTCCGGCTTGGACGCGCCCAGCTCCAGCAGCAGGGCCTCCGCCTCGTCGAGGTCCTCGACCGTGAAGTCGAAGTGGCTCTGCTGCGGAACGGTTTGCCCGGGCCATCGCGGAGCCCGGTAGCCATCGACGCGCTGGAAGCCGATCGAGAGGCCGTCCGCGCGGGTGACGCCGGCGAAGGCGGCGTCGGATCCGGGGTGAAGCTCCCATCCGGTGGCCTCCCGATAGAACGCGGCCATCGCCTCGGGATCGGCGCAGTCGAGGGTGATCGCCGTCAGCTTCATCTCCAGGGGCATGGCAACTCCGTCACGTCCAGGACGACGAGGACCCGAACCAGTGGGGTGTCACACGGTATTGGTCAGTTCCCCGCTGCGCGAGTCGATTGGTTCCTCGCGCCTCGTTCCGAGAGCCGAACCCACCGCTCGGAGAGGTCACGTGTCCTCTGCCGGACGCGATCGATTCCCGTCGGACTGTTGAACGCGGCGAACGGCGGCCACTGGAAGACGAAGACGGCGAGCTCTTCGGCCAGGAGAGCGAGCTCCAGCGTCCGGCGATCGTGGGGACGGCAGCGGAGGTACGCGTCGAGCAGCACCGGCGGGGTGGTCACCCCGGCCGGCACGGCGCGGACGTTGAGGAAGGCCAGGTCGGACCCGGGGCGGCCGGCGCCGGATTCCTGCCAGTCGAGAAGGATCAATGACTCCCCGGAGTGCGTGACGTTGTCGGTGTGGCAGTCGCCGTGGATGAACACCCGGGGGAGTGCCTCCGTCCACCGCTCCAGTTCGGCGCGCCGGGAGACGATCTCGGCAAACAGCGGGAGGGACGGTGCCCAGAAGGCCTCGATCGTCGGCAGATCGGGTTCGGCCATGGCCTGCCGCAGCGCATCGGGCCGGCCCCAGTTCGCCTCCGCCGGAACGTGCATGTTGTGCAGGGAAGCCAGTCCGCGGCCCAGAGTGGCCCACATGTCAGGCGTCCAGGCCGTGACGGGTAACGGCTTACCGGACGCCCCGAGGAGCATGGCCACGCCGTCGTCGGTGTCCGCGGACATGAGAAGCTCCGGCGAGCGCACCGGGGCGATCGGCGCGAGACACCGGTAGAAGAGCAACTCCCGCCGCGCTGCGGCCAAGGCGTCCGGCCCTTGTGCGGCCGGGGTGAATTTGAGGTAGGCAGACTGCCCGTCGGCAGTGCGCACCGCGTGGATGCCCGCGCCCGACCGGGACTCGAGTCGCTCATCGGACTCCTCGGCCACCACCCCGAACTTCCGCAGGACCGCGGCGACAGGACTGTTCGGCATGCGCACGTGCGATCCTTCCGGCAGAAACCGCGTATGGGCGTATCCGGAAGCCACTTCACTCAGGCCGCAACGGCCCGTTGCCTCTGCCTCCGGACAGCAGCAGTGCACCATATTCCACGGGACATCGGACATGAACGCCTCGCGCGCCCGTCCGAACCCGGCTTCACGTCGGGTGGGGCCCGCCATGGCGTCGTGGAGCCGGCCCTCGTGCTGCAGCTGTATCCGGATCCGAGCCGGGACGGGACGGCACGGGACGTGGAGGGGTGGTCGGCCATGCGATACATCGGGTCCCATGCCCAGATCGGCTTCAACTCGCCGATATCTGAGCCCCGTTGACACTCCTGGCTGAACTTTCTAAGGTTGGGGCCGCGGCCGGAGAGCGCTCTCTCCCGCTGTTGTGGATCCGGTCCTGCTCCTGGGGTGCGGCCGCATGCCGCACGCGAGCCGACTGGCGAGCCACTCCCGTGCACCCCTTGGACCCCCGGGGAGCGTCTGCGTAGATCCCCGTGCGAGGACGACGCACCGACGGATGCCCGAAGCGGGACAGCAGCAGAACAGGCGCGTCAACGGATGGAGATGCCTCGCGTGAACCCGAAGCCCGAAGCGCGTCGCTCACTGGTGCGCGCGCGCGTTGCCACGTCCCTGCTGTTCCTGCTGTTCGGTACGGCTCTCGGCTGCTGGACCAGTCGCATCCCCGCGATCAAGAGCGACCTCGGACTGGGCGACGGACTGCTCGGCCTCGCCCTGCTGGCCTTCGCCGTGGGTGCCATCGCCGGAATGATGGGCCTGGGAAGACTCGTCGACCGATGGGGAAGCGTGCGCGTCATGGTGCCGACGGCCCTCCTCGAAGGGCTGTTGCTGATGCCTCCGGCATTCATGCCGACGCCGGTCACCCTCATGGCGGCGCTCTTACTCTTCGGCCTGGTCCACGGCACCCTGAACATCGCGATGAACGCGAACGGGATCGAGGTCCAGCGGGCCTGGGGCCGTCCGATCGTGTCGTCGTTCCACGCCGTCTACAGCATCGGCGGCTTCCTGGGCGCCGCGATCGGCGGGCTCTTCGCCCATCAGGACGTGAGCCCTGAGGTCACCTTCGTCGCCGTGGGTGCCGGCGTGGTACTGATCGCGGTGTGGGCCGCGGTGTGGGCCCTGCCGCAGGATGTCCCGTCGGCACCGCCCGTGCCTGCGGCAGGGGTCGGTGGCGGGGGCGGGGGTGTCCCGCGCTCGTACTACCTTCTCTTCCTCGGCGCGCTGGCCATGTGCACGCTGGTGGGGGAGGGCACCGCGGCGGACTGGAGTGCCGTCTACCTGCACGAGAGCCTCGGCAGCACGCCGGCCTTCGCCACGGCCGCGTTCGCCGCGTTCTCGGTCACCATGACGATCGGGCGACTGCGCGGCGACCGGCTGGCCGAGCGGTTCGGGCCCGTACGGCTCGTACGCGGCTGCGGGGTCCTGGCCTCGGTGGGCATGACCGCGGCCCTGCTGATCGGCCACCCGGTGGCCGGCGTCATCGGGTTCGCGTGCCTGGGAGCAGGGATGTCCTGCATCGCTCCACAGGTCTACTCGGCCGCGGGGCAACGTGATCCGGCACGCGCCGGAGCGGCACTGTCCCTCGTCGTCAGCCTCGGGTACGTCGGCTTCCTCATCGGTCCACTGGTGATCGGCG
This sequence comes from Streptomyces sp. NPDC005566, assembly GCF_040605575.1. Taxonomy (NCBI): domain Bacteria; kingdom Bacillati; phylum Actinomycetota; class Actinomycetes; order Kitasatosporales; family Streptomycetaceae; genus Streptomyces; species Streptomyces sp. NPDC005566. The sequence continues at coordinate 141,918 of NZ_JBEXDB010000012.1, read as the reverse complement.
GGGTCAGTACCGTCACGGGACTCCCGGTGGCCCTGGGCATTCCCGCGCTCCTGATCCTGTTCGTGGTGCTCGGCGCGTCCGCCCTGCGTCCCCCGGGGCCTGCTGCTCCGGCACCCGTCGAGGAGAAGCCGTACCACGATGCCGACCGCTCCGGACCGGCCTCCGGCACCGGCAGCTGAGTGCGCCGTACGTTTACTCGGAGTGCGAGGATTCCTCGGCGTTCGCAGCCGCTCCGTGCCGGCGCTTCATGCTGCGGGGCCCCGATGTCCGTGCTTGCCCGAGCGAGGCGTGCGATCCGGGATTTTGCATGGACATACGAGATGATGCATAATCTTCCTATGTCTAAGGTCCTCACCTCCCTTCCCGCCGGCGAGCGTGTCGGCATCGCCTTCTCGGGCGGTCTCGATACCTCGGTCGCGGTCGCGTGGATGCGCGACAAGGGCGCCGTCCCGTGCACCTACACCGCCGACATCGGCCAGTACGACGAGCCCGACATCGGCTCCGTGCCCGGCCGTGCGAAGGCTTACGGTGCCGAGATCGCGCGCCTGGTCGACTGCCGTGCGGCGCTGGTCGAGGAGGGCCTGGCCGCACTCACGTGCGGCGCGTTCCACATCCGCTCGGGCGGGCGCGCCTACTTCAACACGACGCCCCTGGGCCGTGCCGTCACCGGCACCCTGCTGGTCCGCGCGATGCTCGAGGACGACGTCCAGATCTGGGGCGACGGCTCGACCTTCAAGGGCAACGACATCGAGCGGTTCTACCGCTACGGCCTGCTCGCCAACCCGCACCTGCGGATCTACAAGCCCTGGCTCGACGCGGACTTCGTCACCGAGCTCGGCGGCCGCAAGGAGATGTCGGAGTGGCTCCTCGCCCACGACCTCCCCTACCGCGACAGCACCGAGAAGGCCTACTCCACGGACGCCAACATCTGGGGCGCCACCCACGAGGCGAAGACCCTGGAGCACCTGAACACCGGTGTGGAGACCGTCGACCCCATCATGGGCGTCCGGTTCTGGGACCCTTCCGTGGAGATCGCCACCGAGGACGTGACGATCGGCTTCGACCAGGGTCGCCCGGTGACGATCAACGGTGAGAAGTTCGCCTCCCCCGTCGACCTGGTGATGAAGGCGAACGCCATCGGCGGTCGGCACGGCATGGGCATGTCGGACCAGATCGAGAACCGGATCATCGAGGCCAAGAGCCGCGGCATCTACGAGGCACCGGGCATGGCCCTGCTGCACGCCGCGTACGAGCGCCTGGTCAACGCCATCCACAACGAGGACACCCTCGCCCAGTACCACAACGAGGGACGGCGCCTCGGCCGGCTGATGTACGAGGGCCGCTGGCTGGACCCGCAGGCGCTCATGGTGCGCGAGTCGCTCCAGCGCTGGGTCGGCACGGCCGTCACCGGCGAGGTGACACTGCGGCTGCGGCGTGGCGAGGACTACTCGCTCCTCGACACCACGGGCCCGGCGTTCAGCTACCACCCGGACAAGCTGTCCATGGAGCGCACCGAGGACTCGGCGTTCGGCCCGGTCGACCGGATCGGCCAGCTCACGATGCGCAACCTCGACATCGCCGACTCGCGCGCCAAGCTGGAGCAGTACGCCGGACTCGGCCTGATCGGCACCGCCAACCCGGCCATCGGTGCCGCCCAGGCGGCCGCGACCGGCCTGATCGGCACCCTGCCGGAGGGCGGCGCCGAGGCCATCGCCTCCCGCGGCGAGGTGTCCGACGACGACGAGATGCTGGACCGCGCCGCGATGGAGTTCGGCACGGACTGACCGGCTCCGTCGAGCCGAAGGCTCGGCACCCCCACGGGGGTTTGCACCACCGGACAGGCCGGCTCGGCGCCCCACGGCGTAGAGCCGGCCTGCGCCGTTCGGCCCCGCCGTCCCGGCGCAGCCCCGGGTGGTGCAGGGTTGGCGCCGGGTGGGCCGAAGGCCGTGCCCGTTCGCCACACGCACCACACCGGAGATGAGCATCAGCATGAAGATCGTCGACGCGACCGTGGTCGTCACCAGCCCCGGCCGGAACTTCGTCACGCTGAAGCTGACGACCGACGAGGGCCTCACCGGCCTGGGCGACGCCACGCTCAACGGCAGGGAACTGGCCGTTGTCAGCTACCTCACCGACCACATCGCTCCCCTCCTCATCGGTGTGGACCCGCACCGGATCGAGGACACGTGGCAGTTCCTGTACCGGGGTGCGTACTGGCGGCGCGGACCGGTGACGATGGCCGCACTCGCCGCCGTCGACGTCGCTCTGTGGGACATCAAGGCCAAGGCCGCCGGTCTGCCGCTGTACCAGCTCCTCGGAGGCGCGAGCCGAGAGCGCATCCGCACCTACGGGCACGCCAACGGCGGCGACATCCCCGAACTCCTCGACTCGGTAAGGGCCCGTCTCGACGAGGGCTACCAGGCGGTCCGCATCCAGTCGGGCATCCCCGGCCTGAAGGCCGTGTACGGGGTGCACAGCACGGCCGACGACGGCTCGCCGGTCCTTCACCAGCAGGCCCGGCCACTGGTGGAGGACTGGGACAGCGACGCCTACCTCCGCCACGTGCCCGCGGTCTTCGACGCCGTACGCGCCGAGTTCGGCGGTGAACTGCCTCTGCTCCACGACGTGCACCACCGCCTCACACCGGTCCAGGCAGCGCGACTCGGCAAGGACCTGGAGCCGTACCGGCCCTTCTGGCTGGAGGACTGCACTCCCGCGGAGAACCAGGAGGCCCTTCGCCTGGTGCGCCGGCACACCACCACACCGCTGGCCGTCGGCGAGGTCTTCAACACCGTTCACGACTACCAGACCCTGATCACCGAGCAGTTGATCGACTACGTGCGGTCCGCCGTCACCCACTTCGGTGGTGTCACACCGCTGCGGAAGCTTTTCGACTTCGCCGCGCTGTACCAGATCAAGACCGCCGTGCACGGACCGCAGGACATCTCCCCGGTCGGCATGGCGGCAGCCGTGCACCTCGACCTCGCCGTCCACAACTTCGGCATCCAGGAGTACTCGGGCCATACACCGCTCACCGAGGAGGTCTTCCCGCACGCCTACACGTTCACCGACGGACACCTGCACCCGGGCGAGGCCCCCGGCATCGGCGTCGAACTGGACGAACAGGCGGCGGCCGGCCACCCGTACGAGGCGGCCTACCTGCCGGTCAACCGTCTCCAGGACGGCACCGTCCACGACTGGTGAACATCGGTCACGGTCAGGAAAGCCAGGAAGCCGCCGTCGAGTCGTCAGCGCCCGGCCCGCGTCACCGGTCTGCCGCGAGGCCGTCCAGGTGGTCGAGAATGGTCTGGACGGTGTCTTCCGGTGTCTGGCGGGAATTGTCGATCCACAGGCCCAGGCGGGGAGTGTCCTCGCGCAGCGACGCGTCGAGAGCCTCAATGGTCCAGGCGCCGTAACCGGTCTTGGTGCGGCTTCCCTCCCGTGCCGCGACGACGTCCGGCTCGGGGGACAGGACGACGATGTGGAGCGGTTCGGTCCTGACCAGGGCGGCGTAGTCCGCCAGGTCCTTGCCGAGGATGACGTCCTGGACCACCGCGGTCCAGCCCTGCGCCGCGTACGCGTCGGCGGTGGCGGCCGACAGCCGGTAGCGCAGCCACAACTGCGCAAGAGCTTCGGGGGTCTCTTCCGGCATCAGCTCCTCACGGCCGGACACCATCATCCTGCGGAAGAAGTCGCCGCGTACATGAGCGGCCTTCGGCAGCCGCTCGGCGAGCAGTTGGGCGACCGTGGACTTCCCCGCCGCCATGACACCCGTGATCAGTACGACCGGTGCTCGCGTTCCGTCCGCTCCCGGTGTCCGGGAATTTCGCGCTCCGGTCATTTCCGCCCTTGCCTCCCGCATCGCAGCGCTCGGATCCTCCTGAATAGATTCTTCCTGGAGGAAGGGGAGGAGCGGAGGCTTTCGCGTCGAGCAGCATCCCTCTCGTGCTCGGCCTCGGCCGGGAAGCGAGCACCACGGCTCCCCAGGCCATGGCGGCGGAGGGGATCGGCGCGGAGGAGGCGGCGTTCGCCTTCGCCGCAGCCGGTGTCGGCGACCGGGTGGAGGCTGGGCACGCGGGGGCGCACGTCCTACCGTGCGAGCAGGAGAGCTTCTCGCCGAACCGGTGACAGTCACGTCGGTTCGGCTGCAGCCGGATGCCGGGCAGGACCGGCAGCTGTGGACCCGGGAGTGCGCCGGGTTCCGGCCGGAAGGCCGGGCATCCGGTCAGCCCGTGATCGACATGCTCACCAGCTCGACGTCCCGCGTCGTCGCGAACAGACCGCAGCCCGTTCCGACGAACCGGCACACGCGGTGACTACTCCGCCGACGTCCGCCTCGTGACCGGTGGAACAGGAGCAGCCGGTGTCAGTGCCGACTGCGATGCTGCCCTCATGGATGAGCTGGAGTTCATGCGCGGCAGGGTCTACGGGGCGGACCACGAGGATGCCGGACCGCTTCCGGGCCGCGCGTATGTGGAGCTGGTCGGCGGACCGCTGGACGGGCTTCTCCTGGATGTCACCGACTGGCCCGACCCGGCACGCCACGAAAGTGTCGCCCTGCCCACGGAGATCGGCGCCCACGGTCCGGGCGGCCGTGCCCTCTACGCCCCGCGGGCAGCGGAGTCGCGCCGGTTCCACTGGCACGGAGACAGTCCCTAGCGGGTACGGCTGTGGGAGAGCAACCGGATCGGTCGCTCTCCCACAGTGCCCTCCGCCGGACGGCGGACCGGAGCGGACCTGGCGGTCCGCCGCGATCAGACCGCCGGGGCCGGGTAGGTCGGGTACTCCACCCCGGACACGTGCTGAACCACGCGGATGACCTGGCAGGAGTAGCCGAACTCGTTGTCGTACCAGAGGTAGAGGATCGCGTTGTCGCCGTCGACCTTCGTGGCACCGGCGTCGACGATCGAGGCGTGCCGCGAGCCGATGAAGTCGCTCGAGACCGCGTCGGGGGCGGTGGTGAAGTCGATCTGGCGCTTGAGCGGGGACGTCAACGACACGTTGCGGAGGTAGTCGAGGACCTCCTCGCGCGTGGTCTCGCGTCCGAGCCTCAGGCTGAGGATCGCGATCGAGACGTCCGGCACCGGAACGCGGATGGAGCTGCCGGTGATCGGCGCGTCGAGGTCGGGCAGCGCCTTGGCGACGGCGGACGCGGCGCCCGTCTCGGTGATGACCATGTTGAGCGGCGCCGAGCGGCCGCGGCGGTCCGACGGGTGGTAGTTGTCCAGCAGGTTCTGGTCGTTGGTGAACGAGTGGACGGTCTCCACGTGGCCGCGCAGCACGCCGTACTCGTCCGCCATCGCCTTCAGCGGCGGGACGATCGCGTTGGTGGTGCAGGACGCGCAGGACAGGATCTGCTCGTCGGGCTTGATCGTGTCGTGGTTGACGCCATGCACGATGTTGGGCACGTCGCCCTTGCCCGGCGCGGTCAGGACCACCTTGTCGATGCCGGGTCGCAGGTGCTTCGACAGGCCCTCGCGGTCGCGCCACTTGCCGGTGTTGTCGATGAGGATGGCGTTGTTGATGCCGAAGGCCGTGTAGTCGACCTCCGACGGGTCGCCGGCGTAGATCACCTTGATCTCGTTGCCGTTGGCGACGATGGTGCTGTTCGCCTCGTCGACCGTGATCGTGCCCTGGAACTGGCCGTGGATGGAGTCGCGACGCAGCAGCGAGGCGCGCTTGACGATGTCCTGCTCGCCGCCCTGGCGGACGACGATGGCGCGCAGCCGCAGGCCGTTGCCGGAGCCGGCCTTCTCGATGAGCAGGCGGGCGACGAGGCGGCCGATGCGGCCGAACCCGTAGAGGACGACGTCGCGCGGCTCGCGGCGCTCGATCTTGTTGGCACCGGTGGCGCCGGAGACGGCCTCGGCGGTGAACTCCTCCACCGAGAGGCCGCGGTCGTCGGCCTTGTACGTCGCGGCGAGCATGCCGATGTCGACCTGGGAAGGGCCGAGGTCCAGCGTGGTGAGAGCCCGCAGGAACGGCAGCGTCTCGGTGACCGAGAGCTCCTCACCGGCGATCTGGCGCGCGAAGCGGTGGGTCTTGAGGAGGCTGACCACCGACTTGTTCACCAAGGAGCGGCTGTGGAGGAGAACGGTGACGTCCCCCTCCCGGTGCAGCTTCCCGATGATGGGGATCATCGATTCCGCGATCTCCTCGCGGATCTTCCAGTTGGTGAACGAGTCGTCATTGACAGTCACAGGTTTATCTTTCGAGCTAGGAGGCGCTCATATGCTAACCCGACGTTCTTTTGATCATGAAGGGGGTGCCTCGGAGGCCTGGTGACGGCTTGCGGCGGCGTGATCGGGTGCGCCGGAGTCGGTGATCCGGTCCTGGCGGGGAACCGGGTCACGGGCGCGGCCAGCACCGCCCGCCGAACCGTTCCGAGGCCCGGCGACGGGGCTGCGACCGCGGCGTTCCGCTGAGGCGCCCGCCGTACGATGCGGGCCCGGTTGCCGTGTCGATCCATCCGGGTGAGGTGCCGTACGACCGCAACGAGGCGCCGACAACGGCGTGGGGACGCGGGGCGCGGACTGCGGATGAGTAACGGCGAGGGCACACTGATGAAGGAGACGCGTCGGGCGGCGGCGTGCCCGCCCGTCCCCGATGCCGTCCGGAGAGATATGACCAGCCCGGCCGATGACCCCTTCGTGCGGGTGCGCGGCGCGCGCGAACACAACCTGAGGAACGTCGACGTGGACATCCCGCGGGACGTCCTGGCCGTGTTCACGGGAGTCTCGGGGTCGGGCAAGTCGTCGCTGGCGTTCGGCACGATCTACGCGGAGGCGCAGCGACGCTACTTCGAGTCCGTCGCCCCGTACGCCCGTCGGCTGATCCATCAGGTGGGAGTGCCCGCGGTCGACGACATCATCGGGCTGCCACCGGCCGTCGCACTGGAACAGCGACGGGGTTCGGCTTCGTCCCGCTCCTCCGTCGGCACCGTGACGACGCTGTCGAACACGCTGCGGATGCTCTTCTCACGCGCGGGCACCTATCCTCCGGGCGCCGAGCCGGTGGACTCCGACGCCTTCTCCCCGAACACGGCGGCCGGCGCGTGCCCGGAGTGCCACGGTCTGGGCAAGGTGCACCGCACCACCGAGGAGCTCCTGGTCCCCGACCCGTCGCTGAGCATCGCGGAGGGTGCTGTCGCCGCGTGGCCCGGGGCCTGGCACGGAAAGAACCTGCGGGACGTCACTCGGACGCTCGGACACGACGTCGACCGGCCCTGGCGGGAGCTGCCGCGCGAGGACCGGGAGTGGATCCTGTTCACGGACGAGCAGCCGGTCGTGACCGTGGACCCGGTGCGGGAGGCGGGCCGAATCCAGCGTTCGTACCAGGGCACCTTCCAGAGCGCCCGGCGCTATGTGATGCACACGTTCGCCGACTCCAAGAGCCAGGCGCTGCGCGCCCGTGCCGAACGGTATCTGGTGAGCTCGGCCTGTCCGGCCTGCGCCGGCAGCAGGCTTCGCCCGGAGTCCTTGGCCGTCACCTTCGCCGGGTGGACGATCGCCCGGCTCAACGCGATGCCGCTCGCCGCTCTCGCCGAAGTGCTGGGGCCCGTCGCCCGGGGCGAGGGGGGTGAATTCCCCGACGGCGCCCGGCGGCAGGTCGCCGAAACGCTCTGTACGGACCTCGTAGGCCGCATCGCGGTGATCACCGAACTGGGCCTCGGCTATCTGAGTCTGGACCGCACGACGCCGTCGCTCTCGCCCGGGGAGCTGCAACGGCTGCGCCTGGCAACGCAGTTGAGATCGGGCCTGTTCGGCGTGGTGTACGTCCTGGACGAGCCGTCCGCGGGGCTGCACCCGGCGGACACCGAGGCTCTGCTGACGGTGCTCGTGCGCCTGAAAGAGGCCGGCAACTCGGTGTACGTCGTCGAACACGACATGGACGTGGCCCGCAGGGCGGACTGGATCGTCGACGTCGGGCCGCACGCGGGCGAGCTCGGCGGCCGGGTCCTGCACAGCGGCCCGGTGGCCGGGCTGGCATCCGTCGCCGAGTCGGCAACCCGCCGGTTCCTGTTCGCCTCGGGCCCCGACCCCGCGGCAGGACGCACCCCGCGGGAGCCGTCTCACTGGCTCCACCTGCGGGGCATCAGCCGGCACAACCTGCGCGACCTCGATGTGGTCCTGCCTCTGGGGGTGTTCGCGGCCGTCACCGGCGTATCGGGGTCGGGGAAGTCGACCCTGATCACGCAGGTACTCGCCGGAGCCCTCACCGAGCATCTGGGCCTGGAAGCCCCACCGGACAAGCCCGGCGACGTGAGCGACGAACGCGACGCGGGAGAGAGGGGGACCGGGGCCGGCGCGGACTTCGTGGCCAAGGGGATGGAGGCGGTGGACCGTCTGGTGCAGGTGGACCAGAAGCCCATCGGCCGTACGCCGCGCTCCAACCTGGCGACCTACACCGGCCTGTTCGACTCGGTGCGCAAGCTCTTCGCGGCCACCGACGACGCGAGGCAGCGCGGCTACAACGCGGGCCGCTTCTCGTTCAACGTCGCCGGCGGCCGGTGCGAGACCTGCCAGGGCGAGGGAATGGTGGCCGTCGAGCTGCTCTTCCTGCCCGGTACCTACGCGCCGTGCCCGCGATGCCGCGGCGCCCGCTACAACGAGGAGACCCTGCAGGTCCGTTACCGGGGCCGCAACGTCGCGGACGTGCTGGGCATGACCGTGGACGCGGCCGCGGAGTTCTTCGCCGACGTCCCGCAGGCGGCGCGGAGCCTGCGCACCCTGCGCGAGGTGGGCCTGGGATATTTGCGGCTCGGGCAGCCCGCCACCGAGCTCTCGGGCGGTGAGGCACAGCGCATCAAGCTCGCATCGGAGCTTCAGCGGAGCCGTGTCGGACACACCGTGTATGTACTCGACGAGCCGACGACGGGACTGCATCCGGCCGATGTCGCACTGCTGATGCGGCAGCTGCACGGGCTCGTCGACGCGGGCCACTCGGTGTTCGTGGTCGAGCACGAGATGGGAGTGGTCGCCGGAGCCGACTGGATCGTGGACCTGGGGCCCGGAGGCGGCGACGAGGGAGGCCGGGTGGTCGCCTCCGGACGGCCGGCGGACGTGGCCCGGGCGGGCGGGAGCCGGACGGCGGAGTACCTGGCACGCCGCTTCGGCGACTGAGCAGGCGCAAGGCCCGCTCCGGCCGGGCGGCCCCTGACCGGCGGGGCCGCCCGCCCGTGGAGTCCGGGAAGCGGCCGGTCCGCAGGGACGAACGGGCCGGGGCACGGTCTGCTCCGGTGGGCACGTCGCCGTGCGGGCCTGACACAGTCACGCGCCGGCCTTCCGCGCCGCCTGGGACTCCGAGGCTCCTGAGGCGATGCCGAAGGCGGGGTCGGGCACCTCTTCGGGGCTGATCAGCGCGGACGAGCGGCCGTCGACGCCGACCGGGATGTCGCCGTCGACGGTGACGCGGCGGAGCTTGCGCTCGTGGGTGTCGGAGTCGTCCACGCCGTAGTGCTGGGTGGCACGGTTGTCCCAGATGGCGACGTCGCCGGTCTGCCACTGCCAGCGCACGGTGTTCTCCGGGCGTTCGATGTGCGACTGGAACAGGTCGAGCAGCGCCCGGGAGTCCCGGCCGGTCAGCCCGCTGATGCGCTGGACGAAGTTGCCGAGGAGCAGGACGCGCTCGCCGGTCTCGGGGTGGACGCGCACCACCGGGTGCTCGGTGAGGAACTTGGTGGACGTGAACACCTCGCGGTACTGGGCGAGGGCCTCGGGCAGCGCGTTGGGACGCAGGGCAGCGTAGTCGTAGTCGTTGGAGTGGACCGCGCGCAGGCTGTCGGCGAGTACGCGGAGGGGCTCGGGCAACTCGGCGTAGGCCGCAGCGGTGTTGGACCACAGGGTGTTGCCGCCGTAGGGAGGGATGACGACGGCGCGCAGGATCGAGAACGCCGGGTAGGCGGGCACGAACGTGACGTCGGTGTGCCACTGGTTGGCCCGGCCGCCGTGGTCGGAGTCGATGCCGAGCGAGTAGCGGCCGTCGGCGGAGGGGACGGTGGGGTGGGCGACCGGGGTGCCGAGCAGCTGTCCGAACGCCTCGTGGCTGTCCTCGTCCAGGTGGTCCTGGCCGCGGAAGAAGACGACCTTGTTCGCCAGCAGGGCGGCCCGGACCGCTGTGACGGTCGCGGGGTCGAGGTCGCCGCCGAGGCGCACCCCGGAGATGACGGCGCCGAGACGACCGCCGATCTTCCGGACGGTGACGGTGGAGGCGGGGGCGGTGGTTGTCGAGGACATGGCGGGATTCCTTTCGGAGACCGAGATCATCCATTGATTGATCTTGGAAAGGGAACAATTGGGCCGAGCGAGGCGCCCTGCGGCGGGCGCGCGATGCGGTACGGGTGCCGGAAGGCGGGGGAGCCGGGCGTGGCCGCCGGAGGTGGGGCCGGATCGGCAGATTCAGACGGCGGTACAGCGACCCGGACACGCCTGGGGCACTGTGGCGCGACCGGCGTGGGCGGGCCGCGCGGCGGGAACGGCCGTCGCGAACATGCCTCGGAGACTTCCAGTGGCCCGCGGCGTACGTCAAGCACACTGCCACGCCCCGGACGAGGCGTGGCAGTGGTTGAAACGGGGCCTGCGCGTGGCCGGTGGCCTGTCCGGCGAAGCATCGTCAAACAGTCCCTGACCAGGCCTTCCCTCTGGCGTTCTGCATGCGCCCCGCGCCCTGGTGGGGCGCCGGGCAACGTCCCCGCCGCGATTTCACGCCGCCGTAACGCTGCGACCGTCCCGAGTCGCAGGGCCGGAGGAAGCCCTTCGTGGCAGCCGCCCGTCACTCGAACCTGCCCTTGCGCCGGCGAGTGCGTCGAAGGAGCGCGCTGAACCTCCGCACCAGTGCCGGGACAGCTGCCGGCCGGCCGAGCCCGCCGCGACCGATGCGATCCGCCGGATCGTTCGCGGTCTCCTCGACACCGAGCTGCTGACCGTCCGGGGCGGAGGCACCCTGCTCCGGATCGCGGGCGTCGCCGGACACCCAGGGCGGGCACAGCTCTCGACGCTCGCCGACGAACTGGCCCGCCTCCTCCCGCCGCCCACCTGACGGAGTCAGGAGGACGATCGCCCACGTCCGCCCTTCGCCGCCGCGATCAGCGCGGGCACCGTGCCGAACTTGACCCGCGGGCGGCCGAGGGCGCGACCGCGTGCCAGTTCGGCACGGTCGATGGCGGCCAGCCCTCGTGCGTCGACGACATGGCGGGAGCGCTGCCGGGCGAGGCGGCGGAAGGCCTTGGGCGGCTGCGCGGGCGAGGGGAGCCGGCCCGCGACGGCGTCGGCCAGAAGAGCGCCGACGGTTTCGGCCGCGCAGGTGCGGTTGGCTCCGATGCCTCCTGAGGGCCCGCGCTTGATCCAGCCGACCACGTACGTCCCGGGCATGCCCGTCACCCGGCCGTCCTCGTGCGGCACGGTGCCGGTCGTGTCGTCGAAGGGCAGGCCCGGCACCGGAACGCCGCGGTAGCCGACCGCCCGCAGGAGCAGACCGGCCGGTATGTCCTGCTCGCCCGCCGCAGCCGTCACACGCACGGCGGCGACGCCGCCCTCGCCGAGCACTTCCACGGGGGCGGAGTGGAAGCGGAAGACGATGCGCCGGCCCGCGGCCGGGGGGCGCGACCAGTCGGTCCTCTCCCGGGCGACGTCGCGCAGCAGAGCGGCCTTCTCGCCGGGCGCCGCACCGTCGATCCGCGCACCGGTCCTCGGATCGTGGTCGTCGACGATCAGCTCCACGCCCGGCAGATGCTTGAGGGCGAGCAACTCGGAGGCCGTACAGGCCATGTCCTCGGGACCGCGCCGTCCGAGCACGACGACCTCGCGCACCTTCGAGTCGCGCAGGACGGCCAGCGCGTGGTCGGCGATGTCGGTACGGGCCAGCGCGGCGGGATCCGCCATGAGGATGCGCGCGACGTCGAGAGCCACGTTTCCGTTGCCGGCGACGACCACCCGCTCGGTGGACAGGCGCACGGCCTCCGGCTCGACCTCCGGGTGGGCGTTGTACCAGGACACGAACGAGGTGGCCGGGATGCTGCCCGGCAGGTCCTCGCCCGGGATGCCGAGCCGGCGGCCGGTGGAGGCGCCGACCGCGTAGATCACCGCGTCGTGGTGCGCCGCCAGTTCACCGGCGGTGATGTCCTTGCCGACCTGGAGTCCCAGCTGCATGCGGACGCGGGGATGGGAGTGGAGGCGCGCGAAGGTCTTGCCCACCCCTTTGGTCGCGGGGTGGTCGGGCGCGACACCGTACCGGACGAGGCCGCCCGCCACCGGCAGCCGGTCGATCAGTGTCACCTCGGCGTTGGTGTGCAGCAGGAGGTCCTCGGCGGCGTACATGCCGGCCGGGCCGGTGCCGACCACCGCCACCCGGATCGGCGCGAAGTCGGACGGCACGCCGCGCGTGAACGAGGGCTCGCCCCAGGCGTGGAAGTTCGGCCCCGCCGGGGCCGGGGCGGCCGGCCTGTCCGCGAAGTAGGCCGCGTTGACCGCCGCGTACTCCTTCTGCGCCCCGAAGAGGCTGTCCACCGGGAAGATCGCGTCGACCGGGCAGGCATCGGCGCAGGCACCGCAGTCGATACAGGTCGCCGGGTCGACGTGGAGCATCTCCGTGCTGCCGAACTCCCGTTCCTCGGGGGTCGGGTGGATGCAGTTGACGGGGCACACAGCGACGCAGGTGGCGTCGCTGCAGCAGGTCTGGGTGATGGCGTAGGTCATCTCGTCAGCTCAGGTCGTCGGCTCGGGTCAGATCAGGTGGGCGCGCTTGTAGAAGAACAGGGCGGGTTTCGTCAGGAGGCGGGCCGAGGCCAGGAACTCCATCAGTCCCGAGCAGCTGGAGCGCATGAGCGACTTGTGGTGCTCATTGGCCTTGGCCTCGACCAGGGCCCGCCCGGTGTCCAGGCCCGCGTTCGCGTAGACCTTCCGGTTCACCATGCTGGTGACGATGTAGTAGGAGGCGATGGCGACCACGAGCGAGTTGAGCTGCCGCCGCAGCGGGCCCGCGCCGCGCAGCCGCTTGCGGGTCTCGTCACGGGCGAACTTCATGTGCCGTGACTCCTCCACCACATGGATGTTGTTGATCGTCCGGACGAAGGGGGCCACCCGCTCGTCCCGCATCCAGTCGCGCTGCATCACGTCGAGCACCTCTTCGGCGACGAGGATCGCCGCGTAGGCGGCCTCGCCGAAGGCGAGCGTCTTGAAGGCCCGGCCGAGCTCGACCACCATGCGGTGGGGGCGGTAGGCCGGTGCGCCCAGCTTCGCGGCACCGCGGGCGAACATGATGGAGTGGCGGCACTCGTCGGCGACCTCGGTGAGCGCCCACTGGAACCGTGGATCGGTCGGGTCCTTGGCGTACATGTCGCGCAACACCATCTGCTGCAGGATCATTTCGAACCAGATCCCGGTGCTGGCGACGGACGCGGCTTCCTGACGCGTCAGTGCCTTGCGCTGCGCATCGGTCAGCTCCTGCCAGTACGCGGTGCCGAAGAGGGTGCTCCACTCGGGGCTCGCGCCGTGGTCGTCCGTGTTGAGGGGTGTCTCCCAGTCCACCTCGGTGGCCGGGTCGTACGAGAGCTTCGCGGCCGAGTCGAGCAGCCGCCGGGCGACTTCCTGCTCGGCGAGGCGGCCCTGGGCGTTCCTGTCATCCGGCCGAACGGTGCTGCTTGCCATGCTGCCGCTCCTAGAATCGAGAGATCGACTCGGCGCCGCCCCGGCCGTGTCCCGTCCCGTGCCCGTTCGACGGGGCCGGTGGGTGCGAGCGCCGTACGCGCTTATTAGACGTGACGTCTAGCAAGCTGTTGGACGGAAGGTATAACAACAGGGGTGGGCAGGCCTACCCCTGAGTAGGAAATCGGCACGAGCTCTTCATGGAGACGCCGCACCGTGCCTGCCGGGGGAGGGCTGCGTGCGGGATACTCGGGCGATGGAATTCGCCGTCTTCATGACCCTGCCCGGGCTGGTCGTCGTGCTGACCGTCCTGGCCTTCGTCGATCAGCTGCTGCTGCGCGCCGGGCGGGCCGGGGTCCTGCCCTGGCGCAACGGAGCCCGGCAGGGCCAGATATCGGCAACCGGGTTCGAGCAGTTGCACGCGAGCTTCTCACCGGGGAAGCAGAGCGAACTGAAGGAGCGGCAGTCGGCACTGCTGATGCGGGACGACGAGGAGGACGGGGCGCCGCCGAACCGGACCATGGTGGACCTCGACGGCGGCATCGCAGTCGTGCGGATGCCGCAGGCCGGCCGGTAGGGGCGGCGCGGGGAGCAGGCAGGCCCCAGGCCCGGTCGGATCGCGCGCCCGGCCGACCGAGCGCGCGGCGACCGCGCCGGGCGTCCCGGCTGCTTATGATCAAGACCGCAGAGCCCGGCAGGATCACCACGAGAGGCTCTGGCCCCGACGGGCGCAGACACGCGCCTCACGGGGAGGTGATCTGTTCCCCCGGACGGCCGGTCCTCGCGCCGCGGAATCGCTCCACCCTGAACGCTCCTTCGGGGTAGGGGAGTTCCGTGGACAGCACCGCCGCCCTGTCGAACTCCTCCTCGGCTTCCCCCTCCAGGCCCAGTGACATGAGTGCGGCAGCGTGCACCGTACGGGCATCGGTCTCCGACAGGCGTTCGCCCGCCTGCTCCGCGCGCACCGCCTCCTCGGCCGCGAGCCGGGCCGCGTGATCGGGCCGGCCCGACACGAGCTCGGCCCACGCCAGCAGATGGGCTGCTCCCGGGATGCTGCCGTGCGCCAACAGTGCGAGCGCCTCGGCAGGGCGGCCGTCACGTACCAGCATCTCGGCCTCCGCGGTCCGCACCTCGTGCACGGCCTGCTGGTCTCCCTGCGCCTCGGCCACCTCACCGGCGCGGGCCAACAGATCCGCCGCACCTGGCTCACCCGTCCTGATCAGGACCCTGGCCAGGGCTGCCAGGGCGTACGGGGTGCACCACTCGGACCGCTCGCCCGTCTCCTGCACCGCGCTCCGGGCATGGTCGGCGGCCTCGCCGAACTGCCTGAGAAGCAGATGTAGTTCGGCGAGGTTGGCGCGCTCGAATGCGACTGCCGTCGGATCCCCCGTGCGCTCGGCGAGTCGCAGCGCGCGCTGCCCGGTGGAGACGGCCTCGGCGAGCTGACCGGAGCGGCGGGCGTGCTCCCGCTGTACCGAGAGAACCGTGACCAGGAGCTCCTGATCGCCGTACGCCTCGGCGTGCGGCAACGCCAGATCGGCCGCCGGGCGCGCCTCGGCCAGCCGGCCCGCGAGCCCGAGAGAGGTGGCCTGCATGCCCAGCGCCCGGGCCAGCAGCCCGCGCCGACCGCTGCCCGGCACCGCGTCGGCGGCCCGCTGTGCGGTACAGGCGGACAGATGCGCCTCCTCGTACCGACCGGTGACGAAATTCAGGACCGCTGCCGCCAGATGGTGGGTCGCCGCAGTGAGCGCCGACGTGCCGGGGCCGGGCGGGAACCTGCGGAGCAGTTCCTCGCCCTCGTCCGTGGAGCGGTACTTCGCCAGCACCTCGGTGAGCCGGGCCGCGGCCAGCACCTGGCCATGCACGTCGCCGCGCCGCACCATGTCGTCCAGTGCCTCCCGGAGCACTGCGGCCGCCTCCCGGTACCGGGCCATCCGGCGCAGTACGGCGCCCCTGTCGATCCTGGCCTGGGCAGCGTCGGCGGCCAACGCGTCGAGACGGGCGGTGAGCTCGATGTAGTACCGGTCCGCCGTGTCATTCGCGCACAGCGCGGCGGCGCGCTCCGCAGCCTGCCGCAGATACTGCGTGGCGCGCGGGTCGTCGGCGCGCGTCAGATGTGTGGCCAGGGTGTCGACCGCGTCCGGCCTGCGCCGCAGTACCGCCTCCGCGTACGCGGAGTGCAGCTGCCTGCGGCGGGCGGCGGACAATCCGTCGTAACAGGTCAGCCGCACCAGTGGATGCCGGAAGGCGAGTCCGGGCAGCGGTCGCCCGCCGGCCACCACCGGCCGTTCCTCCACGACCGAAGCCTGGACAGCCTCGTCCACGGCATCTGTCGCCTCGGCGGGCGAGAGCCGCGGATGCAGCCCGTGCCCGGCGACATCCATCACCTCGGACAGTGCGGCGCCCCGGCCCGCCACCGAAATCGCCTCGACGACCCGCCGTGCCGCAGGCCCGAGCCGGGACAGCCGCGCGGCCACCAACTGCCGTACGCCTTCGGGGGCGCTGAGCTCGGTCGGCTCCGTCGCCCCGTCGGCGGTGCGGGCCAGTTCGAGGGCGAACAGGGGATTGCCGAGCGACAGTTCCCAGACCCGGTCGAGCCCGTTCCGGGCGCCCGCGTCCTCGGCGACCGCCAGACACTCCGCGCGCCCGAGCCTGTCCAATTCCAGGGAACGGGCCAGCCCCTGGCGCACCATGGAGTCCAGCGACGTGCGTCGCGGATCCGTGCTCTCGATCTCCTCCGCGCGGTAGGTCACCACGAATCGCCAGTCGGTCCGTGTGGTCGCCGCACGCCGGGCCAGGTGGCTCAGCAGCTGGTACGACCCCGTGTCGGCGGCGTGCAGATCATCCAGGACGAGCAGGACGGGAGCAGTCACCGCGAGATCGCCCAACAGCCCCGCCGCAGCCCGGAACAACCGGTCGCGCTCCTCCTCCGGGCTGCGCTCCGACCCGGCCCCGATCTGCCCCAACGAGGGCAGCAGCGAGGCGAGTTCGGGGTACTCGCTGCCGATCCTGGCCCGCTCGGCGGACGGCCGGTCGGCGAGCCAGGCATCCAGTGCCTCGACGAAAGCGCCGTACGGGGTGTGCCCCTCGGCGTCGTGGCCCGCGCCCCACAGGACGGTCGTCCCGGCCTCGGCCGCTCGCCGGGCAGCCTCCGCGGTCAGCCGGGTCTTGCCCACTCCGGCCTCACCACCGACCAGTCGCACCGGTGGACCCCCGGCTGCCAGCAGCACGTCCAGCTCTTCGGCCCTGCCCCGCAGGGGCGGGCCGGGCGCGGTGCGGATCGCGGCAGGGAGGACGGGTGCGGAGACGGCGGGCAGCACCGCCGTGGCGGCGTCGAGCGCGAGCAGGTGCAGCTGCTCGGTGGCGGGCCCAGGGCGTACGCCGAGCTCGGCGTCGAGCGCTTCCCGGCACAGGTGGTACTGGCGTACCGCCTGTCTCCGCAGCCCCTGGCGCAGATAGGCGTCGATCAGAATGCGGTGGGCACGCTCCTCGGCGGGCGCGGCGGCCAGGGCGCGCAGTGCCACCTCGGTGGCAAGCTCGGTCTCGCCGTCCGCGAGGTGGGCCTCGGCCAGCGCGAGGCGTACGCGGTCGCAGAGAGCGGACAGCTGCCCGCGCCGGGCCTCGGCCCAGGGGGCGTAGCGGTCCTCGGGTAGCAGTTCGCCGGTGAATGCGGCGAGCGCCACGCCAAGATCCCCGGCCAGGCCGCTTTCCAGGGCCCTTTCGGAGAGGGATTCGGCATGGTCGGCGTCGATCCACACGGTGTCCGGTTCGAGCCGCAGCAGGGCGCCCTCGCCGGTGAGATACGACGAGGCGGTGCGGGGGGCCAGTTCGGGTTCGACGGCCCGGCGCGCGGCGTGCAGGGCCACCCGGAGGCTGCCGAGGGCGGCCTGCGGGTCGGCGTCGGGCCAGCAGAGCTCCGTGGCCTGCTCGCGGTGGAGGCTGTGACCGGGTGTGACCGCGAGCAGTTTCACCAGGGCGCGGGCACTGGGGCGGGGCCATCGCTCGGCGAGGGGCGGGCCGCCGTCACGATCCACCCGGAAGCCGCCGAAAAGGTGCAGACGAAGCAAAGGGGGTGTTCCGGTGGAGGTCTCGTCGTCGGCGCGTGCCCAGGTCATAGCGGCAGCCACTGTAATCGCACACGTCCCGGACGCCCGCAGGCCCCCGGACGAAGCGTCCGGGGGCCTGCGGTGACCGGGTGGGTCAGGGACGGTACGTCACGGTGCGTCGATCGTCGCCGTGACGATCCGGCGCATCGCCGTGTACGGGCCCGAGTAGCCGCCGCCTGCCAGCTCGGCGGTCCGGTCGGTGCCGTGCTCGTCGAAGTTGAGCGCGACGACCTCGTCGACGCCGTCACCGTTCAGGTCGCCGGCGAACACCTCCCGGGAGCCCCCCGCGTTCAGCGAGGCGACCGGGTCGGGGTAGTTGTCGTCGGCGACCAGCTGCGCCGGGTCGTAGGTGTCGACGCCGCTCGCCGAGGCGCTCAGCACGACCTTCTGCCCGCCCGGTCCGGTCGCGATGCCGCCCGACTCCATCTGGGGCAGGGTGAACATCCGGGAGTCCTTGCCGTCCGGGCCGTAGGTGCGCAGGCTCGCGGTGCCGGCCAGTGTCAGGCCGTTCGGCCCGGTGAACCAGTTGCCGAGCGTCCACGGACCGCCGGCCGGTCCCTCGTGCAGCAGCTCGCCGGTGCGGCCGTCGCGGATCTGGACCGCGGTGGTGATGTTGGAGAGCGCGGTCCCCTTCGTGAAGAAGGTGTACACGACCGCGTGCCCGTCGGCGTAAGGGATGCCGGGCGCAGCGAACGTACCGCCGCGCAGCGGGGCACCGAGCACCGAGCCGTCCGTACCTTCGCCCGGCTTCGGGGCGAACGACCAGGCGGTCCTGCCGTCCTTGCCGCGCAGCGCGACGCCGGCGGCCGTGACCTCCGACCTGCCGAGCGAACCGGCGGTGGCGTACTGGGCGTAGACCCGTCCGTCGCCGGCCGACACGTCCGAGAACACGACGTCACCCGCGCTCGCCGGGGCGGTGTACTCCCACAGCAGCTTGCCGTTGCCGCGGTGCACGCGCACCGTGTCGGTGGCGACGATGACCTCCGCGCGGCGGTCCCCGTCGACGTCCGAGGCCGTGACCGTGCGCACGAACCGGCCCTTGCCGTCGATCGTCGTGAGTACCCTGCCGGTACGGGAGTCGAGCACCACGGCCGCGGAGTCGGCGGCCACGACCAGCTCGTCCCGCCCGTCGCCGTCGGTGTCGGCCTTCACGATCGCGTGGACCTGGCCGGGCACCGTCGCGCTCCACAGCCGCTTCGGCGCACCCGAGACCAGCGACGGGCCGTCGTAGGCGAAGACGGCATTGGACTGGCCGCCGACGATCAGGTCCTGCTTCCTGTCCTTGTTCACGTCCGTGGACACCGCGGACCAGACCGGACCGGGCAGCGGGAGGAGGTCCTCCTGCTTGCCGTCGCGCAGGGTGTACGCGCGGACGTTCTGGTTGGTGTCGACGGTCCGCAGGCGGGTGGAGCCGCGCTCGGTGAAGGGCTGGGTCCACATCTGGGAGGCGGTGATGCCTCGCTTCTCCCAACGCACCGTGCCGTCCTTGCCGGACAGTACGGCGAGCCGTGCGGCTCGCGAGGCACCTCGGTTCTGTGCGGTGTCGTAACCGGCGTCGTCCTTGTACGAGGCGACCACGGTGCCGTCCAGGGCCTTCAGGCCCCAGGCGCCGCCGCCGTCGTGCCCGTTGGCGGGGTCGCGCTTGACGGTTCGCGACCACAGTTCGCCGCCGTCGGTGCCGTCGAGGGCCCGGACGGTGTTGGCGTTGATGAACAGGTTGCTGTCGAGGGTCGACTCGCTGACCGTGTACTCGGGCTTGGAGCTTCCCCGGATGTCGCCGACCTCCATCGTCAGCGGCAGCGCGTTCACGCGGGTGTCCAGGGGCGTGCGTGTCCCGTCGCCGAGGGCGTAGGAAGCGATCTCGTACTGGATGCCCTCGTTCGGGTCGGACTGTTCCAGGGCGACCAGACGGCCGCGCGAGGCGTCCAGGTGCAGCTGACGCGAGTACAGCCGGTCGGTCCGCGACCAGGTGACGCTGCCGTCCGCGGTGTCCAGGACCAGTGTGTGGCCGCTGGGCGCGGCGTCCGCGCTGAGCTTGCGCTGGTTCCACGACGCGGCCACGAGCCCGTTGCCCAGCGGCTCCAGGCTTCCCCAGGCGACTCCGGTGTAGCTGCCCGCGTCGTAGCTCCAGGTGCTCGCCGGTGTCAGGGCGCCCTTGGCGTAGGAGAAGCGGATGCCGTTGAGCGTGGCTCTGGAGTCCTTGGGCGAGTTGAGGTTGTAGTACGGGGAGTCGGCGACCACGAGGGTCTTCCCGACCAGCTTGACGTTGAAGGCTCCCGCGTACAGCTTGTGCCACAGCGTCCTGCCGGTCTTCCCGTCCAGCACGGTGACGAACGTGCCGTTCGGCAGGCTCGATCCGGGTGAGCTGAACGGCCGGTACGGGCTGACGCCGACGGTCGCCGTGAACACCACGTCGTCCACACCGTCCCCGGTCAGGTCACCGGTGGTGTAGCCGTTGTCGCTGGCCATGGTGAACGGGCTCACCGCGTTGAAGCCCATCACGATGCGCGCAGGGTAGGGCTCCACCTGGTACGGCCGGAGCGGGCTGACCTGCCAGTCGGCGTACAGGGACTCGGTGTTGCGCGACCACACCTGCGTGCCGTCGGTGGTGCGGCGCTGCACCGAGCCGAGGGCGTGGAGCGCGAAGTAGTCCTTGCCGGCGCCCGTGACGGGGGCGGTGACGGCCATGCCCTGGTAACTCTCCACGGCGGACCGGGTCGTGAGCTTCCAGCCGCTCGCGGAGGTGCCGGATTCGTCGAGCGACGACCCGCCGCCGGCGGCGGGCGTCGGGACGGTGTCCTGACGGTCCTGGGCGTGCTGCGGGTCGACGGCCGCGCCGTCGCCGTAAGGATCGAGCTGCGCGCGCTCCGAGAGTTCCTCGGCCTGGCTGTCGGTGAGGACCAGCAGACCGCTGTCGTCGTCGGCGAGGGCTGCGGACGGTGCGGCGCTCAGCGCCAGTCCGGCCGCCACCAGGGCGGAAGCGAGGCGCAGGCCTCGGCGGTGGAGTGTTCTCATCACGCGGCCTTCGGGGAGAAGCGGATCGCGGAGGCGTCCTTGAGGACGGTCTCGTTGAAGGAGTACGAAAGGGCGTCCGTGCCGGCCTGGTTCTCCATGCCGATGGTCGCCGAGGAGCCCTGCTGAAGGGGGTGGGCACCGATGCCCTTGTACTGCAGGGTGATGGCGCCGGTGGCCTCGTCGAAGAGGGCCTCGAAGGTGACCCGGACGGAGGTGTTGTCGGCGAACGCGGCGTTGTTCCAGACGATCGCGAACGTCCGTGCGCCGGTCGCGCCCGTGGTGGCGGTCTGGACGCTCGACTTCTTGTCCAGCGTCAGGTCGTCCCAGAAGGCGGCGACGGTGCCGTTGGGCTGGGTGGCGGTGGGCAGCGCGGTGTTGGCGTAGTCGCCGAGGCGCGGCTGGAGGAAGTTCACCATGCCGTTGGTGGTGACGCTCGCCTGGGAGTACGGGATGCCGTACAGCTTCACCGGGAAGGGCAGCGCGACGGTCTTCGCGTTCTCGTCACCGGAGAGCGCGACCGTGGTCCGGCCGCCGATCCAGGCGTACGCCGCCGGGGCGCAGCTGTTGCCGGCCGCGTCCGTACGGTTCGGCAGCGCGGCCTTCACCGTCTTGTCGCCGTCCACGGTGACCGCGGTCGTCAGGACGCCGTTGCACAGGACCGGGGCCGCGGGCGTCGCGGTCAGGGTGAACGAGCCCTCGGCGACCGACGGGAAGCGGAAGGCCCCGTCCGAGTCGCTGGTGACGGCGTCGAGCGGCGCGTCCGAGAAGCGGACGGTGGCCCCCTTCAGAGGCTTGCCGGTGACATCGAGCACTGTGCCGGAGACGGCGTGCGTCGTCACCGCGTCCAGCGCGAAGTCCTTGGTGACCTGTTCACCGGTGCCGACCGTGAAGCCGTCCGCACCGGCGGCCGCGTATCCGTAGCCGCTGACCGCCAGGGTGTAGGTGCCCGCGTTCAGGTTCAGCTTGTACGCACCGTCGGCCGCGGTGGTCACGGTACGCCGGGCCGTGCCCGTCTGCGCCGTCACCGTCGCGCCGGCCAAGGGCTTGCCGGTCGCCTCGTCGGTGACCGAACCGGTCACGGTGGCCGCGCTGCGCGGGGCCGCGTCGACCGAGGCGAGGATGTCGAGCTTGCCCTCGCCCCAGACGTTGTTCATGTCCGACGAGCCGCCGCAGTGCGTGTCGTCGACGTCGGTCGCGCCGTCGTTCAGGACGGCCCGGGTCTCGTCGATCCGGCCGATCAGCGAGGGGGCGGCGGACCACAGCAGGGCCGCGGCACCCGCGACATGGGGCGTCGCCATCGACGTACCGCTGATGGCCCTGTACGTGCTGCCCGGCCAGGTCGAGCGGATGCTGACACCCGGTGCGGAGATGTTCGGCTTGGCCGATCCGTCGACCAGGGACGGGCCGAAGCCGGAGAAGTCAGCGATCTTCCCGTTCACGTCGTAGGCGCCGACTCCGTACGCGGGGGCCTGCGAGCCCGGGGCGTGCGTGGTCGAACAGGTCGTGCCGTCACCGTCGTTGCCGGCGGCGAACGCCTCGAAGATCCCGGCCGCGTTCCACGCTTCGACGATGTCCTGATAGAAGGTCGTGTCACCGCCGCCCCAGGAGTTGTTGACGATGTCCGGGGCCAGTTCGGGCTTCGGGTTCAGCCCGTCGTGGTCGGTCGGCGCGAGGATCCACTGACCGGACGCCAGCAGCGCGGAGTCCGAACAGCTGCTGGACTCGCAGCCCTTGGCGGCTATCCACTTCGCACCGGGCGCGACACCGACACCGTCGGCGCCGACCATGGTCCCCATGGTGTGGGTGCCGTGGCCGTTGTTGTCACAGGGGGTTCCGGAGGTGCCGCACTGGCCCGTCGGGTCGTACCAGTTGTAGTCGTGGCTGAACGTGCCGTCGCCCAGGTTGCCCCGGTAGTTGCCCTTCAACGCCGGGTGGTCGTACTGCACGCCCGAGTCGACATTGGCGATCACGATGCCCTCGCCGCGGTCGTCGAACTGCGACCAGACCTGGTCCGCCCCGATGTCCTTGACCCCCCACTCGGGGTCGCTCGCGGACTCGACGGCCGGCCCGGCGACGGCGGTCTCCTCCAGCTTGTCCAGGTGGTAGGTGCGTTCCTGCCGGATGCTCACCACGTCATCGCGTGCGGCCAGCCGGCTCACCAGCTCCTCGTCACCGGTCACTTTGAGGGCGTTGGCGATCCAGTACGGCTCGTAGCCGACCTTGGCCCTGTCCAGAGCGGACCGGATCGAGGTCTGGCTGCGGTCCGCCTCCTTGCGGAGCGAGGTGAAGGCGGACTTCGCCTTGTCCTCGTGGGTGCGCTTCCCGCGGGCGGCGGAGAGGTCTGCCCGGTTCTTCAGCACGACGAAGAAGGTCGACTCCATGCCCCTCCCGACAGTGTCGAGAACGGCTGGGTCGATCCGTGCGGTCTTCTTGCCGGACCCGGCAGTGGCAGCGGCGTCCGGCTGGGCGAAGGCCGGAGCGGAACCGGCGAGGACTGCCGCCGCCGTGATCGCGGCGGCGGCGGCCCACGCGGCGGCTCTGCGCCGGGGGGCTCGGGGCAGGTGCATGGGCGTGCTCCTCCAGGGCTGGTACGGGTGACCCTCCCCGGCCCCGTACGTGGGGGAGTGCCCGGGGAAGGGCTTGTCCCGGGAAGCTAGGAGGGGGCCGTTACTGGAGCATTACCGGCCGTGAATTCAGGTGCCCCGGCCACCGATGTCGAAGCCGAACGGCCTGGCGAGGACTGCCGCCGACACCCCAGCACCGCCATGGCCACCGCAACGGCAAGCGCACCGTGGAAGAGGAGGACCGGGCCGGCGACAGCCCCGACGAGGAGGGCGCCCTGGACGAACAGGGCGACCCGGCGGCCGTCGTCCTGTGTCCACCTCTGGAGGCGCAGCCCGGCAAAAATCACGGCGGTGAGCCAGAACTCCGCACCGAACAGCCGACCTGTCCCTGCGGTGCCGGCGCGGACGAAGGAAGCATCGCCGTACGAAACGATCATGCCCGGCGGCCCGACGACTGCCGCTTTCCGGCCGCAGTGATCACGGCCGCCCCGGCCGGACGGAATCTCGCGCCGGGCCGCCCCGGCCGTGTTCCGTTCCGCCGCGCTGTCGGCCGTCCCCGTCAACTGCTCCCCCTTCCGTCCTGGTTGTGCCTTCCGTCCGCTGACGACGCGCTCGCCATGTACCGGGTGGACGCAGTGGAGAGGCGCCTGGTTCGGCCGGTCGTGCCTCCGTACCGACGCTGCCCCGCACGGTCTCCGACGCCGCGGAAGACCGATGTGCGGGGTCTTCGGTCCGGCATCAGGACGGGTCGTCCGGGGTGTCGAACATCGTTCGCAATTCCAGCGCGGGTCATTGACGCCGGGTTGCCCCACGCCTACGGTCCCGTCCGAAGTGACGGGCGGCATTCGACATATCGAACGCACGCCCGTGGCGAACGATCCGTACCCCTCAGACCCGTACCCCTCAGAGACGAGCCGCCATGCACCCACACCACCCCAGTCGGCGCCGAGCCCTCGCAGGCGGAATCGGCGCCCTCGCGGCCGCCGGAGCCCTGGGCTCCCTGTCCGGCTGCGCCGCGCCCGCCACCGCCGCCGGGCCGGGTCAGACCCGGCTGCGGTTCTGGCACCTCTTCGGCGGTGGCGACGGCGTCAACATGGCGGGAATGCTGCACGACTTCCGCACCGGACACCCCGACATAGCCCTGGAGGCCGCGACCCTGCAGTGGGGTGCGCCTTACTACACGAAGCTCGGCATGGCCGGCGCCGGAGGCAGGGCGCCCGAACTGGCCGTACTGCACCTCGCGCGGCTCGCCGGCTTCGCCCCCGGCAAGCTCGTGGACCCCTTCGACCTCGATCTGCTGGCCGAACACGGGGTGCGGGAAAAGGACTTCCCGCCGGAGATCTGGAGCCGCGGCCGAGCCGGTGGCCGGCAGTACGCCGTGCCGTTCGACACCCACCCCTTCGTCCTCTACTACCAGACCGAGGTGTGCGAGAAGGCGGGGCTCATGGCGGGCGGCCGGCTCAAGCCGATCAGCGGTGCCGAGGAGTTCGCCGACGCGCTGCGCGCTGCGAAGAAGGTGACCGGACAGCCGGGCCTGGTGACGGAGACGCTCGGACCCGACTGCATCACGCCCTGGCGCCTCTTCTCCACCTTCTATGCGCAGACCGGTGGCAAGGTCCTGTCGCAGGACGGCAAACGCCTTGCGCTGGACGACGCCAAGGCCCTGGGCGTACTGGAGTACATGGCGGCCCTCTCCGAGGAGGGGCTGATGGTGCGCCGGTGCGACTACGGCGCCTCCGTGGGTATCTTCAACGGCGGGAGGACCGCCTTCCACCTCAACGGCGAATGGGAGATCACCACCTTCCGGACGGCCGGGATCCCCTTCTCCATGACCCGGGTGCCCGCGCTCTTCGGCAGTGCCGCCGCGCAGGCCGACTGCCACTCGTTCGTCCTGCCGCACCAGAGGGATCGCGGCGGACCGGCCAACGAGGCGGCCCACGCCCTCGTCGCCTGGATGCTGAAGAATTCCGTCGCGTGGGCCGAGGGCGGACATGTGCCCGCCTATCTGCCGGTGCTCGACGATCCGGCGTACCTGAAGCTGAAACCCCAGTCCGAGTACCGGGACGTGATCGACGAGGTGGCGCTGGACGAGCCCGCCTGGTTCGCCGGCTCCGCCTCCCGCATGTGGATCGAACTCGGCGCCGTGCTCTCCGGGGTGCTCACCGGATCCCGCACCCCGCGCGGTGCGCTCACCGAGTGCAAGGCACGCCTGAGAACTCTCCTCGACACCCGCAACCCCCTTCCGGGAGCCGCGTCATGACCTCCACCACCGCGGCGGCACCGCCACCCGTGACGAAGCCGGCGGAGGCCGTCCGCCGCCCCGCGGCCCGTTCCGTGCACAGGAAATGGACCGAGCACGGCCTGGTGTTCATCGCCCCGTTCCTGCTCGTGTACGCCATGTTCCTGGTCTGGCCGCTGATATCAGGTGTTGGCATGAGCCTGACCAGTGACAACATCACGGGCTCCGGAGGTGAGTTCGTCGGTCTCGACAACTACGCGGAGGCCCTGGGCGACCCCGACGTGTGGTCCTCGCTCTGGAACACCGTCTGGTTCACGGTCCTGTCCACCGTCCCGCTCGTCCTGGTGGGGCTGGGGCTCGCGCTGCTCGCCCATCAGCTGCGCGTGGTTCAGTGGCTGTGGCGGCTGAGCTGGTTCGCCCCGTTCCTCCTGCCGTCCGGAGTCGTCTGCCTGCTCTTCGGGCAGATGATCTTTCCCTCCGGCTTCGGCCTCGCCGACCAGATGCTCGCCTCCGTCGGCCTGGAGCCGGGCATCGGATGGCTGAGCGACGAGCGCTACGCGATGCTCTCCGTCGTGGCCACCACCCTCTGGTGGACCGTCGGCTTCAACTTCCTGCTGTATCTCGCCGCCCTGCAGGCCATCCCGGCCCATCTGTACGAGGCCGCCGAGCTGGACGGAGCGGGCGGACGGCACCAGCTGTGGCACATCACCATGCCGATGCTCCGCCGGACCACCGGACTTCTCGTCGTCCTCCAGGTACTCGCCTCGCTGAAGATCTTCGACCAGATCTACCTCATGACCGGCGGCGGCCCCGACGAATCCACCCGGCCGATCCTGCAGTACGTCTACCAACAGGGCTTCACCGGTTACCGCATCGGCTACGCCTCGGCCGTCTCGTACATCTTCTTCGCCCTGATCCTGACCGTCTCCCTGGTGCAGCCGCTGCTGTCCCGGCGCCGAGCTGAGGAGGCCGCACAGTGAGCGGTTCCGTCACCGTCAGAACCCGCCGCGTACTCCGGAGCCGGCAGCCGGGCGGATCCGAGGGCCGGCGCCGGCGCTGGACGCCCGGCAGGCTCGCCCTGCTCGTCCTGGCCCTGATCCTCGCCGTGGCCTGGCTCGTCCCGCTCGCCTGGGCCGTCGCCACCTCCCTGAAGCCGGAGGCGGAGACGACCGGGACGCCGCTGGAGTGGATCGGTTCGCGCATCACGTTCGACGCGTACTCCAAGGTCTGGGAATCCGGCGAACTGATGCGCTGGCTCATGAACTCGGCGTACATCTCGCTCATGACGACCGTGCTGACCGTCCTGACCTGCGCGATGGCCGCGTACGGCTTCACCCGCACCGAATTCCGCGGACGCAGGCTGCTCTACGGGCTGGTGCTCGCCGGCATCATGGTGCCGCCGCAGGTACTCATCGCGCCGCTGTTCCAGGAGATGGTGCAACTCGGCCTCGTCGACACCTACTGGGGCGTGATCCTGCCCCAGGTCGCGGTGCCCGCCATGGTGTTCATCCTGGTGAAGTTCTTCGAAGGCGTACCGAGAGAGCTGGAGGAGGCGGCCTTCGTCGACGGCGCCGGACGCTGGCGGGTGTTCTGGACGATCGTGATCCCGCTGTCCCGGCCGGTGCTGGCCGCCGTGGCGATCTTCACCTTCATCTCCACCTGGAACAACTTCCTCTGGCCGTTCCTCGTCACCACCGACCCGAACGGCATGACCCTGCCCGTCGGCCTCGTCAACGTCCAGTCGTCGTTCGGTGTGCGGTACGCACAGATCATGGCCGCGCTCGTGATCGCCGGGCTGCCGCTCCTGATCGTCTTCGCGCTCTTCCAGCGGCAGATCGTGCGCGGCATCGCGCACACCGGTCTGGCCGGCCAGTAGGCGGCCGCGCGGGGCGGAACGGCCGGGCGGCCGCGAGGCCGTACGCCCCGCGGGTGCGGCGGACGGTCAGGCGAGGGACGTACCCCGCATCAGCAGCAGCGCCACGTCTGCCGACGCCGCGGCCACGGCCCCCGCGAGCGCCGCCTTGCGCCAGGTCCGCCGGGGCACGAACCCGGCGAACGCCGTCGGCACCACCACCGCCAGCGTGAGCGCTCCCCACCAGCCGGGAGGCCCCGCAGGCCCCAGCACGAGGACAGCCGACGCCGCCACCAGCGGTACGGGGAGCAGTATCCGGGTACGGGCGGCGCCCAGCCGCTGGGGCAGGCCGCGACTGCCGTCCGCCAGATCCCCGTCGATATCGGGGAGCGCATCGCCCAGATGGGCCCCGACACCCAGCAGGGCCCCGGCTGTCACGGCCCACCACGCGGGCCAGGGATGACCGGGCATGTTCAGGGCGACCAAGGCGGGCAGTCCGCCGAATCCGATCACGTACGGAAGCCAGGACAGCACCGTCTCCTTGAGCTTCAGGTTGTACGTCCACGCCGCCAGGACCCCGGCGAGGTGCACCGCGCCGGCGGCAGCACCGCACGCCAGCGAAAGAGCCACGCACAGCAGCAACGCGGTGGAAGCCGCCTGCCATGCGGTGCTCCGTGACACCACGCCGTCGGCCACCGGTTTGCCGCGGCGCCCGGCGGCCGCGTCGCGGCTGGAGTCGAAGGCGTCGTTGCACCAGCCCACCGAGAGCTGGCCCGTCAGGACGGCCCCGCCGACCAGGACGCAGCGGGCGACCCCGAGCCCGGAGCTGACGGACAGTGCGACGACGAGGACGGTCACCGCCGCCACGGGGCCCGGATGGCAGGAGAGCGCCAGCCCCACCGCGGGGCGGGGCGGTCGCGTCACGGACTCGTGCACCTGCGGCCGGTCAGTGGTGTCCACAAGGGGATCGTAAGGACTCCGGATCTCACGAACACGCCAGCCGCGCGTCCGATTTGCAGGGTTTCACCCTGTTATGTAGGCAGGATGAGAGTCATGACCTCGCCGAAGCAGGGGCCAGGATGACCCGAATCGCAGCGGTTCACGGGGTCCTGCCACCGCACCGCCACACCCAGCGGGCGGTCACCGACATGGTGGCGCGCACCTGCCTGCCCGCGGGGGCCGACCGCCGCGTCCTCGACCGGATCCACGAGAACGCCCGCGTCCGCACCCGGAACATGGTTCTGCCTCTGGAGCGCTACGGCGAACTGGACGGTTTCGGGGCGGCCAACGACGTGTTCATCGGCGCCGCAGTCGACCTCGGTGCCCAGGCGGTGCGCGGGGCGCTGCGTACGGCGGGGCTGCGGCCCGCCGACGTGGACCTGCTGATGTTCACCTCCGTCACAGGAGTGGCGGCTCCCTCCGTCGACGCCCGGCTCGTCGGCCGCCTCGGTCTGCGGCCCGACGTGAAACGGCTCCCCGTCTTCGGCCTGGGCTGCGTCGCCGGCGCCGCAGGGGTGGCCCGGTTGCACGACTACCTGCTCGGCAGGCCCGGCCAGGTGGCCGTGCTGCTGTCGGTCGAGCTCTGTTCCCTCACCTTCCAGCGGGCGGACCCGACGCCCGCCAACCTCGTGGCCACCGCGCTCTTCGGCGACGGCGCGGCGGCCGTCGTCGCAGTCGGCGGTGAACACCCCGCCCCGGCGGACGGCCCCGAGGTGATCGACACCCGCAGCCGGCTGTACCCCGACACCGAACACGTCATGGGCTGGGACATCCGGAGCTCCGGCTTCAAGGTGGTCCTCGATCCGGCGGTCCCCGACGTCGTGCGCCGGTATCTCGCCGACGACGTCCGCGGGTTCCTGGAGGAACACGGGCTGAAACCGAAGGACATCGCCCACTGGGTGTGCCACCCCGGCGGCCCCAAGGTCCTGGAAGCCGTCTCCGACGTACTCGAACTGCCCGAGGGCGCACTCGACGTCACCTGGCGTTCGCTGGCCGAGGTGGGCAACCTGTCGTCCGCCTCCGTGCTGCACGTCCTGCGGGACACGATGCAGCAGAGGCGGCCCGAGCCCGGCACCCCCGGTCTGCTGATGGCCATGGGCCCCGGATTCTGCTGCGAACTGGTGCTGCTGCGTTGGTAATCGGGAGGAACGCGTGATCTGGTACACGGCCCTGGTGCTGGCCGTCGCGGGCGAACGGCTCGGCGAGCTCGTCGTGGCACTGCGCAACACGCGCTGGAGCCTGGCCCGCGGCGGCACCGAAGCCGGGCGCGGACACTACCCGGCGATGGTGGCCCTGCACACCGCTCTGCTGGCGGGATGCCTCGCCGAGACCTGGCTGGCCGGGCGCCCGTTCCTCCCGTGGTTCGGCTGGACCATGCTGGCGGTGGTGGCCGCGGCGCAGGGGCTGCGCTGGTGGTGCATCCGCACCCTCGGACCTCGGTGGAACACCCGCGTCATCGTGGTCCCGGACCTGCCCCTGGTGACCGGCGGGCCCTACAGGTGGCTGCGCCACCCCAACTACGCGGCGGTCGCCGCCGAAGGGCTGGCGCTGCCACTGGTCCACGGCGCCTGGGTGACCGCCGTGCTCTTCACCGCACTCAACGCCGTGCTCATGGGCGTGCGCGTCCGGTGCGAGGACCGGGCACTGGCCTCGGTACGGCCGTCGGCCGCGCGCCCGTGATCGACGTCCTGGTGGCCGGGGGCGGCCCGGCCGGTCTGGCGGCGGCGATCCGGGCTGCCGGAGCCGGCCGGGAAGTCGTCGTGGTCGAACCCCGCGCCGCTCCCGTGGACAAGGCCTGCGGCGAGGGAATCATGCCCAGCGGCGTGGCGGCCCTGCGGGCGCTGGGCGTCGGCGTGGCCGGACACGACCTGCGCGGAATCCGGTACGTCGAGGGTCACCGCAGCGCGGAGGCGGCTTTCCGCGGCGACACGGGGCTCGGCGTACGGCGCACCGAACTGCACGCCGCCCTGCACCGGCGGGCCGTGGACCTCGGCGTACGCATCGTCCCCGGAAAAGCCGGGGCGATCCGGCAGGACGACGGCAGCGTCAGCACAGCGGGGCTGACGGCGCGCTGGCTGATCGCCGCCGACGGACTGCACTCCCCGCTGCGCCGCGAACTCGGCCTCGACCGCCCGGGGTCCGCCCCGCGCCGTTACGGCCTGCGCCGGCACTACCGGGTCGCCCCGTGGACGGACTTCGTCGAGGTCCACTGGTCCCGCCTGGGCGAAGCCTATGTGACACCCCTCGGCGACCGGCTGGTCGGTGTCGCCGTACTCAGCCGCGACCGGCGGTCCTACGAACAGCACCTGTCGTCTTTCCCCGCCCTGGCCGGCGCGCTCCGGGGCCTGGAGGCGGGTCCCGTGCGCGGGGCGGGACCCCTGCGCCAGGACGCGCGCAGTCCGAGGGCCGGACGTGTCCTGCTGGTCGGTGACGCGGCGGGATACGTCGACGCACTTACGGGTGAAGGAATCGCCCTGGCCATGGCGACCGCAACGGCGGCGGTCGCCTGCCTCGTCGCGGACCGGCCGGAGGACTACCCCGCACGATGGGGAAGGCTGACACGGCGTCACCGCATGCTCACACAGGGCCTGTTGAGTGCAGCGGGGAACCCTCGCATCGCCCGGCTCATCGTCCCTGCCGCTCACCGCATGCCCCGGGTGTTCTCGGCTGTGGTGCGCGCACTCCAGTAGGCGCGACCAGGTTCCACCCCGCCCGCCGTTCCGGACCGAGGCCCCGCTCTGCGATGCTGGCCCGGTGACGCCCTCGTCCCGAGCCCCGCAAGCCATCACGGCAGACTCGCCCCACCCGGGCATCAACCCGCTGATGACACAGTCCTGGCTGGATCTGGCCTTCGTGCACTGGCCGGCAGACCCCCTGGACGTGGCGCCGCTCCTGCCGGTCGGAACGGTTCCCGACACCCTGGACGGTGTCACCTACATCGGGCTCGTCGCCTTCCGGATGCACCGCGTCGGCTGGTTCCGTCTCCCCGGCGTGCCCTACCTCGGGACGTTCCCGGAGACCAATGTCCGCCTGTACTCCCTGGACTCCCAGGGACGGCGGGGCGTGGTCTTCCGCTCGCTCGACGCCTCCCGGCTGATCCCGGTGGCCGTCGCACGGACGGCGTTCCGACTCCCGTACAGGTGGTCGCGGATGAGGATCCGGCGCGACGCGGACACCCTCACGTACACCAGCAGGCGCCGGCCGGGCCCGCGGGGCGCGCACAGCCGGATAGTCCTGCGCGTCGGGGACCAGGTGGGGGAGCCCAGCGAACTGGAGCACTTCCTCACCGCGCGCTGGGGAATGCACTACACCTTCTTCGGACGGCAGACGTATCTCCGCAACACCCATCCCCGCTGGCCCCTGCACCACGCGCGGCTCATCGAGTGCGACGAGAACCTGGTGACAGCGGCGGGCCTGGCCGCACCGGCAGGCGAGCCGGCGAGCGTCCTGTACTCGCCCGGCGTCCCCGTGCGCTTCGGCCGTCCGTCCCGGCCCGGCGGCATCCCCACCCCGTAAACCCGCTCGGCGGTGGTCCGACCGAGGCTCATGCCGCGCCCGTACGGCATGTCGCCCGCCCGCCACGCAGGACACCGCTCTACTGTCGCCGCCACGGACAGGACGACGCGGTGGGAGTGGCATGCCGGACGTACAGCAGCGTCGACGGCAGGGAGTGGCCCGGCTGGTCTGCGGACGGCGCACCAAGTGGCTGATCGTGGCGTTCTGGCTGATCGTCCTTGTCGTCGCGGCGCCACTCGCCGGGAAACTCACCGACGCCCAGGACAACGACGCCACGTCCTGGCTGCCCAGCAGCGCCGAGTCCACCCAGGTCTGGGAGGAATCCAAGGGATTCCGGCCCGAGATCATCACGGCGATCGTCGTGTACGCCCGTGATTCCGGCCTGACCGGGGCCGACCGCACCCGGATCGCCGAGGACAAACAGCAGCTCACGACGCTGCGCGCGCACGGTGTGCGGGGTGCGGAGACACGCGGACCGCTCTACGACAGCCAGAACGCACCCGCGGCCGCCCAGATCTTCGTCCCCATCACCATGGACGAGGACGGATGGGAGCGCATCGGTCCGGCGGTCGATTCCGTACGGGACGTCGTGGGCGGCAGCGAGGGAGGTCTCGCGGTCCACATCACCGGACCCGGCGGCGTGGCCGCGGACTCCGCCGACGCCTTCTCGGGCATCGACTCGACCCTGCTGTTCGCCGCGCTGGGCGTGGTGATCATCATGCTGCTGATCACCTACCGCAGCCCGACCCTGCTCGTGCTGCCCGTCCTCGCGGTCGTCGCCGCACTGCTCACGGCACAGGCCCTCATCTACCTGCTCGCGGCGCATGCCGGCCTCACGGTCAACGGACAGAGCGCCGGCATCCTGACCGTCCTCGTCTTCGGCGCGGGCACGGACTACGCCCTGCTCCTCGTCGCCCGCTACCGGGAGGAACTGCGCCGGCACGAGGACCGGCACGAGGCGATGGCACGTGCGCTGCACCGCGCCGGGCCCGCGGTGCTCGCGAGCAGCGGCACCGTGGTGCTGAGCATGCTCGTCCTGCTGGTCGCCGAGATGAACTCCACCCGGGGCCTCGGTCCGGTCGCCGCGATCGGAGTGGCCGTCGCGCTCATCGCGATGCTCACGCTCCTGCCCGCCCTGCTGGTGATCTTCGGCCGGTGGGTGTTCTGGCCGGTCATCCCGCACTTCGGCACCGACGAGCCGACCGAGCACGGATTCTGGGCACGGATGGGGGAGCGGCTCGCCGTACGCCCGCGCAGGGTCTGGGTGGCCACCGCCCTCGTGCTCGCCGCCCTGTCCCTGGGCCTGATCCAGCTGCGCGCCGCCGGTCTCAGCAACGCCGACTCCTTCCCCGACAAGCCCGACTCCATCGTGGGCCAGGAGATCCAGTACCAGTACTTCCCGGCAGGCAGCGGCAGCCCGCTGGTCGTCATCGCGGCGCTCGGCAAGGGCGCCCAGGTGCGAAACGCGGTGGAGACGACCCCCGGTGTGGTGCCCGGCTCCCTCGTCGTGCCGCCCGGTGCCAGACCGGTGCACGAGGGCCGGGTGATCTTCGAGGCGACGATGACCGACCCCGGCGACAGCGAGCAGGCCGAGCAGACCGTGGAACGGGTCCGTGACGCGGTCCATCAGGTGCCGGACGCGGATGCCCTGGTCGGTGGGGACACAGCGGCGCTGCTCGACATGGACGCCGCCACCAGGCACGACAACCTGCTCATCATTCCCCTTGTCCTGCTGGTGGTGCTGATCGTCCTGATGCTGGTGCTGCGCGCCCTGGTGGCGCCCCTGCTGCTGATCGCGACCGTGGTGCTCTCCTTCGCAGCCGCCCTCGGTATCAGCGCGCTCGTCTTCCGGTACGTGTTCGACTACGCGGGCGAGACGACGGACTTCCCGCTCTTCGTGTTCGTGTTCCTGGTGGCACTCGGCATCGACTACAACATCTTCCTGACCACAAGGATCCGCGAGGAGGCCCTGCACCAGGGCACCAGAGCCGGTGTGCTGACGGGCCTCGCCGCCACCGGAGCCGTGATCACCTCGGCGGGGCTGGTCCTGGCGGGCACCTTCGCCGCCCTCGGGACCCTGCCGGTCGTGGCCTTCGCGGAGATCGGCTTCGCGGTCGCCCTGGGCGTGCTCCTGGACACCTTCGTCGTACGGTCCGTGCTGGTCACCTCCCTCTTCCTGGACATCGGCCCCCGGGTCTGGTGGCCCCACCGGCTCGCCCATGAGGACGGGGGCGCAGCGAGGAAGCCGGAGGCACCGGCCGCGCAGTCGTAGGGTGCAGCCAGGGGCGTTTCCGGTCGCGATGCGTCGCGGCTCACGGCTCGCCCGGTCCGTGCCGA
This sequence comes from Streptomyces sp. NPDC005566, assembly GCF_040605575.1. NCBI lineage: Bacteria > Bacillati > Actinomycetota > Actinomycetes > Kitasatosporales > Streptomycetaceae > Streptomyces > Streptomyces sp. NPDC005566. The sequence continues at coordinate 107,650 of NZ_JBEXDB010000012.1, read as the reverse complement.
GGGTGTAAAAAGGGGACCATGGCCGGACGCTACGGCCGCCCGCGTTCGTTTCTCAGAATGAGGACCGTCGCAGGTCAGGTCTTTCTCCTGCAGTTGGCGATCGTGGTGTTGCTCGTCGCTGCCGCCGTGGCCGCGCTCGTGCTGCAGTCCCGCGCCGACAGCGCACGGGAAGCCCGCAACCGCTCCGTCGCCGTCGCCGAGACCTTCGCGAACGCCCCGGGCATGGAAGCGGCCCTGGAGAGCCCGGACCCCAGCGCGGTGCTCCAGCCGAAGGCCGAGGCGGCCCGGAAGGGCTCGGGAGTCGATTTCATCGTCGTCCTTAACCTCGACTCGATCCGGTACACCCACCCGTTGCCCGACCGGATCGGCAAGAAGTTCGTGGGCGACGTGAAGCCCGCACTCGAGGGCCGCATCGTCACCGAGAGGGTCAACGGGACGATCGGCCCTCTCGTGCAGGCCGTGGTGCCCGTCTTCGGCGCGAACGGCAAAGTCATCGGCATGGTGTCCGCGGGAATCACCATCGAGCGGGTGAGCGGCGTCGTCGAGAACCAGTTCCCCCTCCTCTTCGGCTCCGCCGCGGGGATCCTGCTCCTCACTATGGGCGGAACGGCGCTCGTCAGCAGACGGCTCCGGCGCCAGACCCATGGCCTCGGCCCGACCGAGATGACCCGGATGTACGAACACCACGACGCCGTCCTGCACGCCGTGCGGGAGGGCGTGCTCATCGTCGGTGGGGACGGCCGGCTCCTGCTGGCCAACGACGAGGCACGGCGGCTGCTCGGCCTGCCGGCGCAGGTGGAGGGCCGCGAGGTCACCGATCTGGGTCTCGACCCCCTCACCACCGATCTGCTGGTCTCGGGGCGCGTCGCCACGGACGAGGTGCTCTCGGTGGGCAACCGGATTCTCGCGGTCAGTCAGCGCTCCACGGATCAGGACGGCGGGCCGCCGGGCAGCGTGACCACCCTGCGCGACACCACGGAACTGCAGGCACTCACGGGCAAGGCCGACGTGGCGCGGGGAAGGCTGAAACTGCTGTACGACGCCGGTACGGAGATCGGCACAGCCCTCGATGTCGTGCGGACGTGCGAGGAACTCGCCGACTTCGCCACCGCCAGATTCGCCGACTACGCGACCGTCGACGTGGCGGAGACCGTGCTGCGTGGCGAGGAGCCGACGGCGGCACGTACGGTCGCCGACATGCGGCGCACGGCGCTCAGCGGCACCCGGCACGACACGGGCCTCTACCCGCTCGGGTCGGTCATCCGCTTCATGCCGAGCACGGCCATCGGCGCCGGCCTGCTCAGGGGTGAGGCGGTCATCGATACGGACCTGCCGGCCCTGTCGGGATGGCAGGAGCAGCATCCCGCACGGGCCGAACGCCTCGTCGAGTGCGGTTTCCACTCGATGATCGCCGTTCCGCTGAGGGCCCGGGGCGTCATCCTGGGCGTGGCCATGTTCTGGCGGGCGCAGAGGCCCGAACGGTTCGAGGACGAGGACCTGTCCGTCGCCGAGGAACTCGTCGCCCGCGCCGCCGTGAGCATCGACAACGCCCGCCGCTACTCACGTGAGCACACCGTGGCGGTCACCCTGCAGCGCAGCCTGCTGCCACGCGGCCTCCCCGACCAGACCGCCATCGACGCGGCCTACCGGTACCTGCCCGCGCAGGCCGGGGTCGGCGGGCTCGGCGGGGTGGGCGGGGACTGGTTCGACATCATTCCGCTGCCCGGCGCCCGGGTCGCACTCGTCGTCGGCGACGTCGTCGGCCACGGGCTCCACGCGGCCGCCACCATGGGACGGCTGCGCACCGCGGTCCACAACTTCTCCACGCTGGACCTGCCCCCCGACGAACTGCTCTGGCACCTGGACGAGCTGGTGGCACGGATCGACCAGGACGAGACGGCCGACGACTCCGCCGGGGGAGTCACCGGGGCCACCTGCCTCTACGCCATCTACGATCCGGTGTCCGGGCGCTGCACCATGGCACGGGCCGGCCACCTCCAGCCGGTGATCGTCCACCCGGACGGCGCCGCCGAGTTCGCCGAGGTGCCCGGCGGTCCGCCGCTGGGCCTCGGCGGCCTTCCCTTCGAGACACTGGACGTACAGCTGCCGGAGAACAGCCGACTGGTGCTCTACACCGACGGGCTCGTCGAGGACCGGACCAGGGACATCGACGAAGGACTGGAACTCCTGCGCGGCACCCTCGCCGACTACGCCGGCCGGACACCCGAGGAGACCTGCGAGGCGGTCCTGCGCGTCATGGTTCCCGCCCGCGCCGGTGACGACATCGCGTTGCTCGTCGGCCGCGCACGCCGCCTCGCCGCGCAGGACGTGGCCGACTGGGAGGTGCCCTCCGACCCTGCGGCGGTGTCCCGCGTACGAGCCGAGGTGTCCCGCAAGCTGGCGGAGTGGGACCTGGTTGAGGAGGCGTTCACGACCGAGCTGATCCTCAGCGAACTGGTCACCAACTCCATCCGCTACGCCACCGGCCCCATCCGCGTCCGGCTGGTCCGTGACCGCACCCTGATCTGCGAGGTCTCCGACCGCAGCAGCACCTCGCCCCATCTGCGGCAGGCGGCCACCATGGACGAGGGCGGACGCGGGCTCTTCCTCGTCGCGCAGCTCGCGGAGCGCTGGGGCACGCGCTACACCGACGACGGCGGCAAGGTCATCTGGACGGAGCAGCTGCTGCCGCCCACCGCGCCGCCGGAACGCTGACCGGACCGTGCGTACGTCAGCTCCGCACGCAGTGCAGGAACATATGAGGTTCGGGTACCGCCCCGCCGCCGGCCGGCGTGAACACCGTGTGGTCCTCCCACTCCGCCGAGAGCCCCGCACCGGCCGCCAGAGCGGCGAAGGCCTCGGGGGAGAAGCTGCTCACCCGCACCTGCTGACCCATGAAGACCGTGCTCACCTCCTGCACGTCCAGAGGAACCGTGGCCAGCACCATGCGGCCGCCGCGCCGCAGTGCCCCCGCCAGCCGGTGCACGAGGGCGGTCTGTTCCTCGCGTGACATCTGCAGGAGCGAGAAGTAGACGCAGATCGCGTCGAAACCCTCCTCCTCCAGAGGCAGTTCACGGATGTCGGCGCATCGGAAGGACGCCTCGGGCACCTGGCGGGACGCCAGATCGACCATGACCGGCGACACATCGACCCCCAGTACCTGGTGTCCGGCGTCGGCCAGGGTCCGGGCGGTCGGCAGCCCCGTCCCGCTGCCGACGTCCAGGACGGAGCTGTGCGGTGCGAGCTGTCCGAGGAGTCGTGTCAGCGAGTCGTGGTGCGCGGCCGAACCGGCGAACGCACGCTCGTAGTCGGCCCCGATGGCATCGAACACCTCTGCCGCAGGATGTTGGTGACTGCCATTCACGACGTATCCCTTCCGTTCCGGTTCTACGGGACGAGGGCCACGGCCACGTACAGGCCGCTCTCCTCCGGCTGGGGAGCGGGCGTCCCCCGATACCACTCGGGTGCCGTCACCACGCCGGGCTCGACCACGTCGAGGCCCTCGAAGAAGCGCCCGAACTCCGCGCGCGTCCGCAGTGCGAGCCGGATGCCGCCCTTCCCGTACTCCTGCGTACCCTGCTCGCCGCGCTCCGGGTTCACGTCCGACGCACCCTGGGACAGCACCACGAAGCTGCCCGGCGCCAAGGAGGTCGTCAGGGTGCGAACGATGGCGTACGGGTCCTCGTCGTCGGGAAGGAAATGGAGGAGGCCCAGGAGCGAGAGCGCGACGGGGCGGTCGAAGTCCAGGACCTTGCGGGCGGCCTCGATGATCGTGCCCGCCGCGCGCACATCGGCGTGCACGTAGTCCGTCGCCCCCTCCGGGCGGCTGATCAGCAGGGCTTCCGCATGCCTCAGGACGATCGGGTCGTTGTCGCAGTAGACGACCCGCGAGGCCGGGTTGATCTCCTGGGCTGTCTGGTGCAGGTTCGGCGCCGTGGGGATCCCCGTACCGATGTCGAGGAACTGGTCGACACCCTCGCCGGCCAGCCAGGCCGTCGCGCGGTTCATGAACGCGCGGTTCTGGAAGGCGCCGGTCTTCGCCTCGGTCGGCAGGTGCTCGGCCACCGCCTGGTCCACGGGGTAGTTGTCCTTGCCGCCGAGGAGCGCGTCGTAGACACGCGCCGAATGGGGCCTGCTGGTGTCGATCGGGGGCTGAGGCGTCCCAGGCGTCATGACGAGCTCCGTTGCAGATGGGGTGAACCGCTCCGCCTGCGAAGTCTGCCACAGCAACTCCACCGCGATCAGCAGTTGTTGACGCTGTCCGGAGTGGGTACCGGCCCCCGGGAGGCGCTCCCGGGGGCCGGCTCGCACATGGCCGCCGTCAGCCGGCGTTCACCAGACCGTGCGCCGGCACGGTCACCGTACGGGCGCCGGCACGGCCGCCCAGGACGACCTTGCGCAGTGCGCTGTTGTTGCCGAGGTTCGTCTCCTTGAGCCGCTTCTCGGGGTTGGCCAGCACCTGGATGTAGTAGGTGCCGTTGGGCAGTCCGGTGATGTCGAAGGACTGGCCGGGAAGGTCCTGCGTGTAGGTGTCACCGGAGCCGACGTCGAGGACCTCCCGTACGGAGATCGAGTTCTCCTGGCCGCACGCGGTGGACAGATCGGTGTTGTCCGGGTGCCAGTTGGCGTTCTTCACCGTGTAGTCGACGGCGTCCGTGTTGGCCAGGCAGAAGGCTTCCTTGCCGCTGCGGACGGTCTCCTTCTTGTCGGCCTTGAGCAGCCGGTAGCTCGCGAAGTCCGTGAAGTGCCAGTGTTCATGACCCGGACGCGGGTCCCATTCCATGGTGCCGGTCGGTGTGTAGCCGACCTGCTTGCCCGAGGCGTCGTAGAAGTACTGGTAGGCGTCCATCAGCGCCTTGCCGGGAGCCCGGAAACCGTCGACGACCAGCTGTGCGGGGCCCGCGTTCCACACATTGGCGCTGAACGCCAGGTAGTCCTTGCCCGGGGCGTCCGCGTCGCCCTCGGCGATGGTGATGCCGTAGGCGGGCAGCGAACGGAGGTCGGGCTTGGGCACGTTCGGGACAGCGGCCCGGCCGGTCGGCCGCTTCGCGTTGGGGCGGGCGGCGGGTGCCTGCCGGGAACCGTCCGTCCGCCCCGGCCCGTCACCTGCCTGCGCGGACCGGAAACCCGCCCGCTTGACCGCCCAGGGCAGCGCCGCCGGCGCGGGCGCGTAAGGACCGTGGCCCACGTTGTACGAGGGGCCCGCGCCGCTGGTGGCTGCCGCGGGCGCCGACGTGCGCACGGCCGCGTGGCCCGAGTGCCCGGCCGCGTGGGAGGCGTGGCCGCCGGCGGACCGGGCGCCCGCGTTCTCCTCCCAACTGCGCTCGCGCACGGTCACCTTGACCGTCTGCGGCTTGTCGGCGATGCCGAAGAGATCGCGATAGGTCTTGGTCACCGACACCTTCGCGGTGTACTTCCCGGCGGGCAGGGCGACCGGCGTCGAGGAGTAACCCGCGTACGTGTTGGCCGCCCAGCCGTTCTCGACACCCCAGACCGAGCCGAGCGTGAAGGGATTCACGGGACAGCTCTCGGGATACTTCGACGTGGCCGGAGCGTCGGGGCGGACCCGTCCCGAGGCGTTGTTCGGGCAGAACGACTCCGTCTTGTCGAGCACGGTCTTGCCCGCCGCGTTCGTGACGGTGACCCGGACGAAGTCCGACAGCCCCGTGAAGTCCTTCACGAGCCCCTTGGGCAGGACCTTGGTGCGGGTCTTCTTCTTCCCCTCGCGGATGATCTGCGTGGCGACGACCGGGTCCTTGTAGGACGCGCGCGTCACCTTCAGTTCCAGCGGGGCCTTCGTGGCGGTGAGGTACGTGCCCAGATCCAGGTAGACACCGGGCTCCTCCTTCCACGAGTCGAGCGTCACCGATGCCGAAGCGGCGATCAGGCCGAGCTCCGGCACGGGCTGTGCCTTCTTGGCGTCCGGTGCCGCGGCGACGACGCCGGCTATTACGGTGATCGCCGCGGCTGCGGCGACGGCCGGCCGCCACAGCCGGCTGCGGGGGGTTCTGGTGGTCATCGTTCCTCGATTTCCGAGTGCCCGGTGGGCAGTGGACGATCTTTTCCTCAGAGAGCCGAGGAAGGGCCCCCGAGGTTGTCCGGCGGCTCAGGAGTCACGGATCGTTGGCCGAAAGCCGGTCGTACGGTGTGGAATGAGACGTTGTCCTGCCGTTTCCGCCCCGAACGCCCAGGGCGTGTGTTACGCGGAGCCGGGCCCCGGGATCTTCGTGCCGGTCGTCGGGCACGATGCGGGTACACCCGCCGGCACGGAGCGCCTCGTGCGCCTCGTGCAGCGACGGCGACCGCGCTCGCCGCGGCCGGGCACACGCCCTCCTCGTGGCCGGCCCCGACGTCCGGGCGGACCGCATACCGGACCGGGCTCGGCACTCCGCCACCGCGCGGGGCATTGAGGTGCCGGTGACAGGGCGGTGGCGCATGCTGGTCATGTGACCTGGAGACCCGACGGCGGCCGGGCACCGGGCGGCCCCTCTCTGGTGCTCGCCCAGGCTGTCGTCAGTGCGATCGAGGCCGCCGACGGGTACGCCGGCGGCATCTACCTGCGCTCCCGCACACCAGGGCTGCTGCTGATGGCGGTTCTCGCCGGTCTTCCCGCCCCCCTCATGCGCCCCTGGTGGCGCATGCACGTGAACCGCCCCTTCCCGGTGGCCGAGGCGTACCGCTCGGGCAGGCCCGTGTACCTCGGCGACGCCGAGGACGCCATGCGGCGCTTTCCGCAGCTCATGGCAGGTCTGCCGTTCCCCTTCGGTTCGCTGTACGTACCTGTCAGGAGCGGGCGCACCATCGTCGGTGTGCTCGTCGTGCTGCGCTATGCCACCCGCGGGGAGCCGGTCGGCGGGGCGGACCGCGTAAGGCTGCAGGCCATCGCGGAACATCTCGGCGCCGACATCGCGGAACTGGAGAGGAGCGGGCCGCCCGCCGAGTGGGAAGGCGACCCCATGAGCGTCCGGCTGCCGGCGGAAACGTCGCAGCCGATGCGGATCGGCCACTTCGACTGGGACCTCCGTACCGGCGCGGTCACCGCGGACGACGAGGCGTGCCTGATCCTCGGCGCCGAGCCCGCGGACCTCCCGCCGCACACCGTGGACGCTCTGACCGCCCGGCTGCTGCCGGAGGACGTGTGCGGACTGTGGACCCTGGGCAGCCGGGCCGCACGGTCGGCACAGCCGCACGTACGCCGGATGCGGCTGCGCGGCCCCGACGGCCGGTCGCTCCTGCTCGAGCTCTCGGGCCACGGGCCCGGTGCCGGGCCCGCACACCATCTGACCGGTGTGCTGCTCGACCCGGGTGTCGAGCCCGTCGTCCCGGAGGCCGCCGACCGGCTCCCGCGTGGTGTGCTCTCCCACGACCGGCTCGGACGGATCACCTACGTCAACAGGCTCGGCGAGGAGATCCTGGGGCGCAGACGGGCGGAGCTGGTGGGACGGCTCCTGTGGGACGCGTTGCCCTGGCTCGCGAAGCCCGCCTACGAGGACCACCACCGGGCGGCCCTCTTCTCCGACGCCCCCGTGCACTTCCGCGCCGGTCGCACCCCGACCGAATGGCTGTCCGTGGCCATGTTCCCGGGCCGTGACGGGGTCACGGTCACGGTCTCGCCCGCGCCGCAGCCCGACTACGCGCCGCATTCCGGCACACCGGGTGTCGGCCTCGGTTCCGCCGCCGACCGCGCGACCGTCCTGTACCGCCCGGTCGCCCTGGCCATCGCGCTGACGGAGGCCGTCACGGCCCGGCAGGTGTCCGCCGTGGTCACGGAGGAACTGCTGCCCGCGTTCGGCGGCAGGCAGCTGGCCATCTACCTGCAGAACGAGGGGCGCCTCTACCTGGCATGGGAGACGGGATTCCCGAAAGGCTTCCTGGACCGCTTCGACGGCGTCGGCCTCGACGCCCACATCCCCGGAGTGGACACGCTCACGACCGGCCGCCCGCTGTTCTTCGAGTCCATGGAGAAGCTGGCGGCCTCCTACCCCGGCATCCCCATGGACACGAGCGTCGGCGCCCGCGCCTTCCTGCCGCTCATCGCCTCCGGGCGGCCGGTCGGCTCGTGCATCCTCGGCTTCGACCAGCCTCGGGGCTTCAGCCCCGAGGAGCGCACCGTGCTCACCGCCCTGGCCGGACTCATCGCCCAGGCGCTCCAACGGGCCCAGCGCTACGACACCGAGGCCGCCCTCGCGCGTGGGCTGCAGGACGCTCTGCTGCCGCACCGGCTGCCCATGGTCGAAGGCGTCGACACCGTCGGGCGCTACCTCTCCGGCACCCAGGGCATAGAAGTGGGCGGAGACTGGTACGACGTCATCGAGACCGGCAGCGGGTTGGCCCTGGTCATCGGGGACGTGCAGGGGCACGGTGTCGCAGCAGCCGCGACGATGGGACAACTGCGCAGTGCGGTAAGGGCGTTCGCCCTCAGCGGGCACGACCCCCAGGAGATCATGAGCGCCACCAACCGGCTGCTCATCGACCTCGATCCGGGACAGTTCGCCAGCTGCTGCTACGTCGTGCTCGACCCCGGCACCGGGTTCACCCAGGCCGTACGGGCCGGGCACCCCCAGCCCGTACTGCGGCACCCCGACGGCCGGACCGAGGTCCTGGACCTCCCGGGCGGCGTCGTGCTCGGCGTCGACCCCGAGGCGTCGTATCCGGTGACCGAACTGCAGCTCTCCCCGGGCGCCGTGCTCGCCCTGTTCACCGACGGCCTCGTGGAGAAGTCGGGAGAGGACATCGACATAGGGATCGAGCGTCTGCGCAGAACCCTCGGAGAGGTGGGCCACGCGCCCCTCGCCGAGATGGCGGACCGGGTCATCGGGCAGGCGATCCAGGACGAGCACCGGCCCGACGACATCGCGCTCCTGCTGGCCGCCTGCGGGGTGTCGCCCGGCTGACCGGGCCGGGTAGGTTCGCCCGGTGGGTATGGAGCGCGCAGGAACCGTGCGGGGTGCGACGCCCCCGGGATGTGCCGAGTGCGGCGGCACGGTCGCCCCCGACGGGCACTGCTGGGACTGCGGCGCGGCGCAGCCGGCGTTCCGTTCGCATGTGGAGATCGCGGCGGACACCGGTGCGGCGGCGGTCAGCGACCGCGGCAGACGCCGCGCGATCAACGCGGACGCCATGGTGCTGACCGCGGTCGGCCGGTGGACGATCGGCGTGGTCTGCGACGGTGTGTCGATGTCACCGCGTGCCGAGCGTGCCGCGAAGGTCGCGGCCGACGTCGGCGCGAGGTGGCTGACGACGCGTCTGAGCGCCGGAGTCCTGCCGGAGACCGCCCTCGACGAGGCGGCCGTCCGCGCGGCGCACGCGGTCGCGGCGCTGGCCGCATCGAAGGACGCCGCCCCGGCCTGCACCTATGTCGCGGGCATCGCAGGTCCGCAGGGCATCTGGAGTTCCTGGATCGGCGACAGCCGCGCGTACTGGCTTCCGGACGAGGGACCGGGAATGCCGCTGACCGAGGACGACACCGGCGAGCACGAGGCGCTGTCGGCCTGGCTGGGAGCGGATGCGGGGGAACCGGCGCCGCAGGTGCGGAGCTACCGGCCGTCGGTGTCCGGCCGCCTCCTGCTGTGCACCGACGGGCTGTGGCGGTACCTGCCCGACGCCGAGGCGCTGCGGTCGGCGCTGCCCCACCGGCGGCGGGGGGCGTCGGCCCGGGGCGACGGCCTGATCGAGGACGCGCGGTGCCTGGTGGACTTCGCCCTCGACGCGGGAGGGCACGACAACGTCACCGCACTGCTGATTCCCGTCGGCACCTGACGCGCCCGTGTCCCTCATACGGACGCGGCCCGGGGCGGACTGCGCCGGGGATGTGCTCGTGAGGCATCCTCTGCTGGTTGGGTAGAACGGGCCCGGAGCGGCGGGCGCACGTCCGGTGCGCAGCCGGCACGTGCCTGTGACGGCGAGGGATTTGGAACAAGATGGCAGAGAACTCGGACCTGTTGGCCTTCGTGCGGGCGCGCCTTTCCGAGGAGGAGCGCACCGCCCAGGAAGCCGGCGGCGAGGGCTGGCGGTGCCCTGCGGAGGCACCCGGTGAGGTACACGACCGCACCAGCGGTATCGCCTTCGTCGTGCGGAACCGTGGTTACGACCGGCACATCGCCCTGCAGGACCCCGCGCGCACACTGCGCCGCATCGAGACGCACAGGGTCCTGCTGGACGAGTACGAGGAGATCGCGTCCATGGACACGGACCGTCCGGGCCAGGACTTCGTCTCCGGCCGTGCCGTGGGGCTCGGGTTCGTCGTCAGACAGATGGCCGCGGAGCACGCCGGGCACCCCGACTACCGGGTGAAGTGGCTGCCCAGGTACTCGCATTGGGGCCCGCCCGCTGCGCCCGGGGCGTGACCGGGCCGGGCGCGACCGGTCGGGACTGACGAATCGGTTCGGGGCGGCGGCGAATGAGTACGGGGGAGCGGCCGGCCTGAGTACGTCGCCCGATCTCGCGGCGGGCCGCCGCTGATCGAATGGGAACCATGCTCCCCGACGCGCCGCGGCGCCCCCGCATCCAGAACCTGACGAGTGCCGGTACGGCCCTGGCCGTGACCCTGCTCCCGTTGGCTGCCGGCGTGCTGCTGGCCAGGACGATGGCGCTCGATCCGATGACCTCCGTCAATGCGATGGTCACCAGCGGTGGGCAGCGTGCCCGCATCGGGCCGGCGGGCTGGGCGCTGAACGCTCGAACGCGTGAGCTTCTTTCCCGACGTAATGGAACTTTTGTCCAGGAAAGCGCTGTCGCTTTCGTTACACGATGTGTGCGGGCCGGGCGGGGGTGCGCGGGGAGCGGAGCGAGGCGCGGCGGGGGCGCTGCGACCAGGGAAACGGCCCACTGAAAGGGTCGGTGCAATGATCAACGGTTGACAGGTATACGACCGATGGGATCGGTGTCGATTGCAGTCGTGTGTGACAGAAATGTCCGTACTTTGTCACACGAACCAGGGCATCTTCCGGCCACAGCGAAAGCGGGACAAAGTTTGCGTTCCCGGCAGTACGCCGGGGCCGAACAACGCCCGGCACTTCGTTCCGGGCCTGCATGATGAGGGGTTTCCATGTCCCGTTCCGCACGACGGATCACCGCTACCGTTCTCGCCTCGGGCGCACTGCTCGCCGCAGCGGCACTCCCTGCCAGCGCCGATGGCCGGGACCACGGCAACAACAGGCCGGCCCAGCGCTCGGCTGTCGTCCTGGGCAAGATCCAGCACGACAGTCCCGGCCGGGACAACGCGTCCAACCGCAGCCTGAACGCGGAGTGGGTCACCGTGACCAATACCGGACGCCGTGCCGTCAACCTCCGTGGCTGGACGCTCACGGACGAGAGCCACCGCTCCTACCGCTTCGACCTCCGCCTGCCCGGCCGCTCCTCCGTCCGGGTCCACACCGGCGTGGGCCGGGACACGAGGCACGACGTGTACCAGGACCGCCGCAACTACGTGTGGGACGCCAGGGACACCGCGACCCTGCGCGACAACCGTGGCCACAAGGTCGACTCCAAGTCCTGGGGTCGTCACAACGGCGGCGGCAACAACGGCGGCGGTAACCACAACGGTGGCGGTCACAACAACGGCGGAGGCCACCACAACGGTGGTGGCGGCAACCGCTGATCCGACGGCTTGATGCGGCGTACCACGGCTTCGGGGCCGTGGTACGCCGCAGTGCGTTCGCCTGAGAAAGCCACGGTGCGAGCGGCGTCGGACGGGGGAGCGGCCCGCATCCGGCGGGTGGCGAGCCGCGCCGGGCGGGGGCTGTGCATCGGGAAGTCGCCGGTGATGTCAGGATGGCCTCATGACCATCAAGGCGTATTTCGACATCACCATCGACAACGAGCCCGCCGGGCGGATCGTGTTCAACCTTTTCGACGACGTGGCGCCCAAGACCGCGGAGAACTTCCGCGCACTGGCCACGGGCGAGAACGGCTACGGCTACGCCGGTTCGCCGTTCCACCGTGTCATCCCCGACTTCATGCTGCAGGGTGGCGACTTCACCCGGGGTGACGGCACCGGTGGCAAGAGCATCTACGGCGAGAAGTTCGCCGACGAGAACTTCACCCTGAAGCACAACAAGCCGGGTCTGCTCTCGATGGCCAACGCGGGCCCGAACAGCAACGGTTCGCAGTTCTTCATCACCACCGTCCTCACCCCGTGGCTCGACGGCAAGCACGTCGTGTTCGGTGAGGTCGCCGACGAGCCCAGCATGGAGCTGGTCCGCAAGATCGAGTCCTACGGCTCGTCGACCGGCCGGACCAAGTCCCAGATCGCGGTCTCCGCGTCCGGGGTCCTCTGACACTCGCAACGGGGCTCCCGGCCGCGCTTCCCGCAGGCCGGGGCCCCGCACGCAGCCCGTTGAAGACGGTGCGGCCGCCGTGTCGGCCCGAGCGCGGGCACGCGGAACCGTAGCGTGGCGCGGGCAACCGCTGACGCATGCGGTTCCGGACCGGAGTGGCGCCATGTGCTGGAGTGCGACCGCCGATCTCGTCGCGGGCGCGGGAGTCATCGCGATCGGGGTGGCCTGCGTCGCGCGACCGCCACGGCCCCGCGACCTGCCCCTCGCCTCGCTGCCGCTGCTGCTCGGGGCGCACCAGATCGTCGAAGCGGTCATCTGGCGCTCCGGAGGCGGCAGCGGGACCGCCACCCTCATCTGGGCCGTCATCGCGCTCCCCCTGCTGGCACTCTGGATGCCGCTCGGAGTGCTGTGCGCGGCGCCGCCCACGGCCCGTCGCCGCCTGGCGGTTCCCCTCGCGGCCGGCATCGCGACCGCCGCGGCTCTGTCGTACAGCCTGGCCACGCGCCCCGTAAGGGCCGACATCCGCGGCCACACACTCGGCTACGTCCTCGACCTGGCCCTCCCGGAACCGGTCGTGGCGGGATACCTGCTCGCCACCGTCGGGGCCCTGCTGCTCTCGGGTGACCGGTGGCTCGTGGTGCTGGGCCTCCTGGTCGCCGTGGGCGCGGCCGTCTGCGTCGCACTGTGGCGCACGGAATTCATCTCCACCTGGTGCGCCCTCGCGGCGGTGTGCTCGGTCGTGCTTCTCGGCTGGGCACGGCGGCGCCCGGCCGCCGGGGGCTGAACCCGGCTCCGCCCGGCCGCCGGGGGCTGAACACGGCTCCGCCGTGCCCGAAAGGCGTCCCGGTGCGAGGGGTGCCAGGGTGGAGACGGCCCCCGTACACCGTGGACGGGCGACGGAAGGAGCGTAAGGTGCGCATCGATCTTGCCGGCAGGACCGCGGTCGTCACCGGCTCCTCGCAGGGCATCGGCCTCGCCATCGCCACCGGGCTCGCCGACGCCGGGGCGCGCGTCGTCCTCACCGGTCGTGGCCTGAACCGTCTGGAGACGGCGGCGGACGTGCTGCGCGGGACCGTGCCGGACGCGACCGTCCTCACGCTTGCCTGCGACCTGACCACCGAGCAAGGAGCGGCCGAGCTGTACGAGGCCGTGCCGGCTGCCGACATCCTCGTCAACAACCTCGGCATCTTCGGTGCGAGGCCGCCCCTGGAGATCACCGACGAGGAGTGGCGCACCTACTTCGACACCAATGTCCTCAGCGCCGTACGGCTGATCCGCAGCTATCTGCCCGGAATGACCGAGCGGGGCTGGGGGCGGGTGCAGAACATCGCAAGCGATTCCGCCATCGTGATCCCCGCCGAGATGATGCATTACGGCATGACGAAGACCGCGCTGCTGGCCGTCTCCCGAGGCTTCGCCAAGGAGGCCGCCGGTACCGGGGTGACCGTGAACTCGGTGATCGCAGGCCCGACCCACACCGGTGGCGTCGAGGACTTCGTCTACGAACTGGTGGACAGGGACCTGCCGTGGGACGAGGCGCAGCGCGAGTTCATGCGGCTGCACCGCCCGCAGTCCCTGCTGCAGCGGCTGATCGAGCCGGAGGAGATCGCGCACATGGTCGTCTACCTCAGCTCCCCGCAGGCATCGGCCACCACGGGTGCCGCGGTGCGAGTGGACGGCGGCTACATCGACTCGATCGTGCCCTGAGCCCCTGTGCTGGCATGATCAAGGGCATGAACGAGAGCATCATCGCCGCGTGTGACGGGGCATCCAAAGGAAATCCGGGACCTGCCGCCTGGGCATGGGTCGTGGCGGATGCCGAGGGCCGCCCGCAGAGGTGGGAGGCCGGTCCGCTCGGCACCGCCACCAACAACGTCGCGGAACTCACCGCACTGCAGGAGCTGCTGAAGTCCACGGATCCGGCCGTGCCGGTCGAGGTGCGCATGGACTCCCAGTACGCGATGAACGCGGTGACCAAGTGGCTCCAGGGCTGGAAGCGCAACGGCTGGAAGACCTCGGGGGGCAAGCCGGTCGCCAACCGCGAGCTGGTGGTCGGCATCGATGAGCTGCTCGGCGGCCGGAGTGTGAGCTTCCGCTACGTGCCCGCGCATCAGGTGAACGGTGATCCGCTCAACGCGATCGCCGATCAGGCCGCGAGCGAGGCGGCCGTTTCGCAACAGGCCGCAGGAAGCGCGCACGGTTCCCCCGGACTGCCGGTGCCGGCTCCCGCCCGCTCGACGAAGGGCCGGACCTCGAGTGCGTCGAGTGCGGGCACCGACGGAGCCGCCTCACGCTCCACCGCGACGATCCGGGCGAAGTTCTCGGGCCGGTGCCACTGCGGAAAGCCGTACGCGGCGAAGGACATGATCGCGAAGAACCCGATGGGCTGGGGCCACCCGGAGTGCCGGACGGCTGTCGCCTGAGCGGTTCAGATGTCGGCCCACACCAGCCGACTGGAGAGGCTGGTGCGCGTTCCCCATCGCGTCGCCAGCGCGTCCACGAGCATCAGCCCCCGGCCGTCCTCGGCGAGTGAGTCGATATCCGTGATGTCGGGGCAGTCGGTGCCGTCGACGGCCCCGGCAAGGTCCCGGTGGTTCGCGCCGGCCCGGCCGCCCTGGCCGTGAGGTCCGTCCCCGGGCGAGTGCGACAGCTCGGGGCGGCGCGGCGTCGGGCCGTGGGAACCGTGCGAGGCCGACTTCGCGTCCATGGGCCGCGTCGGAGCCGGAACACGGGCCCGGCCGCGGTTCCACACGCAGATCCGCACCCCTTCGGAGGAACGCAGGAGCCTGCAGCGGACCCTACGACCCGAGGTGTGCTGCACCGCGTTCGTGACCAGCTCGGTCACGACCAGGGCGGCTGTTTCGACCCGGTCGTCAGGCTCTCCCCAGTCCCGCATCGCCTCCTGGACACGGTGGCGCGCTTCCGGCACCCCCTCGGGAAGACGGGGGATCCACCAGCTCTGTGCGCTCCTCCCGCTCGGGTCCTCCGGAGCGAGGCGCGAGCGGGTGTCTATTTCCGGCATGTATGTACTCTCGGCGCAAAGTGCATACTTTGCAAGTGACAGAATGTCCGGGTTGCTCTGTTTCGGAGCTCTCATGAGGAAGGCGGGCGCATGAGGCCCCGATCCGGCCCCACGGTCGAGCACCGTGTCCTCGCGGCACGTCTGCGGATTCTGCGGGAACGCGCGGGTGTCAGCCTGCAGGCGGCCGCACGGGCCCTCGACGCGCACCCGGCCACAGTGCGCCGCATCGAACGCGCCGAGACCGGGCTGGACGCCCGCCAGGTCCGGGTCCTGCTGGACCGCTACGAGGTTCCCGAGGCGGAGGCGGAACCGATCATCACCGGCCTGGGGGCCGCGAACCTGCCCGGATGGTGGCACCGCTGGCGGGACGCGATGGAGCCGTGGCGGCAGGAGGTCATCGGCCTCGAGTCCTCGGCCTCGCTCGTACGGACCTGGCATCCCGCGCTCGTCCCCGAACTGCTGCGCACTCCGGCCTACGCGGCTGCCCTGGACCGGACCCTGTGCCCCACGGACACCGAGGCGCAGCTCACCCGGCGCCTCGAGCTGCTGCAGGAGCGCCAGCGGCGTCTGGAGGACCGCGGCGCGGCCCTGTGGGCCCTGTTCCCGGCTGCGGCGCTGTATACCCGGGTGGGCGGTCCCGAGGTGATGACCGAGCAGTGGGCGGTGCTCGCCGAGGCCGCACACCAGCCGCACCTCACCGTGCAGGTGATGCCCCTCGACTCCCCGCCGCACCCCATGACCGCCGTCCCACCGCTGCACCTCCTGCGGGTGTCCGCTCCCGAGATCGGCGACCGGGTGATTCTCGAGGCCCCGGGGGGCCGGGTCGACATCGTCGACGAGCCGGGCGCGGTGATGGACCTCCGCATCAGGCTGGACGCCGCCTGCGCGGCCGCTCCGCACCCGGGAACCCCTCTGCCGGCGGCCCGATGAGGGCGGCCGGGCCGACGTGCGGGGTCCCCTGTGGTTTCGGACGCCCGATGCCGGTCACCCGCGCTGTGCGGACCGGCCGCGGTCCGGCACGACCTCTTCGGACGATACGTAACGGAGGAGAAGGACTCATGGACACATGGCCCATGAACGGGGCAGGCAAGCAGTGCGCCCCGAAACGACGCACCCGCCCCCGCACGCGCCCTCAGGCCGGGAGCGGGGACGTGGGATCCGGGAGCTCCGGCGTTCGGACGGGTGGACGATAGGCCATGGACACCTCCGTCTGGCTCGTCATCGGCGGGCTCGTCGCCCTGCTCGCGGCGGGCGTCGCCGCCGTACTCCTGGTACGGGTCTTCCGGGCCAGGAAGCTGCTCCTCGATGCGGGAATCCCGCTGCGCAACAAGGCGCTGATGTGGGCCGCGGTGATCTACACGGTGTCGCCCGTCGACCTGTTGCCGGATCCCGTGTACCTCGACGACATCGGCTTCCTGCTGCTGGCCCTGCGCTCACTGCACAGCGCCGCGAACGCCGCCGGACTGGGGACGCGGAGCGGAAAACAGGCCCGTGAAGCGGCAACCTTTCGGCGTCCGGGAGCAACTGACGTGACGTAAGCCATCCCCGGCCGGAAGGTGCGTACCGTGGACCCTCTGCTCCCCCACCCCGATCCCCGCTCCCACCGCAGGCGACGCCGGATCACCCGTAACCGGGCACTGCTCGGTTCGCTGACGGCAGGCCTGCTCGCCGCAGCCGGACTGGTCGCCCTCGGCCCCACCTCGCACGCCGCCACCGCCCGGCAGGCCGAGGCACTCGACCGCGGCGTCGTCAGCGTGCACACCGACAGCGGCAACCTCATCAGCTGGCGCTGGCTGGGCACCGACCCCGACGGCGTGTCCTTCAACGTCTACCGGGCCGGCACGAAGGTCAACGCCTCGCCCGTCACCGCCTCGACGAACTACTTCCACTCGGGCGCACCCGCCACCGCCGACTACACGGTGCGGGCAGTCGTCAACGGCACGGAGCAGGGCGACTCGGTCAACGCCATCCAGTTCCGCGCCGGCTACAAGGACGTTCCCATCAGCCCTCCCGCGGGCGGCACGACCCCCGACGGGGTCGCCTACACGTACGAGGCCAACGACGCGTCCGTAGGTGACCTGGACGGCGACGGAGCCCTCGACTTCGTACTGAAATGGCAGCCCACCAACGCCAAGGACAACTCCCAGTCCGGCTATACGGGCAACACGATCATCGACGGGATCCGGCTCGACGGCACCCGGCTCTGGCGGGTCGACCTCGGACGCAACATCCGCTCCGGCGCTCACTACACCCAGTTCCAGGTGTACGACTACGACGGCGACGGCCAGGCCGAAGTGGCGACGAAGACGGCCGACGGCAGCGTCGACGGAACCGGCAAGGTGATCGGCAGCTCCTCCGCCGACTACCGCAACTCCTCCGGATACGTCCTGTCCGGACCCGAGTTCCTCACGATGTTCAACGGCCGGACCGGCGCTGCCATGGGCACCGTCGACTACGTACCCGCACGCGGCACGGTGTCCTCCTGGGGTGACTCGTACGGCAACCGGGTCGACCGATTCCTCGCCGGCACCGCCTACCTGGACGGGGCCAGACCCTCCCTGATCATGGCGCGCGGCTACTACACGCGCAGCGTCATCGCCGCATGGGACTGGCGGGGCGGTGCCTTCACCCGGCGCTGGACCTTCGACACCAACAGCTCGACCAACTCCGGCAAGGGGTACGACGGTCAGGGCAACCACCAGCTGTCGGTCGCCGACGTCGACGCCGACGGCAAGGACGAAATCGTGTACGGGGCCATGGCCGTGGACGACAACGGCAGCGGACTGTGGACGACGAAGAACGGCCACGGCGACGCCATGCACGTCGGGGACCTCGACCCCTCCCGGGCGGGACTGGAGGAGTTCAAGGTCGACGAGGACAGCTCGAAGCCGTCCTCGTGGATGGCGGAGGCGAAGACGGGCAAGATCCTCTGGTCCACCCCTGCCAGCGGCGACAACGGCCGCGGGGTGTCCGCAGACATCTGGTCCGGCAGCGCCGGCGCCGAGTCCTGGTCCTCCGCCGTCTCCGGGGTGCGCAACCCGCAGGGCACCGTGGTCACCAGCCGGAAGCCGTCCAGCTCGAACTTCCTGTCCTGGTGGGACGGCGACACGACCCGTGAACTCCTCGACGGCACCCACATCGACAAGTACGGCACCTCGGCGGACACGCGCCAGCTGACCGGTGCCTCGGTCCACAGCAACAACGGCACCAAGGCCACGCCGGCGATCTCCGGCGACATCTTCGGCGACTGGCGCGAGGAAGTCGTCTGGCCGACGACCAACAACACGGCGCTGCGGATCTACTCGACGCCGTACGAGACCGGCACCAAGATCACCACACTGCTCCACGACACCATGTACCGCACCGCGCTGGCCTGGCAGAACACCGCGTACAACCAGCCGCCGCACCCCAGCTTCGCCATCGGCAGCGGAATGGCCACCGCACCGCGGCCGCAGATCACCACGCCGTAACTGCGGAAACCTGGGTGTGCCCCTCACGAAGAGGCGACTGCGAGTGACGCACTTGCAGTCGCCTTTTCACTGCCTGGACGCCTCTGGGGAGAATCTGGTTACGTCCAGAGGGAGTTGAGAATTCTGGCGGCACTGTCGTCTGGGCCCTACTCGCCCCGGCCGGGAACCTTCACCACGCAACAGCGCTGGGCAGGGACCGGGTTCGGCCGGCCGCGCGGCGGTCGCGGAATTCACACGTTCCGCAAGCCTGTCCGCTTCATCAAGGAGAGCGCGGGCAGCCTCATGCCGGCCGTTGGCCGCGTAGGCCTCGGCTCGTTCCCGGAGGATGTCGGCCACCTCGTACAGGGAGGTGCTGCCGCGTGGGTCGCCGCGACCTCGTAGTGGCGGTCCCCGGTCCGGCCGAGGAGCGAGGCGGAGGCGAGGGCGTCGCGCATCTGCTCGGCCATGTCGCAGACGACGTATGAGCCGCACCACCTGCGTGCCCGCCCCGTCAAGATCACCGTCGCCCGAAAATGACGAGCAGTCCCACGCCCGGCAGTGGAAGATGTCCGTCGGCCGGCACACAGGGGAGCACGCGGAGAAGAGCAGATCAAAGCCCGCACCTTGCCCGGCGCAGCGCCCGGATCAAGCAGACTCGACCGCCCCCAAGGAGTCCCACATGAGCGACAGTATCGATCTTGCCGCCTTGAACTCGGCAACCAAGTACCCGTCCATCCCGACCTATCACGTGCTCGGTGAGCGTGGCGCTCTCACCGAAGACGCCACCCCGTTCGCCGGCGATGTGGTCGTCACGGAAAAGGTCGACGGAACGAACGCCCGCATCATCCAACTTCCGGGCGCGGACTGGTTCATCGGAAGCCGCGAGGAGCTCCTTACCGCCCGTGGCGACCGGGTGACCAACCCGGCGCTGGGGATCGTCGGGGCGCTGCGCACCGTCGCCGACGGCCTCGCCGCGAGGGACAGCATCAACGTCCTCTACTTGGAGGTGTACGGGGCGAAGGTGGGTGCTGCGGCGAAGCAGTACACCGGGACCGGGCAGGTCGGGTACCGGCTGTTCGACGTGGCGACGGTGCCGCTGGAGGTTCTGGGCTGGCCGGTCGAGCGCATATCCGCATGGCGCGAGGGGGGTGGGCAATCGTTCCTCACCGAGGAGGCCCTGACCGTCGCCGCCAAGCTGGAAGGCATCCCGCTCACCCCCCGCCTCGATGTCATCGCGGCGGGAAGTCTGCCGACGAGTGTCGACGGGATGAGCGCCTGGCTCAACGCCAGTTGGCTGCAGACCCAGGTAGCGCTGGACGGCCGGGCGACGGGCCGTGCGGAAGGTGTGGTGCTCCGCACCGCCGACCGTTCGGTGATTGCGAAGGCGCGGTTCGAGGATTACGCGCGGACCCTCAAACGCCGTACCCAGACGGCCCGCACTCGCTGACCGTTCTGCCCGCACCCGAGTGGCCGACCTGCATCACCCAGAAACGTACCTTCTCCGCTCATGGGGCGGCGGCTGCAAAGGTGCTGCTCACAGTCGCCGAATCCATGCCGGTGCCGAATAATCGAAGCGCTGGTCCCGCCCTTACCGGCTAGAGTGAGGCCACGACTTCAAGCACCTCCCGGTGCGCAGGCCGCGGTTACTTCTTTGGGTAGAACCACTTCGGTGGGCGGGGATCGAACCCCGCAGACCCGCAGCCGTCCTGATCTCGGGAGGCACAGCGTCGGGGGTGCCCGGTGCGCAGGCAGGGGATACTTCCACTCATAATGGGGCGGTCGCGGGTTCGAATCCCGTCGGAGGCTCAGGGCTTCCGTAGCTCAGTGGTAGAGCACCTTGTTCCCCAGCCGATTTGATCTCGGGCACCCCACGCTGCGATTCCCCTCCGCGTGTCCGCCGCCGACGCGGCCCGGGGGTCAGCCGGTCGCCGAAGACAGTGCTTACGGGCAGCTCTCCTCGTACTTCACCGCGGTGAACTCGACGGGCTGACCGTTCAGGGCAGCTCCCGGGGCCGGCGACTGGGTGCACACCTGCCAGTTGCTCTCCAGCAGGACCATGCGGTCCTGCGCCGCGTCCGTCGTTGTGATCGACGTACCCGGGTCCAGGGCGCCACGGGCTGCCTTGACGGACTTCCCGACCAGGTTCGGCATCTTTCCGCCCGCCACCTCAGGAGCCTTGGCGTCTGCGGCGGGGCAGGCCTCATCGAGCTTCACCGCACCGAAGTCCAACTCGGTGTCGGTAGGAACCGACTTCCCCGCCTTGACGCTCTGGGAGCAGACCTTCCAGTTCCGGTCGAGTGCCTGCAGCCTGTCGCGGCCGGCGCTGTCATGGGACGTCAGCAGGGAGAAGCCCTCTGCCTGGGCTGTGTCCTGCGCCGACTGCAGGCCCATGCCGACGAAGTTCGGGACGGCTTCGGACGCGGCCGGCTCGTCGGCCTTCTCGGACGGCGGTGCGGTACGGGCGGGGGCAGCGGTGGAGGTCTCGGAGACGGCAGGCGCCGCGGGCTTCGGATCCGTGGCGGCCGGGTCGCAGCCGACCAACGGCGCGGCGGCAAGACACGCGAGGACAGCGGCGAGTGTGCGGGTGTTCACGTTGTCCCCCAAGGGTGGTTCATGGAGGCATGACCGTAGCGGTGCGGTATGCGACAAGGGGCGCAGGATGTTCCGGTAGTGACAGAGTTGTGACCGAGTGGTGGGGGGGTGATGTCCCGTCAACCGGTCGTCAGACCACCGTTGTTCCAGGTCGTCGGCATCACTCAGGCGGTGAGGTGTCCCCACGCGATGGAGGCTGCGAGCAGGAGATGGACCGAGTTCACCGTCACGAGCTTGAACCGGCCGAGGCGGCCGTGGGTGACCATCGTGCCGACCATCAGAAGGATCCAGCACAGCGCGGTCGCCGGCACCATGACCGGAGCGATGCCGGCGTCCAGCTTGCCCACCCGCCTTCAGCGGCGCGCGGTCAGTCGCCCGTCACCGGGTCGCGCCGCGTGAGGCAGTAGACGCCGCCCGCAGGGTCCCGCAGCACCGTCCATGCGGGGCCCTTGCGGATGAGCGTGGCACCGCACCGCTCGTGCCAGACCTGCCCGGCACCGAGGTCGGGGCACGCGATGTCCAGATGCGCCGAGGCGGGACGAGCCTCGTCCAGCCGTTGGAGGAGCAGGTGCACCGGCAGGTCCAGGTGAGGGCGCAGCACATGGAACTCCTTGTGATCACCGGGAGTCGACTCCCAGCCGGTCAGTGCCGTCCAGAAGGAGACCTCCGCGTCGAACGCGGCCGGTGCGACATCGAGACAGAGCTGGTCCAGACGGCTCTCGGGGCCTTCGGGGCTTCCGGGGCCTCCGGGTCCGGCGAAGACCGGCGGGCGGACCTTCTGGCCGCGCCAGGGCACGGCACAGAACCGCTGACCGCCGGGGGAGCGCAGCACGCTCAGCTCCGGCCCTTGTGCCTCCACCACGGCGCCCAGCCGGGTGGCATGCGCGGTGAACGCCGGGATGTCCTCCACCGCCAGATCCGGATGGGCTCCGCCGGCCCGGCCGACGGCCTGAACCGCCAGGCAGGCGTCGGCACCGTCGGCGAGCAGCGTGGTGAACTCGCCCCGGTCGCCGGACCGGGCGGACTCGTGCGTTCCCGTGACCGCGGTCCAGAACTTCCGTGCGGGGCCGACGACGGCTGTCGGGCGGTCGATGAGGGCGTACGTCCAGCGAATCACGACGCTCCTTTGCTGGGTCGGGTTCATGGCCGGCACCGCCATCGTGCCAGGGGCGCCCGTCCCGCTGGTTCGTTCACCACCCGTTCACCGGTGGGATCCGCCCGGGGCATTCCCCCCGGCGCAGTGGGGATCTACGCTCGGCGGCGCAACGATCAACGTGGGAGGCGCCGGAAAGCGACGTCCGACAACGTTGTCCAACCTGCGGAAGGTACGACATGTCCCCCAGACCTCCCGCGGCCCGGCGCTTCGGTGCGCGAGCCGCCGCGATCGTCATCACCGGCGCGCTGGCCGCTGCCGTCATGCCGCCGGCCGCCGAGGCCGACGCGCTCGTCACCCGCCCCACCGCTTACGTGGACCCGCTGATCGGCAGTGCGAACGGCGGCAACACCTTCCCCGGCGCCACCCTCCCGTACGGCATGATCGCCTGGTCCCCGACCAGTACGACCGGCGACCAGACCAGCACCGGGGCGGCGAACGGCTACGAGTACGGGGCCACCCGCCTGCGCGGACTGAGCCTCACCCATGTCAACGGTGCCGGGTGCAATCCTGGCGCCGCAGGCGATGTGCCGATCATGCCGTTCGTCGGCGACGTCACCTCATCGCCGTCGGCCGACACCAAGGACGCCGTCTACGCGGCGAACTTCTCCCACGACAACGAGCGCGCCGTGCCCGGCCGTTACACCCTCGGCCTGGACTCCGGCGCCTCCGCCGACCTCGCGGTGAGCAAGCGCGCGGGCGTGGCCGACTTCAGCTTCCCGGCAGGCAAGCCCGCCAACCTGCTCTTCCGGGTGTCCAACTCCCTCAACGGCAGCGAGGACGCCGAGGTCGAGATCGACACCGCGCACCGCAAGGTGACCGGCTCGGTGCTGACCGGGGCGTTCTGCGGGCGGCGCGCCAACGGTGGCACCAACAACCGCAAGAGCTACTACCGGCTCTACTTCAGCGCCTCCTTCGACCGGGACTTCGCCTCCACAGGCACCTGGAAGGACGGCACCCTCGCACCCGGCGCGACCACCGCGAGCGGCGGCGAGGGGTACGCGACCGGCGCCGACCGGGCCGGACGCGGCTCCGGCGGATGGGTCGGCTTCGACACCAGCGCCGATACGGACGTCCGCATGCGGATCGGGATCTCCTACGTCAGCCAGGCCGGAGCGGAGGCCAACCTCCGCAAGGAGATGGCGCCGAAGGCAGGCGTGGACGACGTCGCCCGGGCAGGATCCCGTGCCTGGGACCAGGAGCTGAGCTCCGTACGCACGGGCGGCGGGAGCGACGCGCAGCGCACCACGTTCTACACCGCGCTGTACCACTCGCTGATGCAGCCCAACCTGATCAGCGACACCGACGGCCGCTACCCGGGCATGGACGGGAAGCCGCACCGTGTGACGCGCGGACAAGGGGCTCAGTACAGCAACTTCTCCGGCTGGGACCAGTACCGCGCCCAGATCCAGCTCCTCGCGCTCCTCAAGCCGAGGATCGCGGGCGACTTCGCCCAGTCCCTGTACAACTTCGCCCAGCAGAACGGCGGGGTCTGGGACCGCTGGGTGCACGTCAACGGTGCCACGCACGTGATGACGGGCGATCCCACGGCGGCCACCCTCGCCACGTTCTACGCGATGGGCGTCAGCAACTTCGACTACGAGGGCGCCTTCGAGTCCCTGGCCCGACAGGCCACCGTGCCCCACCCCGACGGCCTCTCGGACGCCGGATGCCCCGGCCAGTGCACCGGCCAGCGGCCCAACCTCGCCCAGTACCTGGAGTCCCACTACGCACCTCAGGACGTCTGCCACTGCTGGGGCGGCGCCGCCGAGACGCTGGAGGACGCGGTCGCCGACGCCGCACTGGGCCGCTGGGCCCGGCTGCTGGGGCGTGAGGAGGAGGCCGACGCCTTCGACGCACGCGGCCGTTGGTGGCGCAACGTGTTCAACCCCGAGGCCGGCGACGGCGCGGGGACGACCGGCTACATCCAGGCACGCAACCTCGACGGTTCCTGGGTGACCCCGTTCAGCCCCGGCAGCGACCGCGGCTTCGCCCAGGGCACCAGTGCCACGTACACCTGGATGGTCCCGCAGGACGTGCAGGGGCTGGCCGAGGCGATGGGTGGCCGGGACGCCGCGGCCGCGAGGCTGGACTCCTTCTTCCACAAGGCGGACGGCTCCTGGTCGGTGAAGGGCGGCGACGCGCTGCGCTACGACCCG
This sequence comes from Streptomyces sp. NPDC005566, assembly GCF_040605575.1. Classification (NCBI taxonomy): domain Bacteria; kingdom Bacillati; phylum Actinomycetota; class Actinomycetes; order Kitasatosporales; family Streptomycetaceae; genus Streptomyces; species Streptomyces sp. NPDC005566. The sequence goes on along the minus strand of NZ_JBEXDB010000012.1, from coordinate 82,997 downwards.
ACCAACGAACCCGGCATCCACGCCCCTTGGCTCTACAACGCCCTGGGGAAGCCGTGGAAGACCCAGGAGACCGTGCGGGAGATCGTGAACACGGTGTACGGGACCGGTCCGCGCGGTCTGCCGGGCAATGACGATCTGGGCACCATGTCCGCCTGGTACGTCTTCTCGGCCCTGGGCCTCTACCCGCAGACGCCGGGCAGCGCCACCATGCTCCTGGGTGCCCCGCTCTTCCCGGCTGCGGTGATCGGCCGGCCGCAGGGCCAGGACATCACCATCAGTGCGCCGGCCGCCGATGCGACACATCCGTACATCGACGCCGTCGAGGTCGACGGACGCCCGAGCGACCGGTCGTGGACCGATGCGCGACTGGTCACCCGGGGCGGTTCGCTGAACTACCGGCTCGCCGACCGTCCGAACACCGGCTGGGCCACCGGACCTGCGGGTCTGCCGCAGTAACCGCAGCCCGGGCACACCCCGATCCACCACGATCGGGGTGCGCCCGGGGTGTGCCGACCGACGGGTCGGACGGCCGGGCGCGCGGCGGCCGGTCGGTGACCCAAATTTTCTATCGTTGAAAATTGTGTGTGCGCGACCGTTGTTAAGTGTTTGAGGCTGTGGCTCAATGTTCGACTATGTGCAGTGCCTCGCCGTTCGAGGCACTCCGGCTTCTTCGACGAGGACGACGCCTTGATACAACAACTAGCCCGCCCACGCACGCTCTTCAGAACGCTGGCCTGTACGGCCGCGTTGCTGCTCCCCGTAGGGGCCGTCCTGGTCCCCGCCGCCGCCGCGGCACCCAGCGCAGGCGCAGCCGCCGCCTCCGCGTTCACGGCCGACGAGCCGTCCACCGAGGTCCACGGCCTCAAGGGCGAGTACTTCTCCATGTCCGCCCCGGGCGCACGTGACTTCGCCGAACTCGGCGCCACGGCGCTCGACCCGGAGATCAACTTCCCCGGGCTCACCGGCGCGTTCGAGTCGGCCACCGGAAAGACCGAGCACACCACCGCTCGCTGGACCGGGCAGATCGAAGCCCCCGAGACCGGTGACTACACCTTCTCCGCCATCGGCGACAACGGGTTCAGGCTCTTCATCGACGACAAGCCCGTCATCGACCACTGGGTGCCGGACTGGGACAAGGAGCAGACCAGCTCTCCGGTCTCACTGAAGGCGGGCGAGCCGCACACCTTCCGCCTGGAGATGTTCCAGGACATCGGCGGGGCCAACATGTTCCTGCGCTGGTCGAGCGCGAAGCTGGCCAAGCAGATCGTGCCCGAGTCCGCGTTCACCCCGCCCGCGGACTTCGAGGTCTACCCCGTCGCGCTGAGCGTCGCCGAGGACGGCCAGAAGCTTCAGGCGACGTTCGACAACGCTGTCAGCGACATCGAGGGCGTCAAGGACCACCTCACCGTCGAGGCCGACACGACGCCGATGCCCGTGAAGTCGGTGACCAGGGCGAAGGGCAGCTCCAAGGCGCTCATCGTCACGCTGGGCGCAGCCGTCCAGAAGAACCAGCAGGTCAGGTTCGCGTACGACGGTGAGGGCGGCCTGAAGGCCGGCGACGAGACCGTCCCGGAGATCAGCCGCAGGGCGAAGAACCTCTCCACGCACCGGCTGACCACGCCGTTTGCCGCGAAGGTCGACCGCAAGAACCCGCTGCCGGAGTACCCCCGCCCGCAGCAGGTGCGCGACGACTGGAAGAACCTCAACGGACCGTGGGAGTTCGCGGGAGCCGCCGCCGGTGAGAAGCCGGTCTTCGGCACGTCGCTCGACGAGCGCATCACCGTGCCCTACCCCGTCGAGTCCCAGCTCTCCGGACTCGAGCGCCACGAAGACCACATGTTCTACCGCAAGCTCGTCACGGTGCCCAAGAGCTGGTCGGTCGGCAAGCGGAGCAGCGACGACCGCCTGAAGCTCAACTTCGGTGCCGTCGACTACCACGCGCAGGTCTGGGTCAACGGCAAGCAGGTCGCCGAGCACACCGGTGGCTACACCGCCTTCAGCGCCGACATCACCGACGCGCTCAAGGGCAACGGCCCCCAGGAGATCGTGGTCGCGGTGACCGACACGACCGGTGCCGACCAGCCCACGGGCAAGCAGTCCGCGAACCCCAGCGGCATCTTCTACACCGCCTCCTCCGGTATCTGGCAGACCGTCTGGATGGAGCCCGTCGCTCCGGCCGCCGTCGACTCCCTGACGACCACGCCCGACATCGACAAGGGCCGCCTCGCCCTGACGGTCAACTCCGAGGACGCCTCGAAGTCCGCCAGTGTCACCGCTGTCGCCCGTGACAAGAAGGGCAAGGTCGTCGGGACCGTCACCGGCCCGGCCAACAGCGTGCTGAGTCTCCCGGTCGCCAAGCAGCACCTGTGGACGCCGGACGACCCGTACCTGTACGACCTGGAGGTCACCCTCAAGGACGGCCGCTCCAAGGACACCGTCGACAGCTACTTCGGTATGCGCTCCTTCGGCGTCGCCAAGGTCGGCGGCTACCAGAAGCTGGTGCTCAACGGGAAGCCGTTCTTCTCCCTCGCCCAGCTCGACCAGGGCTTCTACCCCGACGGCCTCAACACCGCACCCACCGACTCCGCGCTGGTCTTCGACCTGAAGACGCAGAAGGACCTCGGCTTCAACTCCGTCCGCAAGCACATCAAGGTCGAGCCCGCCCGCTGGTACTACCACGCCGACCAGATGGGTCTCCTGGTGTGGCAGGACTTCGTCTCCGGCAACATCACCAACGAGAAGGGCCAGAAGGCCTTCCTCGACCAGGGTGCCGAGATGATGCAGCAGCTGCACAACTACCCCTCGATCGGCGCCTGGATCGTCTTCAACGAGGGCTGGGGCGAGTGGGACCGCACCGAGACCGGCAAGATCACCGAGAAGGTCCAGGCCGCGGACCCCTCCCGCGTCGTGAACGCCCACAGCGGTGTCAACTGCTGCAACTCCAAGGGTGACTCCGGCAAGGGCGACATCATCGACCACCACGACTACAACAACACCGACCCGGCCTTCCCGGACGACACCCGCGCCGCGATGGACGGTGAGCACGGCGGCTTCACCCTCCGGATGCCCGGACACATGTGGCCCGGTGCCCCCACCGCGATCTACAGCGGTGTCGCGGACAAGGACGCCCTGACCGCCAAGTACGTCGAGAACACCCGCACCCACTACCTGGCGGCAGCCGGAGCTGAACTCTCCGGCTCCATCTACACCCAGGTGACCGACCTCGAGAACGAGCTCAACGGGCTGTGGACGTACGACCGCCGCGAGATCAAGGTCGACCCCGCCAAGGTGCGGAAGATCAACCAGGAGGTCATCGCGGCCGGCGCCGCCGCAGGTGAGCGTGACGAGGTCAAGGGCGGTGGCGTCTGGTCCCTCGACGAGAACCAGGGCACCAAGGCCGCCGACAGCGGCCCGAACCACAAGGACCTCACCCTGTCCGAGGGCACGTCCTGGGCGCCCGGAGTGCAGGGCTCGGCGCTGAAGTTCAACGGCGAGGGCCAGTACGCGGAGACCAGCGGTCCGGTCGTCGACACCACCGGTGACTACACCGTGTCGGCCTGGGCGTCGCTCGACGCCCTCCCGGGCAACTACGCCACCCTCGTCAGCCAGGACGGCCGGCGCCAGGAGAACCCGTTCTACCTCCAGTACGGACAGGGCGGCTTCGCCTTCTCCACCCCGGGCGCCCACCGCGCCCGGCTGGAGATGAAGCCCGAGCTCGGCCAGTGGTACCACGTGGTCGGCGTCCGCAGCGGCGACGAGATCAAGCTGTACGTCGACGGCAAGCTCGCCGCGACCGCGGCGGCCGGCACCGCCGATGTCAGCACCGGCGCACTGTCCGTGGGCCGCGCCAAGTGGTCGGGTGCCGACACCGACTTCTGGAACGGCTCCGTCGACCAGGTGAAGGTGTACGACAAGGCGCTCACCGACCAGGAGGTGACCGCGCTCCACGACGGCGAGCAGCCGTAGGGCACCCCGCAGGACCGCTCCCGGCAGTGCGCGCACGCGACGCACTGCCGGGAGCTCCGCGCTGTCCCGGGGCCTCGCCGCCGCCGTGATCAGGCGGTGGTGCGCTTCGCCTTCGCGGAGCCCGGCGTCGACGACCGGGGGCTGGTCCCTTTTACGCAGGTGGGTCGAGGAGCAGGTGGGCGAGGGCCGTCCTGTGGACGCCGCCGAACGGCTGCGTGGCGGATGGCCTCGGAGCTGCGCCGCCTGCGCGCCTCATTCGCCGATACAGCTGACGCTTCGCGGGGCTGCGGGCCGGCTCGGCGCGCCCTCCGAAATCGGCAGGCGTCGCACAAGCGGGTCATGAGAAGGTGCGGTCCGGCCCAGCGGAGGGGAAAGATATGGGACTGGTATACGGCTACGACATCTACTTGCGTCCCAGGAACGTCGCCAGAGCCCTGGCCAATCTGGCCGAGCTGGCGCCACCGGCCCATGGCAACCCGCCGCTCGAGCTCACACTGCCCGGCGGTGACCAGCTCGTCCTCCCGTTCACCTCCCATTTCAAGAGCGAGCCGGTGGACTGCTCCACGAGCAGCACGCTCGAGCTCGACACGTCCATCATGTTCGACGCCGATGATGTACTGCGCGAGCACGCGGAGACGGACGGCCCCGAACTCGAGGCGGACGGGCGCATCCACATCGGGTACGTCTACGCGACGATCCGGTTCGAGTCCTTTCTGCACCCTGGTTACGCGTCGGTGGAGTGCTGGGCGGCGACGTCGGGGATGAGCCGCTTGTTCGCGCGGTCGGCCAACATCAGGAAGGTGTTCACCGATCTCACCGCCGCCAGCGGCGGCGTGTGCTGCCTGTTCGACACCGGGGACGGCGGCCCCGAGCAGGTGTGCTGGCTCAACGGAGAGACCACTCACGATATGGTCTCCGGTCCCCGTTTTCCGGATCGGCGAGCCCTTGTGGCGACGTGGTCCGACCCCGACCGGTGAGCTCTGTTCCCCGTGACGCGCAGAGCCCGGACAGCCCGTCCGGAAGCAGTCCTCAGGGGAAGCCGGCAGGACATCCCGACGGGGTCAGGCCCAACAGCCGTTCACCGTAGCGTCGAGGCCGTTCAAGGAGTCCTCGATCGCACTGCCGTCCGCGGTGGAATCGTTCTCGATGAAGGAGAAGATCTTCCAGCGGCCGACCTTGCCCTGGGTGAGACCGCTCAGGGCGGTGTCCCCCGTCAGAGTGCCTCTGCCGGGGGACGGTGGTCAGGTGTCGAGGATCTCGGCAAGTCACGTCGTCCGAAGCGGCGGCGGCCCCAGCCGCTCGCCGCGCAGATTCGGTGACGGCGTGAGGCTGTTCCGACACCCTGGAGGCCACCGACCGACCGGCCTGGGCGAGGTCGGGCAGGGCAGCTGGTACCAGAGCCTCTAACGGCCCCTTCGCGGCTGCGTCCTGGGTTTCCGTCGAGCGTGACGGCAGCACTCCGGTCGTCACACCGGGGAGACCGCGGCTCCGGTGCTCTCCCGGGTCAGTACGCGGTGCGGGACTACGATCCGGCGGCCGGCCAGGGTCTCGAACCGGCCCAGGACGCGCTCGGTCAGGCACTGCACGGCACGTTCGGCGATCTGTTCGCGGTCCGGGGCGATCGTGGTCAGGGACGGGGCTGCGAACCGGCCGTCCTCGATGTCGTCGAAGCCCATCAACGCCAGGTCCTCCGGCACCCGGATGCCCTGTTCGGCAGCCACGCGCAGTGCTCCGAGGGCGAGTTCGTCGCTGAAGCAGAAGACGGCGTCGGGAGGACCGGGCAGCCGCAGCAGTTCACGAAGAGCCCGCGCACCCTCCGTCCGGTGCAGATCGGCCACCTCCACCTCGGCCACCGGACTCAGTCCCGCTTCCCGCAGCCCCTGCCGGAAGCCCTCGGCGCGCAGTTCCGCCGTGCCGTGGCCCAGACCGGACTGCAGGCCGATCGCTGCGACGCGCCGGCGGCCCCTCGCGACCAGATGGCGAGCGGCGTCCCGCGCGGCCCCCACGTTGTCCAGGGCGACATGGTCGATGGACCCGTCCGGCTCCAGCTCACCCAGGACGACGAGAGGCAGACCACCCGCGAGCGACGCCAGCTCGGACGGGGACGTCGACCACGGGCTGACGATCATCCCGTCGACCTGGTGCCCCTCCGAGCCGTCCAGGAGGCGCCGCTCCAGATCCGCCCGCCCCCCGGTCCGCTCCAGGAGCACCGTCCATCCGCGCTCCTGCGCCGCGTCGATGAGGAGACCCGTCAGCGCACCGAAGTAGGGGGAGTGGATCTCGGGTACGACCACCCCGATGAGGCCGGTGCGCCCCTGCCGGAGGTTGCGCGCGGCGAGGTTGGGGCGGTAGCCCAGTTCCTGGACCGCCGCCATGACCCGGGCGCGTGTCACCGGTGCGACCGCCGCGGCGTTGCTCACGACATTGGAGACCGTCCGGACGGACACGCCGGCGAGCGCGGCGACGTCCTTGAGTCTCGCTGCCACGGTCGGTGAGCTCCTGTCCCTCGATACGCGGGGGCGGTCGGCGGCCCCTGCCCTTGCGCTGTGCACCGTAACAGCCTTGTCGTACGACGGTGCGTGCCGCCTCTTGCCACGTTGCTTGCAACGTTGCAATATGGGCGGGCAGGCAGGCCAGAAGGGGAGGAACACTCCGCCCTCGCCCGCCTGTTGCCCCCGACTCCGTCCATGAAGGGACCACCGCCATGCCCGAATCCGCCCATGCCCCGCACCTCGACGCGGCCGTTCAGGACCTCTACGCGGCCGGTGTCACCGCTCACCGGGGCGCCTTCACCCCGCAGTGGGCCGACGTCATGCGCGAGGACATCGAGACGGCGTTCGCCGAGGCACGCGGCCGGGAGGGCGGGGCGGTGGGGCGGGGGCCCCACCGGTACTACGTGGAGATCCACCCCGAGCAGATGCGGGGCTTCGTGGAGCTCGTGGACCATCCCTGGGTTCGAGGCGTGTGCGAGGCCGTCCTGGGGGTCGACTACCGCATAGTCGAGCTGGGCTTCGACGTCCCGCTCGCCGGGGCCGTGAACCAGCCCTGGCACCGGGACTTCCCCATGCCGGACGCGACCCGGCACCGACGCCGGCTGACGTCTCTCGCCTTCAACCTCACGGCCGTGGACACACGCGACGACATGGGTCCGTTCGAGATCGCGCCGGGCACCCAGTGGGACGACGACGCCCGCTTCGGCCACGCGATGTTCCCGCCCCGCGACACCTATCCGCGCTACGCCGGGCTCGCCGAGCGCAAGTACCCGCGGCGCGGGGACATCTCGGCCCGCTCCGCCCTGACGATCCACCGGGGCACGGCCAACCACTCGCCCGACTCCCGGCCGGTCCTGGTGCTGGGTGTCGACGCTCCGGGCGCGGGCAACGACGCGCAGCACGACATGGCGGTGACCCGTGCGTACTGGGCCTCCCTGCCCGGGAGCGTCCGGGCCCATCTGCACTGCCCGGTGGTGGAGGAGCTGACTCCCATCGTCCAGAAGCACACCATCGAGGGCCTGGTGATGGGGGACGCGTGACGCACCCGGGCCCGGCGCCGGTCCGAAGGGACGGCCGCCGGGCCCGGGCGCTCACCTCAGGGAGCCCAGGGCCCGTCCACCGCCCAGGTGGTGTCCTCGGTGAAGGTCGCCGCGTTGTCCCACGCGTGACCGCCGCCGGGGGTGGCCAGCCAGACCTCGGAGCCGATGTGCCTGATGTAGCTGCCGGGCAGGTTCGCGCTGGAGAACCGCACCCCGCCGTTGCCCGCGAGCGCGCACCAGGTGGCGTCGGCCTTGAACAGGGCGGAGCCGTCGTTCGCGTCACGCCGGACCCGGAAGTCCCGGTGACGCAGGTACTCGCCGGGATAGTTGCGGGACTCCAACGAGTAGCAGTTGCTGTTCGCCAGACCGGTGACGACCTTCCAGGTGGCGTCGCCCTTCAGCAGCGCGCTGCTCGCGCCGTCGACGACCGCGGTGTAGGCGAGCGCTTCGGAGTGCCGCAGGTACTTGTTCGTATGACCGGGAGTGGTGACCCGGAGCGACTTGTACTGCCCGGTGGGCAGGGTGACCGGCGGGGCAGGGGTCTTCGACGCCTGGATGAGGGCCTGGTTGGCGGCCTTCACCCGTGCGGTGTCGACCTTGACCACCTGGCGGTCGTAGGTGAGCAGCCCGTTCGCCTCGTTCTCGACATCCGTGATCTCGGTGTATACGGAGGCAGAGAGCCCGGCCGGCAGCTGTCCGACGCGGATGGCGTCGAGCAGTCCCACGAAGCGGTTGTTCAGGGCGGAGACACTGGCCTGGTCCTCGTAGCTGAAGCCGCCGCCCGGATACCACTCGTGGCCGGGGACCTTCCATCCCAGCCCGCCGAACTCGCCGAGGACGGCGGCTCTGGTGGCGGTCGGTGAGGTGTTGCCCGGGCCGACGTAGATGTGGTTGTCGACCACGTCACCGTTGCCGCCGTCCACGGAACCGCAGCAGTTGACCCCGCTCATGTTGTTGACCAGCCGGGACGGGTCGTATGCCTTGACCTCATTGGCGATCCTGGCCTGGTCGTACTGCCCCCAGCCCTCGTTCTGGTTGACCCACATGACGACGGAGGGCGAGCTGCGGTGCTGGTCGATGATCGCGTGGTACTCGGCCTCCCACTGGGTGCGGGCGGCGCCGTCGGGTGTCTTGCCGGTGTCCATCGCCGGCATGTCCTGCCAGACGAGGAGCCCCAGCTTGTCGGCCCAGTAGAACCAGCGCTGCGGTTCGACCTTGATGTGCTTGCGGACCATGTTGAACCCGAGGTCCTTGTGCGCCTGCAGATCCGACCTGAGGGCGGCGTCGGTCGGCGCCGTGTAGATGCCGTCGGGCCAGTAGCCCTGGTCGAGCGTGCCGGTCTGGAAGACGAACTTACCGTTCAGGACGGGCCGCAGGATGTTGTCGACCTTCGCGACCGCGATCGACCTCATGCCCGCATAGCTGCCCACCGTGTCCACCACGGTCGTGCCGTCGAGCAGTTCGGCGCGCACGTCGTACAGGTACGGGTCGTCCGGGCTCCACAACCTGGGGTTCGGCACCGGAACGGAGATCTCCGAGCCGGGGGCTCCGGTCGCGCTGCCCACCACGGTGCCCCCGCTGGAGACCGTGATCCGCGCGCTGCGCCCGCCCGCGGAGGCCGCCTGTGCCTTCACCCGCAGGGTGCTGTTGCCGAGGTTCGGCGTCATGTCCAGCCGGGTGATGTGCGAGGTGGCGACGGGCTCCAGCCAGACGGTCTGCCAGATGCCGGAGGCGGCGGTGTAGAAGATCCCGCCGCCCGGGTGGGGGTTCACGTCGTTGATCCGCTGCTTTCCGACGGCCTGGCCGCCGGTCTGCGTCGGGTCGTACACGGAGACCACGACGGTGTTCGTACCGCCGTTGAGCTGCGGCGTGATGTCGTACGAGAACGAGTCGAAACCGCCCTTGTGGGCCCCGACCTGGGTGCCGTTGACCCAGACGGTGCTCTGCCAGTCGGAGGCGCCGAAATTGAGCACGGTCCGGCGGCCGTTCCAGTTCGACGGCACGGTGAAGGTGCGCTTGTACCAGAGCTTGTCGTTCTCGGTGATCTTCCGCTTGATGCCGGAGAGCGAGGACTCCGCGACGAACGGCACCCTGATCTGTTCGGAGAAGGACGCGGGCTGGCCGGCGTCCCGGCCGGTCACCGCGAAGTCCCAGATGCCGTTGAGGTTGGCCCAGTCGGGGCGGGTGAGCTGCGGGCGCGGGTATTCGGGGAGCGGGTTGTCGACGGGTACCTGGTTCGTCCAGGGCGTGGTCATGGGGGCCGGCTTCGGAGTCCAGGCGGCGGGTGCGGCGGCTGCCGGGGCGGTGCCGGCCCCGACGAGTGCGGTGGCGAGCAGTGCCAGCAGGCCGGTTCCGGTGGTTAAGGGTCTCCACCAGGTGCGACGGCGCGATGCGGGTGCGGACTTCATTCCAGGGTCTCCTTGCTGGAGGGACGGACTCCCCGCGCCGGACGGGCGCGGGGAGCGGTTCGCGGGCGGGCAGGATCCCCTGCTCAGAGCAGCTGCCAGAGGTGGTCCGCGGTGCCGTTGTCGTCGTACTGGACGACGTGGGCGCTGTCGGCGGTGGACATGAGGTCCACGCCCAGGACCTTGTCCGAGTTGCGGTTGCGGATGCGGTACCAGCCGTTGCCGTCGGGCACGAGCTGCCAGAGGTGGTCCGCCGTGTCGTTGTCGTCGTACTGGACGACATGCGCGCTGTTCGCGGTGGACATCAGGTCCACGCCCAGCACCTTGCCGGAGTGCTGGTTGCGGATGCGGTACCAGCCGTCGCCGTTGGCCACCAGCCGCCAGAGGTGGTCGGCCGTGCCCGTGTCGTCGTACTGGACGACGTGCGCGCTGTTCGCGGTGGACATCAGGTCCACGCCCAGCACCTTGCCGGAGTTGCGGTTGGCGATCCGGTACCAGCGGTCCGCGAGCCAGGGCGCCGCATCCGGGCTCGCCGTCGGGAACGACGTGATCCGCAGCCGCGCCGCGCCCATCGGGACGAGCGTCACGTCCTCGACCGGCTCGGTGCTGCGCGCGGGGCTCGTCCGGAGCGGCGCCACCACATGCTCGTCGTCGGCGCTCCACTCGGGGATCCGCCGGGCGCGGGCGGTCATGACGAGTGGGGTGTTCTCCAGGGTGAAGGGGTTGTCACCGGGGGCGCGGCCGGTGGAACGGCGGTGCAGCGAGGCCGTGGGCCGTGCGCTGTCCAGGACGAGGCCGTAGTTCCACGGGGTGGTGGCGTGGACGGCGTACTCCGGGAACTGCTGGGTGCCGCCGATGCGCTCGTACGACTCCCCGATGCGCAGGGAGTAGGTCAGGGGCCCGTGGTCGACGCTCACCGAGCCGTGGTTGTCCGCCCAGGTGCGTACGGCTGTCCGCTGCGGGAAGCGCAGGGTGACCTTGTCGCCGTTCTGCCAGGTGCGGTCGATACGGGTGAAGGCGGGCCCCGCCGGTGCGGCGACGCTGCGCCCGTTGACCTTGATGTCGGGCTCGGTGCACCAGGCGGGAACCCGGAGCACCAAGGGGAAGCGCAGATTCTTCGGTGAGGTGAGGGACAGCGAGACGGTGTCCGTGAACGGGTAGTCGGTCTCCTCGGTGAAGGTGACCTCCGTGCCGTCCGCGACCTTCGCGGTGACCTCGCAGGCCGCGTACATCGCCGCGGCCAGCCCGCCGTCCGGAGTGGCGAGCCAGAGCTCCTCGACGAAGTACGGCCAGCCCATGCCGTAGTTGTGCGGGCAGCAGCGGTACTGGTCGACGCCCGGCAGGTACGCCTGCATCGCAAAGCCGTTCTGGAACTGCCGGCCGCTCTTGGGGACGTTGTCCAGGTCGACGCTGTTGGCGCTGGTGATGTAGTGGACCGCCTTGCCCGACGGGTCCAGCGAGGCGGGCAGCGAATTGAAGGCGAGGTCCTCGCAGCGGTCAGCCCACAGCGGGTCGCCGGTGATCCGGGTGAGCAGCTGGTGGCTCGCCATGAACTCGACGATTCCGCAGGTCTCGAATCCCTGCCGGGGGTCTCCGTGCCCGGGACGGGCGTTCTCGTCCCCGGCGAAGCCACCGCCCGGGAACTGCCCGTACCGGTCCATGGCCTTGCCGTAGGTCCCGTACGTGTCCTGGGTGTCCTGCGGGGAGCCGCTGCGCAGGGCGTACTGGGCGGGTTCCCGGAACCCCTGGGCGATGTTGACGTTGTGCAGGTTGACCAGGTTGTCGCCCCAGTCGGCACCGTACCGGTGGATCTTGTCGGCGAGATCGAGCAGGAAGGTGTCGCCGGTGCGGTTGAAGAGCCAGAAGACGCTGTCGAGGCCGTCGCCCCAGCGCAGCGCTATCCAGCTGGTGTTGAAGGCGCCGGGCCCCTGGGCGTTCATGTAGCGGAAGAACCTGCTGAGGAACGGGATGATCCGGTTGTCGTCGCTGTACTCCTGCCAGGAGCGCAGGGCCTGGATCAGCGGCAGGAAGGGCCAGAAGTCCGGGCCCCCGTTGAGCGAGGTCCGCAGGGACTTCGGGCCGAAGAATCCGTCGGACTGCTGCGTCGTGAGGATTGCGTCGATCCAGCGGCGGGTGGCCGCGAGCGCCGCCGCGTCACCGGTCACGATCGCCAGGTCGGCGTATCCGCGCAGCCAGTACGGGACCTCCTCCCAGCCTCCCCGGTCGGGGCGGACCCAGCCGGACGCGTTGAAGGCGAGGAAGTGGGAGAACTCCTCGTAGCGGCCGCAGAGTCCGTCCAGCTGGAGCCGGAGCTGGCCGGCGAGCCAGCCGCGTGCGGTGACCCGGCCCGGCGGCAGCTTCAGAAAGGCCGTCGGATGCAGCGGAGCGGCATTGGGGGAGTAGTGGCCGCCGCGTGCGGCCGGTGCCTTGCCGCCGGCGGCGGTCGCGGTGGTGGCCCAGCGGCCGCCTGCGGTGGTCGCGGCAGCGGTGACCAGCGCGCCGGTCATGAGTTGTCTGCGGTTCAGGGGCATCGGTGGGGCTCCGCTTCTGCTCTGCAGGACAGGGAGGTGTGCGACCGGCCCGGACCGCTCCGGCGCATGGCGAAGTCGGCTGCCGCGTACGGGGTTCCGGGCGCGCCACCTTACTTGCAACGTTGGAAAATTGATGTCGGCGGTATGACAGCACGCCGTCAAGCCGGTGTCCATAGGTGGCGCAACACCTGGTGCCGTCCCGCCCTGCCGGCAGCGGGCCGGAGGTCGCGACCCGGGGCGACACATTTTGGAAACGCATCGACAACTCTCTTGCCGCCTGCGCCGCCCCGCCTATATAACGTTGTAAACCCGAGCCGCCGAGAGGCCGCACAGGCTCTCACGACCACAGTTTGCGCAGCTGGAGCCCTCTTCAGCAGCAGGTCGTGAGGAATGCGGCGGCATCTGCCGCCGAGCGGCCGATCCACCGTCCCGCCATGCCCGACCGCACGCCGAACGGCGTGCCGTCATCCCGCCAAGGAGCGTCCCGCGCATGATGACCCAGCGTCGATCCCGTACCCTCGCCGCGGCCTGCCTGCTCGCCGCCACCGCCACGCTGGCCGTTTCCGGCTGCTCGAAGTCGGAGACCTCGGACAACGCGGGCGGTGACAGCAGCCAGGGAGCCCAGGCGGCCAAGACCCCCGAGGCCAGTTCCGGTGCCGGCTGCTCGCTGAAGACCTACGGCGCGCCCGAGCTGGACCTGAAGAACGCCGTGGTCGGCTTCTCCCAGTCGGAGAAGGAGGCCAACCCCTTCCGTATCGCCGAGACCCAGTCCATCAAGGACGAGGCCGCGAAGATCGGCGTCAAGAAGCTGCTCGTCACCAACGCGCAGTCGCAGCTCTCCAAGCAGATCAGCGACATCCAGGACATGCTCTCCCAGGGCGCCCAGTTCCTGATCGTCGCCCCGCTCAACTCCGACGGCCTCGAGCCGGCGCTCAAGGCCGCCGCGGCGAAGAAGGTCCCGGTCCTCACCATCGACCGCAAGGTCAACTCCACGGCCTGCAAGGACTACGTGGCCTTCCTCGGCTCCGACTTCGTCGAGCAGGGCAAGCGCGCCGCCGACGCGATGATCAAGGCGACCGGCGGCAAGGCCAAGGTCGCCATCCTCCTCGGCGCCTCCGGCAACAACGTGACCACCGACCGCACCAAGGGCTTCGTCGACCAGATCAAGGCCAAGGCGCCCGGCATCGAGATCGTCGCCCAGCAGACCGGCGAGTTCGCCCGCGACAAGGGCCAGCAGGTCATGGAGCAGCTCATCCAGTCCAAGCCCGACATCACCGCCGTCTACGCGGAGAACGACGAAATGGGTCTCGGCGCCGTCACCGCGCTGAAGGCCGCGGGCAAGAAGCCCGGCAAGGACGTCAAGATCGTCTCGGTCGACGGCACCCGCAACGCCGTGCAGGCCCTGGTCAACGGCGAGTACAACGCCGTCATCGAGTCCAACCCGCGCTTCGGCCCGCTGGCCTTCGCGACCGCCCAGAAGTTCTACGGCGGCGAGGAGATCCCCGAGAACGTCATCATCAGCGACCGCGAGTACGACGACACGAACGCCAAGGAATCGCTCGGCGGAGCCTACTGACCGCTCCGGTCCCGACGGCCCGGCCGCCGTGGCCCTCTGACGAGGGCCACGGCGGCTCCCGGGCCCACACCCTTGGAACAGCGGAAGGCCAAGACCACCCATGGCACCACCCGAAGCAGTACCTCAGGCACCGGACGCGGCCGTGACCACGGCCGCCGCGGTGCTCGAAGCCCGCTCGGTGAGCAAACGGTTCCCCGGCGTCGTCGCCCTGGACGACGTCTCCTTCTCCCTGCGCGCAGGGGAGACGCACGCGCTCGTCGGCGAGAACGGCGCGGGCAAGTCCACCCTCATCAAGGTCCTGACCGGCGTGTACCGGCCGGACGGGGGAGACCTGCGGATGGCCGGTCAGCCGGTGAGGTTCGCCCGGCCGTTCGAGTCCCAGCAGGCCGGCATCTCCACGATCTACCAGGAGGTGAACCTCGTCCCGCTGATGAGCGTGGCGCGCAACATCTTCCTCGGCCGCGAACCCAAGAACCGCCTCGGCCTCATCGACTTCGCCCGCATGCACCGGGAGACGGCCGAACTGCTCGACGGCTTCGGCGTACGCGTCGACCCGCGCCGTCCCCTGCACACCCTCGGGATCGGCACCCAGCAGATGGTCGCCCTGGCACGGGCCGTCTCGGTCAACGCCCAGGTCGTCATCATGGACGAACCCACCTCCTCGCTCGAACCGCGTGAGGTGGAGACCCTCTTCCGGGTCATCGAGACCCTGCGCGCCCAAGGCATCGCCGTGCTCTACGTCAGCCACCGCATGGACGAGCTCTACCGGATCTGCGACCGCGTGACCGTCCTGCGCGACGGCCGCCACATCCACACCGGCGACCTCGCCGACCTCGACCGGATGCAGCTCGTCTCGATGATGCTCGGCCGCGACATGGCCGAGGTCCGACGCTCCGGCGTCACCAACTTCGCCGCCGAGGGACACGAAGCGGCCCGCACCCCGGTGCTCACCGCGACCGGCCTGACCAGCCGCCACCAGCTCCACGACATATCCCTGTCGCTGTACGCGGGCGAAGTGCTCGGCCTCGGCGGCCTCCTCGGCTCGGGCCGCAGCGAGACGGCGAAGGCCCTGTCCGGTGCCCTGCCCCTGGACGCGGGCGAGCTCACCGTCGACGGCACCGCGCTGAACCGCCTCACCCCGGCCGCCGCCATCAGGGCCGGGATCAGCCTGCTGCCCGAGGACCGCAAGGCCGAGGGAATCGTCCCCGGCCTCTCCGTCCGCGAGAACATCGTGCTGGCCGCCATGCCGCGCCTCTCCCGGGCCGGTGTCGTCTCCCGCGCCAAGCAGGACCGGATCGTCGACATCTTCATGAAGCGCCTGCGGATCAAGGCGTCCAGCCCCGAGCAGAAGGTCGGCGAACTCTCCGGCGGCAACCAGCAGAAGGTCCTGCTGGCCCGCTGGCTCTGCCTGGAACCCAAGGTCCTGCTGCTCGACGAACCCACCCGCGGCATCGACGTCGGCGCCAAGGCCGAGGTCCAGAGCCTCATCGACGACCTCGCCCTCGAGGGCCTGGCCGTCCTGCTCATCTCCTCCGACATCGAGGAGCTCATCGAGGGCGCCGACCGGATCGTCGTCCTGCGCGGCGGAGCCGTCGCAGGCGAACTGGCGGGCGACGAGGTGGCCGAGAGTCGGCTGCTCGAAGTACTCGCCGACCATGCACCGGCGCCGGGAGACAAGGCCCCGGCCGCTCAGGAGGACCCCCGATGACCCAGGCCGCCGTCTCCCCACCCGTAGAGCCCGCGAAGCAGCCCGTCAAGCGTGTGACACCCCTGGCACGGCTGCGTGACCCCGCCTGGTACCAGGAATACGGCGTGTACGTCGCCGTGGCCGTGGTGCTGCTCTTCAACGCCCTGTTCACCGACCACTTCATGACCGCGGACAACTTCCGCACCCAGCTCGTCCAGGTCGCCCCCATCGTCATCGTCGCCCTGGGCATGGCCCTGGTCATCGGGACCGAGGGCGTCGACCTCTCCGTCGGCTCGACCATGGCGCTCGCCGCCGCGTTCCTGCCGCTCTACCTCGGGTACGGGCTCGTGCCCGCGCTCGTCGTCTCGCTCCTCGCGGGCGCGGTCGTCGGAGCGGTCAACGGCACGCTGGTCTCCCTCATCGGGCTGCAGCCCATCGTGGCCACGCTCGCCCTCTTCGTCGGCGGCCGGGGACTGGCCCTGGTCATGGCCGACGGCCAGCTCAAGCAGATCGTCAACCCCGACCTGCTGTCGCTGGGAACCGGGTCCTTCCTCGGCATTCCGCTGGTCGTCCTGATCGCCGGAGTCCTCGCCGTCGCCGTGGCCTTCCTCGTGCAGCGCACCACCTTCGGGCGGCAGATCGTCGCCGTCGGCGGCAACCGGTCCGCCGCCGCACTCGCGGGACTCCCCGTGAAGCGCGTCCTCATCGGTGTGTACGTGCTCTGCGGCGTGCTCGCGGCCCTCGCCGGCGTCCTTGCCACCGCGAGGCTCACCGCGAGCGACCCGTCCTCGCTCGGCACCCTCATGGAACTCTCCGCCATCACGGCGGTCGTCGTCGGCGGTACGCCCCTCAACGGCGGCTCCATCCGGGTGCTCGGCACCGTGGCCGGAGCCCTGCTGATGCAGCTCCTGCGCGCCACGCTCGTCAAGCACGACCTGCCCGACTCCACCGCACAGATCGCCCAGGCGGCCATCATCATCGCCGCCGTCTACGTCGCCCGGGAGCGTCGGTCCCGATGAACGAAACCACACCCGCCCCCGCAGTCCAGGCCCCGGCCGTGCGGAAGCCGGCCGCACCCGCGGGCGGCAAGGCCCCCCGCCCCGCCGCCCCCGAACCGGACACCAAGCAGCGCGTCGCCGAACTCCTCCAGCGCCAGGGCGTCCTCGCGGTCCTGCTGACCGTCGTGATCGCCGCCTCGTTCATCTACCCGACCTTCGCCTCCCTGGACAACGCGCGCGGCGTGACGATCCAGGCGTCCTTCCTCGCCGTGGTCGCCCTCGGCATGACCATGGTCATCATCACCGGCGGCATCGACCTGTCCGTCGGGTCCGTATTCGCCCTCGGCGGAGTACTCGCCGCGTGGGCCTCGCAGTACGGCTTCCTCGCCGCCCTGCTCGTACCCCTCGTGGTGTGCGGTGCGATCGGGCTGCTCAACGGGCTCCTGATCGCCCGGGGCAACATGGCGCCCTTCATCGTCACCCTCGCCACCCTGCTGGCCGCCCGCGGTCTGCTGCTCGCCCTCACCGACGAGGGCGCCACCACCTACCTGGTGCCCAAGGACTCCGCCTTCGGGGAGCTCGGCCAGGGCAGCGTCTGGGGCTTCGGCTACCCGATCCTGATCGCCCTCGTGCTGTTCGGGGCGGGCGGACTGGTCCTGCAGCGCACCTCGTTCGGGCAGACCCTCTTCGCCGTCGGCGGCAGCAGCGACGCCGCCACCCTGATGGGCCTCCCCGTCGCCCGCACCAAGATCCTGGTCTACACCCTCAGCGGGCTGCTGGCCGGACTTGCCGGTGCGCTCAACGCGGCCCGGCTGTCCTCCGGCGTCACCATCGTCGGCGTGGGAATGGAACTGGACGCGATCTCCGCAGTCGTCATCGGCGGCACGCTGCTCATCGGCGGTGCCGGCTCGATCAGCGGAACCCTCTGGGGCGTCCTGCTGCTGGCCGTCATCCAGAACCTGATCAACCAGATCGGCTCGCTCAACTCCTCGTACCAGTCGGTGGTCAGCGGCGGTTTCCTTATCGTTGTCGTGGTGGCCCAGCGCTATCTGGCGCGCAGTCGCAGAAGCACCTGACGACGAACCAGCTGTACCGAGCCGAACCACTGAGCCAAGTCGAGCCAAGGAGTGTCGTGGGCGTCAGCCTCAAGGACGTTGCGCATCGGGCGGGCGTGTCCATCAAGACCGTGTCGAACGTGGTGAACAACTATCAGCACGTCACACCGGCGATGCGCGCCAAGGTGCAGAAGGCGATCGACGAACTCGGCTACCGGCCGAACCTCACCGCCCGCCACCTGCGCAAGGGCCGCACCGGGATCATCGCCCTCGCCGTACCCGAGTTCGGCAACCCGTACTTCGCCGAACTCGCCGGGGCGGTCGTCGACGCGGCCGCCCGGCACGACTACACCGTCCTGGTCGACCACACCGCCGGCCTACGGGAGAAGGAACTCCTGGTCAGCCAGGGATTCCGGTCCCATGTGATCGACGGACTGATCCTCAGCCCCATCCACCTGGAGACCGAGGACCTCATGGCGCGCACCGAGACGGCGCCGCTGGTGCTGCTCGGTGAGCGCGAGTACGAGGCCCCGTACGACCACATCGCCATCGACAACGTCGCCGCGTCCCGCGAGGCCGTGCGCCACCTCATCGACAACGGCCACCGCAGGATCGCGTTCCTCGGTTCACGTACCGGCCGCGAACGCCAGCCCGCGCATCTGCGGCTGCGCGGCTGGCGCGAGGAACTGGCCGCCGCCGGCCTCGAGCCGGACGAGTCCCTCGTCGTGGTCACCGACGGATACGGGCGCGAGGACGGCGCCACAGCCATGGCCTCGCTCCTGGACCGGGGAGAGCGGCCGGACGCCGTGTTCGCGTACAACGACCTCATCGCCATCGGAGCGATGCGGACCATCACCGAACGCGGGCTGAGCATCCCGGACGACATCGCCGTCGTCGGCTTCGACGACATCGAGGAGAGCCGGTACGGCACCACCACGCTCACCACCATCGCCCCGGACAAGGAGGCCATCGCCCGGCTGGCCGTCGACAGCCTCGTCGAACGCCTCTCGGGCGAACCGGTCTCCGAACCACGCCGGCCCCGACCCGGCTACCGCCTCATCGTCCGCGAATCCACCGCACCCGGGCGTGCCCCCGCTCTTCCCAAGGACCTCTGATGCCGCGCCCCACCGTGCACCGCACACCGTTCGGCTCCGCCCACGGGACGGAGACCGGCCTGTGGACCCTCGACTCCGGTACGGGAGTCGTCGCCCAGGTACTCACCTACGGCGCCTCCCTGCACAGCCTCACCGTGCCCGACACCGAGGGTGCGACCGCCTCCGTCGTACGCTCGCTCGCCACCGTCGACGACTACACGGGCAAACACCCGTACTTCGGCGCCGTCGTCGGCCGCTACGCGAACCGCATCGCGAACGGCCGCTTCACCCTGGACGGGGACACGCACCACATCCCCGCCAACGACCGCGGCCACGCACTGCACGGGGGACCCGAGGGCTTCCACACGAAGGTGTGGGACGCCACCGCGGACGGCACCGACGACAGCGTGTCCCTGCGCCTCACCCTGCACAGCCCCGACGGTGACATGGGGTTCCCCGGCGCGCTCGACGCGACGGTCACGTACACCCTCGACACGGCGGGCACCCTGGCCATCGACTACGCCTCGGTCACCGACCGCGCCACGGTCGTCAACCTCACCAACCACGCCTACTTCGACCTGGCCGGGCGTGGCGACATCCTCGGCCACCGGCTGGAGGTCGACGCCGACACCTATCTGCCGGTGGACGGCGACGGCATCCCGCTGAGAGCGCCGGCCGGGGTACAAGGCACACCGTTCGACCTCACCGCACCACGCGTACTGGGGGAGTCCATCGGGCTGGAGGACGAACAGCTGCGCCTGGCGGGCGGGTACGACCACTGCTGGGTGCTGCGCGGGACCGGTGCCGGCCTGCGGCGTGCCGCCCGCCTCACCGCCCCCGACTCGGTCCGCGTCCTGGAGGTGTGGACCACCGAGCCGGGCATCCAGGTCTACACCGCCAACCAGCTCGACGGCTCGTTCACCGACGCCTCCGGCCGCCGCCACGAACGCCACGGCGCGGTCTGCCTGGAGACCCAGCACCTGCCCGACTCACCCAACCGGCCCGGCCAGCCCAGCACCGTCCTGCGCCCCGGAGAGACCGCGCGGAGCCGTACCGAACTGCGCTTCCCGCACCTGGGGGCGTAGGGCCTCCCGTCCGGATCATGCCGGGCTCGCGGGGTCCGGCCCGATCCCGACCCAGACCCTAATTCGATTGCCCCGCGAAGCGGCTGCCTGTTGTAATTCCGGCACCAGCCGAACAACCCGGGAGAAATTCATGCGCCGAGCTTCTGTGTCCACCCAGACAGGAATTGACACCTATCTCGAGGGCATGAAGCTCAGTGCACACATTGAACCTGGGAATTCTGGCGCACGTCGACGCCGGTAAGACAAGCCTGACCGAGCGGCTTCTCCACGCCGCCGGAGTCATCGACACCGTCGGCAGCGTCGACGACGGCAGCACACAGACCGACTCGCTGGCACTGGAACGGCAACGCGGCATCACCATCAAGTCCGCGGTCGTCTCCTTCGTCATCGACCACGTCGCGGTCAACCTCATCGACACCCCCGGCCACCCGGACTTCATCGCCGAGGTGGAACGGGTCCTCGGCGTGCTCGACGGCGCGGTGCTCGTCGTGTCCGCCGTCGAAGGCGTTCAGGCACAGACCCGCGTCCTGATGCGGACGTTGCGGCGGCTGCGGATCCCCACACTCGTCTTCGTGAACAAGACCGACCGCGGCGGCGCCCGGTACGAGGGTGTCCTCGCGGACATCGCCGGGCGGCTGTCCCGCGACATCGTCGCGATGGGTTCGGCCGAAGCCCTGGGGACCCGCGATGCCCGCACCGCACCGTTCACCGCCGCGGACCGGGGATTCACCACCGCGCTGACCGATCTGCTGACCGGTCACGACGACGACCTGCTGGCCGCCTGCGTCGACGACGCGACGGGCATCCCGTACGACCGGCTGCGCGCCGGCCTGGCGGCGCAGACCCGGCAGGCGCTGGTGCACCCGGTGTACTTCGGCTCCGCGGCCACCGGGGCGGGCGTGGCAGACCTGATCGCGGGAATCACCGAGCTGCTGCCCGTCACCGGCCAGGATGGCGAAGGACCGGCTTCGGGCACGGTGTTCAAGGTCGAGCGCGGTCCTGCCGGGGAGAAGATCGCCTACGTCCGGATGTTCTCCGGAACGGTGCGCACGCGTGAGCGCGTCCGCTTCCGGGGGGACGGCGAGGACGACGAGCGCGAGGGAAAGATCTCCGGCATCACCGTCTTCGACCGCGGTACGGACGACAGCGCTTGCGCACTGACCGCGGGCCGGATCGGCAGGCTGCGAGGGCTCGGCGCCGTACGGATCGGGGACAGGATCGGTGAGACGCCCGCGAAGCCACAGGCACAGGCCCACTTCGCACCGCCGACGCTGGAGACGGTGGTGACCCCTCGCCACCGGGAGGACCGGGGCGCCCTGCACACCGCGCTCGGCCACCTCGCGGAGCAGGACCCGCTCATCGGCGTTCGGCGCGACGACATCCGCCAGGAGGTCTCGCTCTCGCTCTACGGCGAGGTGCAGAAGGAGGTCATCCAGGCGACCCTGGCGGACGAGTACGGCATCGAGGTCACCTTCCGGGAAACGACGACCATCTGCCTGGAACGGCCCGCCGGGACCGGCGCGGCCGTCGAGGTCATCGACCGGGAACCCAATCCGTTCCTCGCCACGGTCGGACTCCGCGTCGATCCCGCACCGGCCGGCAGCGGGGTGGAATTCCGGCGGGAGGTGGAACTCGGCTCCATGCCCTTCTCGCTCATGAGGGCGGTGGAGGACACCGTGCTGGAGACACTCGGCCAGGGAATTCACGGATGGGAGGTCACCGACTGCACCGTCACCCTGACGCATACCGGATACTGGCCCCGGCAGAGCCATTCGCATGCCGTGTTCGACAAGAGCATGTCGAGCACGGCGGGAGACTTCCGCAACCTGACACCGCTGGTGCTCATGGACGCGCTGAAACAGGCCGGGACGACGGTGTACGAGCCGATGCACCGCTTCCGCATCGAGCTCCCGGCCGATACGTTCGGCCCGCTCGTCCCGGTCCTCGCACGGCTGCGCGCCGTTCCCCGGACTCCGCGGACGCGGGGCCGCGTGTGCACCCTGGAAGGTGAGGTCCCCGCCGCCCGCATCCACGAACTGCAGCAGCTGCTGCCGGAGATGACGCGCGGCGAGGGGGTGCTGGAGTCCGGCTTCGCGCACTACCGGCCGGTCGAGGGACCCGTTCCGCAGCGGCCCCGTACCGACCACGACCCGCTCCACCGCAAGGAGTACCTGCTGCGCACCCTGCGGCGGGTGGCCGGAGGCCGAGGCGGCCGGGCGTGACGGACGCGCATCGCGCGCCCGTCACGCCCGGGTTCACCTCAGGTCACTTCAGGTAGGAGCCCGCCGTCCCGATCATGCCCGGGGCCGCGTTCTTCCCGCCGAGGTCGAGGACGTACACCCGCAGGTTGCCCTTGCCCGGCGCCGGGACGGCGAGCGTGCCGCCCGTCACCACGCGGGTGTCCCCGGTGACGGCGTCCTTGTAGGTGCCGTTGGGGATGCCCGTGTACGTGGCACTGCCGGTGACCGTCACCAGCGCGAAGCTGTCCGTGCCGCTCGCCGCGTCGGTGTAGCGGCGCTTGTACGCCATCGACCCGGTGATGCCCTCGGTGGAGTACTGGCCCATCTGCAGGGCCGGCACGGCCCGTCGGATCTGGTTGAGCCGCTGCACGTGCTTGACCAGCGGCTTCGAGAGGGTGTCGGCGACGGCACCGGTCGCCGAGGAGACCTTGCTGAAGTCGGACGCCTTGACGTCGCCCGCGAGTTGACCGCCGAAGTAGGCGCGACCGGTCGTCGCCAGCGGGCAGGTGGGCCCGCAGTCGATCTTCTTGCCGGCCTGGAACTCGACCTCGGAGCCGTAGTAGAGCGTGGGGATGCCCCGGAAGGTCCACATCAGGGACATGTTCTCGGCCCAGGCGTCGGTGCCGCCCGCGTACCGTTCGTTGCTCTTGTTGGGCCCGTAGTCGTGGCTGTCGACGTACACGACGTTGTAGGTGGCGTCGTTGTAGCTGTCGTCGGAGTCCTTGCCGTTGTTGTACGCGTTGTTGGCGTCACCGAAGTTCATATGCATGCGCATGTCGATGACGTTCATGCCGGAGAACCTGCTGTGGTCCGGTGCGTGGTACGCGTTGCCGTTCAGGAAGGCGTTGGTGGAGGTCGGCTGGGAGCCGGTGCCCTGCTGCTGTTCGTAGTCGTACATCTCCAGCGCGGCCTTCTCGTCGTCCGCGTTGTACTCCTTGCGTTCCTTCCAGGTGTAGAACTGCGCGGAGTGATTGACCGAGCCGCGGTTCCACTTGTCGTTGACGAACGCCGCGACCTCACCGAACACGAAGAAGTTCTTCGCGGCCTCGGCACCGAACTGCTGGGTCACACGCTCCTGGATGGCCGGGAGGAAGCGGCGGTTCCACGTGGTGCGGGGGATGTGCACGGCGGTGTCGACCCGGAATCCGTCGACCCCCATGTCGATGTACTTGTTGTAGGCGCCGATCAGGTAGTTCTGCACCGGTGCGCTCTCGGTGTTGAAGTCGGCGAGGTCGTCGTGCAGCCAGCAGCTGCGGGAGTCCTCGCCCTCCCAGTTCCCGATCCAGCAGTTGTGGTAGTACGCCTTCGGGAACATGCCCGAAGTGGGGTTGGGCCACTGGCAGTTGTAGATCCGGTACCCCTCGGGTGAGGTGTACTGGGTGGGCGTTCCCCAGTTGACGCAGGTGTTGCCCGAAGGCTCTGCGGTGGACCACAGATCGCCGTTGTAGTAAGACTTCCCGGACTTGGGCTCGACGGTCAGGCCGTCGTACTCGAACCCGTCGTTCTTCTCGTCGTAGAACCAGCTCCACTGGGTGTCGCGGACCCCGTACGCCTTCGGGGTGAACAGGCCCTTGGCGCCCCAGCGCGAGGAGTGGTTGTAGACGACGTCCTGGTAGATCTTCATGCCCTTGGCGTGGGCCGCGTTGATGAGGTCCTGGTAGGACGCACCGGCGGACTCCAGCCGGGCGTCGACCTCGTAGAAGTCGTAGCCGTGGTAGCCGTGGTAGTCGTAGTCGGACCGGTTCAGCACCACCGGGGTGATCCACACGGCGGACATACCGAGGCCCTTGATGTAGTCGAGCTTCTCGACCAGTCCCTTGAAGTCGCCCCGGAACATGGGGTCGTTGTTGGCCGCGTTCCCCGACTTCGTGTGCTGGCTCCCACCCCGGTTGTTGGAGGTGTCACCGTCGTTGAAGCGGGCGGTGAGCACGAAGTAGATGGGGTCCTTGCGGGGATCGGTGCCCAGCGGTTCCCCGGACGTGGGTGCTGCGGGCTTCTCGCCGGTGGTCGCGGTGGCGGCTGCCGAGGCGGCCGACACGTTCCCGGCGGCGTCGACGGCCTTGACCGTGTAGCTGTAGGCCGTCTTCTCCTCCAGCCCGGTGTCGGAGTACACCGTGGATCCGACATCGGTGACCATCGTGCCCTTCGTGCCCCCGGTCCGGGTGACCTGGTACTTCGTCACACCGCGGTCATCGGTGGACGGGTCCCAGGTCAGCACGACGGAGACACCGTCGGCGTCGGCGGTCACCTTCGTGGGCAGGGTCGGTGCCTGGGTGTCCGGGACCTCCGCGGCGCAGGGGTCCTTCGCGTCGGCGGTGACCTTCTTGTCCTTCACCGTCGTGAGCCCGGCCGGGACCGTGTAGTTGGCGCCGTTGTTGTTGTCCCACACCCCGTTGCCGTTGTTGAACGTGGCGAGCATCGTGGTCGCTGTGCCGAGGTCGACGGACTTCTTCACCCAGCCGGTACAGGCGGCCTCCATGCCCACGCCGGGCACGGTGGTCCAGGTGCCGCCCGCCGGCTGGTAGTGCAGATTGGTGGTGGTCCAGCCGACCGTGGCGGTCGAGTAGTAGACCGCCGCGGTGTGTGCCTCTTCGGGGCCGGAGGTCGGAGTCGGGTCCGTACCGGTGTCCGCGCATGGGTCGCTGTGGGCCACCACGCCGTCCTTGACGGTGATGCTGCCGGTGCCCAGGGCGTAGTTCTTCCCGCCGTTGTTGTCCCAGACGCCCGAACCGTTGTTGAACGTCGCGGCCAGACCGGAAGCGCTGCCCAGGCTGACGGTCTGCTTCACCCAGTCCGTGCACGCGGCTTCCATGGCCACGCCCGGCGGGGTGGTCCAGGAGCCGCCGTCGGGGGCGTAGTGGAGTTTGTAGGCGGACCAGTTCTTGGTCTTCGTGTAGTAGAAGACGGTCGCGGTGGACTCCGAAACAGCCGCGGGTACGGCCGAATCGGGGCCTGCGGCCTTCGGCACCGCGGTCAGGAGCCCCAGCATCACGGTGGCTGCGACGGCCGCTCCCAAAGGGCGTCCGAGCAGTCGGGTGGGGGTGCGTTTCATTCGTGTGTCTCCAGGGGAGTGCCACGGGCGGGTGGACCATGGCTGCCAACAGCACAACCGCTCCGCGAGCGGCTGCGAGGATCCCGCCGGAGAACCCGGACGCGCCTCGGGGTTCGGGCGAGCAGTGCGTTCGGACAGCAAGCGCTGTCAGAATTTTGCTGCAATCTTTTGCAGTGAGGAAGTTACCCGTGCATGACAGGCACGTAAAGAGGTTGCGTAGAGGCACCTGGCCACGAGCCCCGGCGGAATGGCGGACTGCCCGCCGGCGTTCGGATGTTCATGACCTACTTCGTCGACGTCACAGTGCGCGGCTACGAACTCGACACCCAGGGCCACCTCAACCAGGCCGTCTACCTCCAGTACGCCGAACACGCGCGCTGGGAGTTGCTGCGGGCCGCCGGTCTGCCCCAGGAAAGGCTGCTGGCCGACGGAATCGGCCCCGTGCAGCTGGAAGTGACGGTGAAGTACCTCCGGGAACTGCGTGGCGGCGACAGGGTGCGGGTGAGCTGCGAGTTCGTCTACGGTGCGGGCAAGACCTTCGAGATCGTGCAGCAGATCGTCAAGGAGGACGGCACCCCGGCCGCGGACATCAGGGCCGTCGGCGGCATCCTCGACCTGGCGGCCCGCCGGCTGGTCGCGGACCCGGCCGGGCGTCTCGCCGCGCTGGCCGAGAAGCCGGAGCTCCTCGGCAACACGGTCTGACCGGGTCCGGCGGCTCAGCCGGGCGTGCCGCCGGACTCCAGTTTCGTGATCGCCCGCGCGAGCCGGACGGCCCTCAGCTCGGGCGTTCGCGCCTTCAGGAGTTCGAGAATCACCAGGTACCTGTCCGTCCTGCCGAGCTCCTCGAACCTCTGCGCCGCCAGGGAGCCGGGGGCCAGCGCGGCCGCAAGATCCTCCGGCACGGTGGCCTCCCTCTGCGAGGGGTACGCCGCCGCCCACCGACCGTCCTCCTGCGCGGCCCGCACCTCGGCCAGCCCCGGCTCCCGCATCAGGCCGTCCGCCGTCAGCGCCTCGACCTTCCGCACGTTCACCTGGGACCAATGGCCGCCCTTGCGGCGGCGCGAGATCCGCTGGAGGTAGTACTCCTCGTCGAGGGACTTGCGCTGCCCGTCGATCCAGCCGTAGCAGAGCACGGAGTCGATGATCTCGGCGGCCGTGACGGACTCGATGCCCGTGCTCTTCTTCGCGACCTTCACCCACAGGTCCGACCGCACCCCCTGATGCCGCTCCAGCCAGCCCCTCAGTTCCGCGACCCGCTCGAAGAACTGCGGCTCCGCACCCGGTTCCGTGCCGTCGGCCATGGCCACGTCCGCCTCCTCCAGGGGAGTCCTTGGGCGACTCCCCGAACTCCTGAGGAACACGTTAGGCGCCCTGTAGGACAGTTTCCGTCCTAGAGGGCGCCCGGGGGATCCCCGTCAGGCGGAGGCGGAGAACCGGTGGGTGCCCGACCCGGCGGAGAAGACCGCGCACCCGTCGTCCAGGCGCAGGAACGTCGCGGAGCCCTGGCCGGCGCTCCGCTCGTCCCCACCCGGTATCCACACCTCGGCGGTCGTGTTGGCAGGCAGGACGACCCTGAGAGCGAAGCCGTCCGCGTCCGTCTTCCAGCGCGTCGTGACCGGCCCGTACAGGGAGTCGAACCGGCCCTCGGCCTGCGTCACGCCGCCGCCCGGACGCGGCCGTACGATGACCTTCCGGAAGCCGGGGCTCCCCGGTGCGATGCCCGCGATGTTCGCGTACATCCACTCACCCACGGAGCCGTACGCGTAGTGGTTGAAGGAGTTCATCCCGGCGTCCTGGAAGCTCCCGTCCGGCCGGATCGAGTCCCACCGCTCCCACATCGTCGTGGCGCCCCGGTCGATCTGATAGCCCCAGCTCGGGAAGGTGCGCTGCGTCAGCAGCCGGTAGGCGACATCGGTGTGCCCCGTGTCGGTCAGCACCGGCAGCAGCCGCGGCGTCCCGAGGAACCCCGTCGACAGGTGCCAGGCCTTCGCCTCGATGAGTGCGACCAGCCTGTCGGCAGCCGGCCCGCGGTCGCCTGCCGTCAGCAGGTCCATGGACAGAGCCAGTACGTAGGCCGTCTGGGTATCGCCCTCGACCCGTCCGCCGGCCGTCACGTACGCCGCCCGGAACGCGTCACGCACCCGGCCGAAGAGGCTCCGGTACGGCGCCGGGTCCTTGCCCAGCGCCTCGGCGGTGCGGGCGACGAGGTCGGCGCTGTGGGCGAAGTACGCCGTGCCGATGACGTCCTTGGGCGTCTCGTCCTCGATGTTGAGCCAGTCACCGTAGCCTTCGGCGGGCCGCAGGAGCCCGGTGCTGTGTGCCTCCAGGTACGTGAGCCACTTCAGCATCGAGGACCAGGACTGCTCCAGGACCCGCACGTCGCCGTACGCCTGGTACAGGGCCCAGGGCACGGTCACTCCGGCGTCCCCCCAGCCCGCCGCGCCGCTGCCGACGCCCGGGAGGTCCGGGGCGACGTTCGGGAACGCGCCGTCGGCGACCTGGTCGTCGCGCAGGTCGTGGAGCCACTTGGTGAGGAAGCGCGCAGACTCCATCGTGTACGCGGCCGTGGGTGCGAACACGTTGATGTCACCGGTCCAGCCGAGGCGCTCGTCCCGCGCGGGGGTGTCCGTCGGAATGGAGAGGAAGTTGCCGCGCTGACCCCAGGTGATGTTGCTGTGGAGCTGGTTGAGCATGGGCACATCGGTCGTGAAGTCCATGGTGAACGGTGCCGAGGTGTGGATGACGCGGCCCACGATCGCGTCGGGGCCCGGCCGGCCGGGATAGCCCGTCACCTCGACGTAGCGGAAGCCGTGGAACGTGAAACGGGGTTCGTAGGTCTCCAGGCCGCCGCCCTTGAGCGTGTACGTGTCCGTGGCGCGGGCGGTGCGCAGGTTGGTCGTGTAGATCGTGCCGTCCGGGTTCAGGACCTCGGCGTGCCGCAGCCGCACCGCCGTGCCGGCCGGCCCCGACACGGTGAGCCGCGGGGTGCCCACCATGTTCTGGCCGAGGTCGAACACGAACACGCCGGGCTGCGGTTCGGTCACCTCACGTGCCGTCAGCTCGCGCTCGACCCGGCATGCCCCGTCCACCTCGGCGACGAGCTCCGCCGTGACGTCGTCCACCTGATCGGCGGCGAGCCACCTCGACGCGTCGAAGCCGGATCGCGTCCAGCCGACCGTCTCCAGCCGGGCGTCGTACTCCTCGCCCGCCATGAGGTCGGCGCCGGTGACGGGCCCGGTCGCGGCGAGCCAGTCGGTCCCCGATACCACCCGCTCGGTCGAACCGTCCGTGAAGGTGACCTCCAACTGAGCCAGAACGGCAGGTTGTTCGCCGTACTGGTGCGGCCCGAACCAGGCGATGTTGCCGGCGTACCAACCTGTCGCGAGGGTGACGCCGATGGCGTTCCCGCCCGCCGAGACCAGCCCGGTCACGTCGTACGTCTGGTACTGGACCCGCTTGTCGTAGTCGGTCCAGCCCGGTGCGAGCCGGTCCTCGCCGACCCGCTTGCCGTTGAGGAACACCTCGTACAGCCCGAGTGCCGTGGAGTACAGCCGGGCGCGTGCCACACGTTTGCGGCCGAGCCGGAACTCCCTGCGCAGCTGGGTGGCGGGGGAGTGCGCCACCTGGACGCGGCCCCAGGGCCCGGAACCCCAGGGGGCGAGGATCTTGGCGGCGGACCACGCGCTGTCGTCGTAGGCCACGGACCCCCAGTCCCCCGAAGGCTCCTTGTCGGTGGTCCGCCAGTCGGCGCCGGTGGCCAGGGTGACCACACCGTCAGCGGTGGTCAGCTCCAGCAGGCCGAGCAGTCCGGCGGGTCCTTCCGTCGCGTTGGTGGCGGACACGGCGATCACGTGGACGCCCGGGGGCAGCCGGTCCGTCACATCCCTGAGAACGGGCCGCTGCCAGTTGTCGGCGGGGCCGTCCGCCTCGGTGTGCGCCACCTCCTCGCCGTCGACACGGGCGGTGAATCCGTCATCGGCCGTCATGACCAGGCGGGCGCGGGTGACACCGGCCGGAATCTCCACCCGGCCCCGGAACCAGCGGGTGGCCGCGGGCGCGCCGGCGGCCGGATCGCCCTCGGGGAACCAGATCCACGTGGCGTCGTCCAGCGGGGGCGTGGCGGTCAGCGCGGCCGGCGCGCCGATCCACGAGGCCGACCAGTCCGACTCGGCCAGGAGTCCGGTCTCCCACCAGGACGGCTCGCTCCACCCGGAGACCTGTCCGCCGGAGTCCCACACACGCACCGACCAGTGGTGGCGCGTACGGGAGACCGGCTCGGGGCCTGCGTACGGGACCAGCACCGACCGGTCGGACTCGACCTTGCCGCTGTCCCAGACGTCGGGCTTCCCGAGGCGTTCCGGGGCGGTGGCGACCCGCACCTGATAGGCCGTCTGGGTCCGGCCCGGCACCTCCGACGCGATGGGCCAACTCAGCCTCGGACGCGGGGTGTCGAGGCCGAGCGGATGGCGCACGTATTCGACGGTCGGTTCGGTGACACGGGCCCGGCCGGCGGCTGCCCGCGCCGGTCCGGCCGCGTGCGCGGCGGGTGCGGACACCGCAGCGAGCGCTGCGGTGGCTGCGGTGGTGCTGAGCAGTCGTCTTCTGCTGATCACAACTCGGCTCCGTAACGACGCGAGGATGAATCGTTTCAGTCATGTGAAGCTAGAGTTGTGTCCGGTCCCTGTCAAGGGTTCCTTCGTGATCGACGTCCTTCTGGCTTGGTGGATGAAAGCCTGCTGTGTGCGGCATTGACGTCCGCGTCGAAGCGGGCTTATGTTCGCCCGCAGGGGCCGGTTGAAACCTTTCATGCCCTCGGCCGAATGGGTGTGCCCCGGTACCGATCTTTGCGCTGTCCGGCTGACGTGACTCAAGGCGCGACCTGGATGTGGACGAAAGGTCAGGTGTTCGCACCTCGCGGGCCTGTCCTGGTCCGCGACCGATCCTCCACGTCAAGGGAGAACGCATGCGCCTGCGCGCCCACTGGGCCCCGGCCGCTCTGCTGCTGATCGCCCCGCTGATCGGCACCACCCCGGCCACGGCCGACACCGGCGACAGTCTCGTACCGGTGCAGAAGTCGTCCCGGGCCGTGCCCGGTCAGTACATCGTCACCCTGTCGTCCGCGCAGACGGCTGACGCCATGGCCGAGGATCTCGGGGTCACCACGCTGTTCACGTACAGCAAGGTCCTGCACGGCTTCGCGGCTTCGCTCACGCCCGCCCAGTTGGAGAAGGTGCGCGGCACGGCAGGTGTCCAGGCCGTGGAGGAGAACAGCGAGGCCTCGCTCGCACCGCCGGCCGCCAAGAAGACGGGCGGTGCCCGTGCGGCGGCCGCGAGCTGGGGGCTGGACCGGATCGACCAGCGCAACCTGCCGCTGGACTCCATGTACAACGCGGCCGGTACGGGTGCCGGCGTGACCGCCTACATCGTCGACACCGGCATCGAGTCCGGCCACAGCGAGTTCGGCGGCCGGGTGGGCGAAGGCTACGACGGCATCGGCGACGGCCGGGGCGCCGAGGACTGCAACGGCCACGGCACGCATGTCGCCGGTACGGTCGCCGGCGCGACGTACGGTGTCGCGCGCTCCGCCTCGCTCGTCCCTGTCAGGGTGCTCAACTGCGAAGGGTCGGGAACGTGGGCCGGGATCATCGCAGGGCTCGACTGGATCGCCGAGAACGCCGAGCCGCCCAGTGTGGTCAACGCGTCGCTCGGCGGAGCCTCGTCCGCGGCGGTCGACGACGCGTTCGACGGACTCGCCGAGCAGGGGATCCTTCCCGTCGTCGCGGCGGGCAACGAGAGCCAGGACGCCTGCGACGTGTCCCCGGCGGGCGCCGACCAGGTGCTTGCCGTGGGTGCCAGTGACAACCAGGACCGGCAGGCGGAATTCAGCAACTGGGGCACCTGCGTGGAGGTGTACGCCCCCGGGGTCGACATCGCCTCCGCCCGGCTCGGCGGCGGCTCCACGAAGCTGAGCGGAACGTCCATGTCCAGTCCGCATGTCGTCGGCGTCTCCGCCCTCTACCTGGAGCAGAACCCGGCCGCTACGCCCGGGGAGATCTCCGACTGGATCGCCGGCCAGGCCACGACGGATGTGCTGACGGATCTGGGGAGCGGCTCGCCCGACCGGCTTCTCTACACCGGCGGTCTCTGAGCCCCGGTCCGGCCGAACACTGATCCGCCTCCGTCGGAGCGGGGTCCGCGTCATGCGGGCCCCGCTCCGTGCTGTGCCGTGGAGCAGGCACTTTGCAGCGCCTTCCACTTGTGCGCAAGCAGCTTGCGTTGATTGCGTCGACTTGCAGGCTCTCGGCCTTCTCGTACATTGGCCCAAAACTCTTTGCCAGCACGGTGCTTTCCTCCACATCACTCCTTGATCTGGATCGCTGGGTTCTGTCTCAACGGTGGACGGTCTCGCAGTTCTCTGCAATTCTCTGACCGCAAAACGCAAAACTCATGCTCAGTGAGCGCAGAAACAGGTGTCACCGAGCCGAGCAGACAGAGCCGCGCCCTCGACGCGCTTGGCGCCGAGGCCGAAGATCGGGGACCAATGAGAGCCACACGCTGGAGATGGCGGGCCGTATCAGCCGCGGTCGCCACCAGTCTTCTGATGATCGGATGGCCGTCGCTCGCCGCTTCGGCGGCCGACGGCCCCAGCATCGCCGCAGGCAGGGCCGCGGCGGCGAGCAGTACCGGCGACGGGCACGCCGCCCGGAGCGTGACGGACGGCAACCAGTCGACGTACTGGGAGGGATCCGGCAGCTCACTTCCGCAGTGGGTGCAGACCGACCTCGGCCCGGACGCCCGGATCGACGAGGTGACGCTGAAGCTCCCGGCAGGATGGGAGAGCAGGGAGCAGACCCTCTCCATCCAGGGAAGCGCGGACGGCACGAGCTTCTCCACGCTCAAGACCTCGGGGACGTACACCTTCAGCCCCGGTACGTCCAACAAGGTGACGATCCCCTTCCCGGCCACGAAGACCCGCTTCGTACGGGTGAACGTCACGGCCAACACGGCGGGACGCAACGCCCAGCTGGCGGAACTGGAGGTACGCGAGGCCGAGGAGTCGTCGGCCGACCTCGCGGCAGGCAGGACCCTCACGGCGAGCAGCCACACCGAGGTGTACGTGGCGGCCAACGGCAACGACGGCAACCGTGCCACCTACTGGGAGAGCAGGAACAACGCCCTCCCGCAGTGGATCCAGGCGGACCTCGGCTCCTCGGTCCGCGTCGACCGGGTCGTGCTGCGGCTGCCCGACGGCTGGGAGCAGCGGACCCAGACACTGAAGATCCAGGGCAGTGTGAACGGTTCGGACTTCAGCGACCTGACCGCCTCCAAGGCGTACACCTTCAACGCCGCGGGCGGTCAGACGGCGGCGATCTCCTTCGACGCCACCACCACCCGCTACGTACGGGTGCTGGTCACCGCCAACTCCGTCCAGCCGGCCGGACAGGTCTCCGAACTGGAGGTCTACGGCCCCGAAACCGGGGACACCCAGGCACCCACGGCCCCCGCCGACCTGGCCTTCACCGAGCCGTCCACCGGGCAGATCAGGCTGACCTGGAAGGCGTCCTCGGACGACACGGGTGTCACCGGTTACGACATCTACGCCGGCAACACACTGCTGACAAGCGTGGCGGGCGGCGTCACCACGTTCACCGACACCCGGCCGGCCGGCGAGACCGTCTCCTACCACGTCCGGGCCCGGGATGCGGCGGGCAACGTGTCGGGCAACAGCAACACCGTCACCCGGCAGGGCGACTCCGGCGACACGCAGGCACCCACCGCGCCCTCGCAACTGGCCTTCACGGAGCCGTCCGCGGGACAGATCAGGCTGGCCTGGCAGGCGTCCTCGGACAACAAGGGCGTGACCGGCTACGACGTCTACGCCAACAACGTGCTCCGCAGGACCGTGGCCGGTGACATCACGACGTACACCGACACCCAGTCGGCCGGCACCACGGTCACCTACGTGGTGCGCGCCAAGGACGCGGCCGGCAACATATCCGCCGCGAGCAACTCCGTGACCCGCAACGGCTCCACGAACGCCGCGTCCAACCTCGCCGTCTCCAAGCCGATCACCGCGTCCTCGGTGGTCCACACGTTCGTCGCGGCGAACGCCAACGACAACTCCGTCACCACCTACTGGGAGGGCGCGGGCGGCAGCTATCCCAACACCCTCACCGTGAAGCTGGGCTCCAACGCCGACACCGAGAGCGTCGTCGTCAAGCTCAACCCCGACAGCAGCTGGGGCGCGCGCACCCAGAACATCGAGGTGCTCGGACGGGAGCAGAACGCCACGTCCCTCACGAGCCTGGCCGCGGCCAGGAACTACGCGTTCGACCCGGCGACCGGCAACACGGTGACGATCCCCGTCACGGCCAGGGTCGCCGACGTCCAGCTGAAGTTCACCTCCAACACCGGCTCCCCGGCCGGCCAGGTCGCCGAGTTCCAGGTGATGGGGGCTCCCGCCCCCAACGCGGACCTGCAGGTCTCGGCAGTCGGCGCCTCCCCGGCCGCCCCCGTGGAGTCCGACCAGATCACTCTGTCGGCGACCGTACGCAACACGGGCGCCCTCGCCGCTCCCGCAGGCAAGCTCGACTTCGAACTGGGCGGCTCCAAGGTCGCCACCGCCTCCGTGGGTGCTCTCGCCGCCGGTGCGTCCGCACAGGTCACTGCCGGTATCGGCGCACGCGGTGCGGGCAGTTACACACTGGGCGCCGTCGTCGACCCGGCGGGCGAGATCATCGAGGAGAACGAGACCAACAACCGCTTCACCAGCAGTTCCCCGCTGGTCGTGAAGCCGGTCGCCAGCTCCGACCTCGTCGCGAACGCGGTCACCACCGCCCCGTCCGCCCCGTCCGCGGGCGACACCGTGACCTTCTCCGTCGCCCTGAGGAACCAGGGCACCGTGGCCTCCGCGAGCGGCAGCCACGGCATCACCCTGAATCTGGTCGACTCCAAGGGCGCCACGGTCAAGACCCTCACCGGCGCGCACAGCGGCGTCATCGCCGCGGGCTCCACGACAGCGCCGGTGGCCCTCGGCACCTGGACGGCCGCCAACGGCTCGTACACGGTGAAGGTGGTGGTCGCCGACGACGCCAACGAGCTTCCGGTGAAGCGCGAGAACAACACCCGCACCGAGTCGCTGTTCGTGGGACGCGGCGCCAACATGCCGTATGACATGTACGAGGCCGAGGACGGCGTCCCGGGCGGCGGCGCCAAGGTGGTCGGTCCCAACAGGACTGTCGGCGACGTCGCAGGTGAGGCGTCGGGGCGCAAGGCGGTCACACTCGACGGCACGGGCAACTACGTCGAGTTCACCACCCGGGCGTCCACGAACACCCTGGTCACCCGGTTCTCCATCCCGGACTCCGCGGGTGGCGGCGGCATCGACTCGAAACTGAACGTCTACGTGGACGGCACCTTCCTGAAGGCCATCGACCTCACGTCGAAGTACGCGTGGCTGTACGGGAACGAGACCGGACCGGGCAACTCGCCGGGCACGGGAGCGCCCCGGCACATCTACGACGAGGCGAACCTCATGCTGGGCAGGACCGTCCCGGCAGGCAGCAGGATCCGGCTGCAGAAGGACGCGGCCAACACGAGCACCTATGCGATCGACTTCGTCAGCCTGGAGCAGGTCGCCCAGGTGGCCAACCCGAATCCGGCCACGTACACCGTGCCCGCCGGCTTCACC
Source organism: Streptomyces sp. NPDC005566 (assembly GCF_040605575.1). NCBI lineage: Bacteria > Bacillati > Actinomycetota > Actinomycetes > Kitasatosporales > Streptomycetaceae > Streptomyces > Streptomyces sp. NPDC005566. The sequence goes on along the minus strand of NZ_JBEXDB010000012.1, from coordinate 48,085 downwards.
CACCAGGACGTACAGAACGCCCTGGACAAGGTCCGGATGGACACCACGGGCACCCTCGTGGGCGTCTACCTGCCGGCCGGCGACTACTCCACCGCCAGCAAGTTCCAGGTCTACGGCAAGGCCGTGAAGGTCGTCGGCGCGGGACCCTGGTACACCCGCTTCCACGCCCCGTCCACGCAGGACAACACCGATATCGGGTTCCGTGCGGAGGCCAGTGCGAAGGGTTCGTGGTTCTCGAACTTCGCGTACTTCGGCAACTACACGTCCCGCATCGACGGGCCGGGCAAGGTGTTCGACTTCTCCAACGTCTCGGACATCGTGATCGACAACATCTGGAACGAGCACATGGTGTGCCTCTACTGGGGCGCCAACACCGACAGCGTCACCATCAAGAACTCCCGGATCCGCAACATGTTCGCCGACGGCATCAACATGACCAACGGATCGACCGACAACCACGTCACCAACAACGAGGCGCGTGCCACCGGGGACGACAGCTTCGCGCTGTTCTCGGCGATCGACGGCGGCGGCGCGGACATGAAGAACAACGTGTACGAGAACCTGACGTCCATCCTCACCTGGCGTGCCGCGGGTGTGGCCGTGTACGGCGGGTACGACAACACCTTCCGCAACATCCACATCGCAGACACCCTGGTGTACTCCGGAATCACGGTCAGTTCGCTGGACTTCGGCTATCCGATGAACGGATTCGGGACCGGCCCCACGGCGATCGAGAACGTGTCGGTCGTGCGGTCGGGCGGGCACTTCTGGGGGTCGCAGACCTTCCCGGGCATCTGGCTGTTCTCGGCCTCCAAGGTGTTCCAGGGCATCCGGATCTCCCATGTGGACATCGTCGATCCGACGTACAGCGGAATCATGTTCCAGACGAACTACGTCGGTGGACAGCCGCAGTTCCCGATCAAGGACACGGTGCTCACGGACATCTCGATCACCGGAGCACGCAAGAGCGGTGACGCGTTCGACGCGAAGTCCGGCTTCGGCCTCTGGGCCAACGAGATGCCGGAGACGGGCCAGGGCCCGGCGGTCGGTGAGGTGACGTTCAACGGGCTGAAGCTGAGCGGCAACGCCGTGGACGTCAGGAACACCACCTCCACCTTCAAGATCAACATCAACCCGTAGAGGACACGGGAGGTCCGCAGGGCCCGCAGGGTCCCGCGGGAAAGGAGCAGGAATGAGGGGGTGCCTCGCGGCTTCCGCGGGGCACCCTGCCCGCGTACACTCTTTGCAGCGATAAGTCGGTGGCTTGCAAGAGTTGCGCTAGCGTTGCGGTCATGACGCGACGACTTGCCCAAGTGGCGAAGAAGGTAGGAGTCAGCGAGGCCACGGTCAGCCGGGTGCTCAACGGCAAGCCCGGAGTCTCGCGGACGACCCGTCAATCGGTGCTGACGGCACTGGATGTGCTCGGGTACGAGCGCCCGACCCAGCTGCGCGGCGAGCGGGCCAGGCTCGTCGGCCTCGTCCTGCCCGAGCTGCAGAACCCGATCTTTCCGGCGTTCGCCGAGGTGATCGGCGGCTCCCTCGCGCAGCAGGGACTCACGCCCGTGCTGTGCACCCAGACCAAAGGGGGCGTCTCGGAGGCCGACTACGTCGAACTGCTGCTCCAGCAGCAGGTGTCCGGTGTCGTCTTCGCGGGAGGGCTCTTCGCGCAGGCCGACGAGCCGCACGACCACTACCGGCGGCTCGCCGAGCGCCGCATCCCGGTGGTGCTGATCAACGCCCCCATCGAAGGGCTGGACTTCCCCTGTGTGTCCTGCGACGACGCCGTCGCGATCGAACAGGCGTGGCGGCACCTGGTGTCCCTCGGGCACGAGCGCATCGGCCTGGTCCTCGGCCCCGTCGACCACGTCCCCTCGCGGCGCAAACTCGCTGCCGCGCACGCCGTCGCGGGAGCGCTCCCGCGGGAGCGCATAGAGCGTTCCATGTTCTCGCTCGAGGGCGGTCAGGCCGCGGCCTCGCGCCTGCTGGAGCGGGGCGTCACGGGGATCGTCTGCGCAAGCGACCCGCTGGCGCTCGGTGCCGTGCGTGCCGCCCGCCGACGGGGCCTTGCGGTGCCGTTGGACGTCTCCGTCGTCGGCTTCGACGACTCCGCCTTCATGAACTGCACCGAACCGCCGCTGACCACGGTCCGTCAGCCCATCGAAGCGATGGGGCGGGCGGCCGTCGAGCTGCTTTCCGCGCTGATCCAGAACGGCGCCGTGCCGCCGGGTGAGCTCCTCTTCGAGCCCGAGCTGGTGGTCCGCGGCTCGACCGCGCAGGCGCGCGCCTGACGGCCCTGCGGGACGGATCGACGTCCGTGCCGGCGGGTACGTCACCGGGTGCGTCACGCTCGGGATGCGGAAGGCTGTCAAACATTTACGAAAACTGCGCGAGATATTGCGTTCACATGTCGGCGGTGGTTGAGTAAGCCGCGCCCCGGCAGAGAGTTCGCCGAGGGCCTTCCATGCTCATGCCCGAAGGGGACCACCGATGAGAAGTGCTGGGTTCCGCCGTTCTCGCACACGTCGAACCTCCGCCGCCGCGCTCGTCACCGCGCTCGCGCTGACTGCCCTTGCCTCCTGTGGCACGAGCAGCAGCAACAGCGACGAGGACAAGAGCGGTTCCGGCAGCGGCTCGTCCGATCCGTCAGCACCGCTGGACCCGAAGGCCAAGGTGACGCTGTCGATCGACTGCATGCCGCCGGCCGCGAAGGCCGCGGAGCTGCGCGAGTGGAAAGAGGACATCAAGGCGTTCGGCAAGATCTACCCGAACGTCAAGATCAACGGAAAGTCCACGCCCGGACAGTGCCTGGAGCCGCCGCGCTTCACGGCGATGCTCAAGGGCAAGTCGCAGCCGGACGTGTTCTACGCCTACTTCACCGACCTGCAGCAGGTCCTGGACAACGACGGGGCGGAGGACATCACCGCGTACGTCACCGACAAGTCCGTCCCCGCGCTCAAGGACATCCAGCCCCAGGTGCTCGACGTGGCCCGCAAGGACGGCAAGCTCTACGCCCTGCCGACCAGCAACTACACCATGGGCCTGATCGTCAACCGGAAGCTGTTCACGCAGGCCGGCCTGGACCCGAACACCCCGCCCGCGACCTGGGAAGAGGTCCGCGCGGCGAGCAAGAAGATCGCGGCGCTCGGCAAGGGCATCGCCGGCTTCGGCGAGTACAGCGCGGGCAACAACGGCGGGTGGCACTTCGCCGCCACGCAGTACGGCCTCGGCGGTGACGTGGTGGACGCCAGTGGCAAGAAGGCGGCCTTCAACGACGAGAAGGGCAAGCAGGTCCTCCAGCAGCTGCACGACATGCGCTGGAAGGACAACAGTATGGGGCAGACCCAGCTGCTGAAGTGGGGCGATCTGCAGAAGCAGATATCCACCGACAAGCTCGGCATGTTCCTGGCCGCGCCCGACGACATCGCGTACATGGTCCAGCAACTCGGCGCCAAGTACGAGAACTTCGGAATCGGTCCGATCCCCGGAGCCCAGGGAACCCTCTTCGGCGGCAACAACTACATGATCAAGAAGGGCAGTTCGCCCGACAAGATCAAGGCGGCCGTCGCCTGGCTGAACTTCAAGAACCTCTCACCCGGCAAGGGCCAGTTCGACTGGGCCCGCACCAAGGCCGACCAGCTGCCCGTCGGGCTGCCGCAACCGAACTTCTTCACCGGTGAGAGCAAGACCAAGGACGACGCCAGCCGCGCCACGAACGCCACGATGCCCATCGAGAACTTCAAGGCCTTCATGGACAACCCCGTCCAGGGCAAGGCCGAGCCGCCGAAGGCCCAGGAGATCTACAAGATCCTCGACGTCGCGATGTCCGGGGTCCTGACCAACAAGGACGCCGACATCGACAAGCTGCTCTCCACCGCGGAGCAGCAGGTCAATCAGGTTCTGGCGAACCAGTAACGGACGCGTGGGGCCGGGTCACGCGGACCCGGCCCCGCAATCCCGACCGTCCGATGCGAGCGATTGCACCGGCACCGAGGAGACACCATGTCGGCCCCCACCCTGTCCACGAGCAAGGCGAGCCCGCCACCGCCTGGACGCAACCGCCCCGCCCGGCCGGACTCCCCCCGGGAGGAGTTCGTACGCGCCCTGCGCCGCAACATTTCCGCGCACGGCTTCCTGATCGGCGCGGTTCTCTGCTTCTCGTTCTTCTCGTGGTACCCGATGGTCCGGGAGTTCTTCCTGGCCTTCCAGAAGACCGAGGACGGACGTACGACCTGGGCCGGCTGGTCCAACCTGAGCTACGTCTTCAACGACCCGGCCTTCTGGCAGGCCTGGCGCAACACCCTTCTCTTCACCGTCCTGGCCCTCGTGCTGGGCTTCGCGGTCCCGTTCGTCATCGCCGTGGTACTCAACGAGTTCCGCCACGCGCAGGGATACCTGCGACTGCTGGTCTACCTGCCGGTCATGCTGCCGCCTGTCGCCTCCGTACTGCTCTTCAAGTACTTCTACGACCCCGGCTACGGACTCTTCAACCGCATCCTGGAATTCCTCCATCTCCCCGCCCAGCAATGGCTCCAGGACCCCGACACCTCCATGCTCTCCGTCGTCATCGCGGCGACCTGGATGAACATGGGCGGAGCCACGCTCATCTACCTCGCCGCACTCCAGGGGATCCCCGGCGAGCTGTACGAGGCGGCGGAGCTCGACGGAGCCGGCCTGCTGCGCAAGATCTGGCACGTCACCATTCCGCAGACCCGGCTCATCCTGTCACTGCTGCTGCTCATGCAGATCATCGCGACGATGCAGGTGTTCACCGAGCCCTTCCTGCTCACCAACGGAGCGGGACCCGAAGGCTCCACCACGACGGTCGTCTACCTCATTTACCAGTACGCCTTCAACTTCAACAACTACGGCAGCGCGGCGGCTCTCGGACTTGTCCTGCTCGTCGTACTCGCGGGCTTCTCCGCGGTGTACGTACGGCTCAGCCGCACCAGCGAAGACTAGGACGGGAGTACGAGGATGGCATCGAACACGCTTGTCTCCCGGCGACGTACCGGCGGACGCAGGGGAGGCCCCCGCGAGTCGGACCTCGGCCGCCAGCGGACCCTGATCTCGCCCGCCCAACTGGGCCGCCCCCGCGGCAAGGTCCTCTACTGGATCATCTTCGCCGTGGTGATCGCCGCCTTCACCATCGCGTTCCTCGGCCCCCTGTACTGGATGGTCACCGGGGGACTCAAGACCACGCAGGAAGTCGTACAGAGCCCGCCCACGGCCTTCCCCACCTCGGTCCACACGGAGAACTACTCCCAGGCGTGGAACGTGATGGACCTGTCCCGCCTGCTCTTCAACACCCTGTACTACGCCTTCGGCGCGCTGGCCTTCCAACTGATCTTCGACGTGGCCGCCGCCTACTCGCTCTCCAAGCTGCGGCCGGTCTTCGGCAAGGTCATCCTCGGCATGATGCTCGCCACCCTGATGATCCCGGCGACCGTCCTCGTCGTACCGCAGTACCTCACCGTGCTCGACGTGCCGATCTTTGAACGCAACCTGCTCAACTCGCCCTGGGCGATCTGGCTGCCGTCCGTCACGAACGCCTTCAACATCTTCCTGCTGAAGCGCTTCTTCGACTCGATCCCACGCGAACTGCTGGACGCCGCCGCCATCGACGGCGCCTCACCCCTGCGCACCCTGCGCTCCGTGGTGCTCCCGATCTCCCGGCCGATCCTCGGCGTCGTCTCCATCTTCGCCGTCGTCGGAGTCTGGAAGGACTTCCTCTGGCCGATGCTCACCCTGCCCGACCCGAGCAAGCAGACGCTCAACGTGGGCATCTACTCCCTGGCCAGCGGAGTCCCGGAGAACGTCCTCATCGCCGCGCTCACCATCGCGTCGGTCCCGACACTGCTGATCTTCCTTCTCTTCCAGCGCAACATCATGAGCGGTCTCACCGCGGGCGGCCTCAAGGGCTAGCAGTACCCCTGCCGTCCCCCACCAGCACTCCGCCGCCGGCCCTCCCACCATGCCCCGCGTCCGGGCCCGGCGGCGGAGTACCACCTGCCCGAAAGGAACGCCACGTGGCAGCCATCCGTCCGACCGAGGCCACCGCAACCTGGTGGCGCGACGCCGCCATCTACCAGATCTACGTACGCAGCTTCGCCGACGGCGACGGAGACGGCACCGGCGATCTCGCGGGAGTACGGGCCAAGTTGCCCTATCTCGTGGAGCTGGGTGTGGACGCCCTCTGGTTCACCCCCTGGTATCTCTCACCCCTGGCCGACGGCGGCTACGACGTCGCCGACTACCGCGTCATCGACCCTGCTTTCGGTCATCTCGCCGAAGCCGAGAAGCTGATCGCCGAGGCCCGCGCACTGGGCATACGCACCATCATCGACATCGTTCCGAACCACGTCTCCGACCGGCACAGCTGGTTCCGGGCAGCGCTCGCGGCGGGCCCCGGCAGCCCCGAGCGCGATCTCTTCCACTTCATGCCAGGACGCGGTGAGAACGGTGAGATCCCGCCCAACGACTGGGTGTCCGAATTCGGCGGCACCCCCTGGACCAGGCTCGACGACGGCCAGTGGTACCTCCACCTGTTCGCTCCCGAGCAGCCCGACCTCAACTGGGCACACCCGGCCGTTCGCCAGGAGCACGAGGACGTACTGCGTTTCTGGTTCGAACGGGGGGTCGCGGGCGTACGCATCGACTCTGCGGCCCTGCTCGCCAAGGACCCGGCCCTGCCGGACTTCACCAAGGGCGTCGACCCCCACCCGTACATCGACCGCGACGAACTCCACGGCATCTACCGCGCCTGGCGTGCGATCGCCGACGAGTACGAGGGCGTCTTCGTCGGTGAGGTGTGGCTTCCCGACTCCGAGCGCTTCGCCCGGTACCTGCGCCCCGACGAACTGCACACCGCCTTCAACTTCAACTTCCTGGCCTGCCCCTGGGACGCCCGGCTGCTGCGTGCCGCTATCGACGACACCCTCGCCGAGCACGCGCCGGTCGGCGCCCCCGCGACCTGGGTGCTGTGCAACCACGACGTGACACGCACCGTGACCCGGTACGGACGCGAGGACACCGGCTTCGACTTCGCCGCGAAGGTCTTCGGCACCCCCACGGACCTGGAACTCGGTATCCGCAGGGCCCGGGCCGCCGCCCTGCTCTCGCTGGCACTGCCCGGCGCCGTCTACCTGTACCAGGGCGAGGAGCTCGGCCTGCCGGAAGCCGACATCCCGCGGGCGCGGATCCAGGACCCCATGCACCTGCGCTCCGGCGGGATCGACCCCGGCCGCGACGGCTGCCGGGTACCGCTGCCGTGGGCCGAACAGGAACCGCACGCCGGATTCGGGTCCGCGGACGAACCCTGGCTGCCGCAGCCGGCCTCCTGGCCGTCCTACGCCGCCGATCGCCAGAGCCGCGATCCCGGTTCGATGCTCAGCCTGTACCGCGAAGCCCTGAGCCTGCGCCGCAGTGAACCCGGATTCGCCGCAGCCGCCGCGGAAACGGCGGACGGGCAGCTGAACTGGCTGCCGTCGCAGCCCGGCGTGCTCGCCTTCACCCGGCCCCACGGCCTGATCTGTGCCGTCAACCTGTCCGGGGCCCCGGTGCCGCTCCCCGGCCACGCGGAGGTGCTGCTGACCAGTACTCCGCTGGACGGCTCCGGCATGCTCCCCGCTGATGCGGCGGCCTGGCTGCGGAGCTGATGCCGCCACCGGGCCGGGCCGACACCGTACGCACCCCTGGCGGTCCGGCCCGAGGTGGATAGCGGGGGAGCGGAGGCTGCGGCACAGTGGTCGTATGGATGATCTCAACGCTCTCGCCGACGAGCACCTGACCGCAGCCCGCGCCAATGCGCACGGGCGCAGCGCGCACCTGCTGCTGCGGCAGGAACCGCTGCGGCAGACGGTGATCGCACTCACCTCGGGATCCGCCCTCGACGAGCACAACGCACCCCCGGCCGCCTCGCTCCAGGTACTGCGCGGCCGGGTCCGGCTCACCGCCGCCTCCGGGGACGTGGAGCTGACAACGGGCGGGCTGCACCCGATTCCCCAGGAACGGCACGGGCTGCTGGCGCTCGAGGACGCCGTGGTGCTGCTGACAGCTGTCAACGACTGAGCGCGCAGGAATACACCTGCGGTACGGAGGCATGAGAGAAAGGTGGCAGCCGGGCCGTCCTTCGACGCGTCCGGTCCCGCCGATTCTTCCCTAGTCCCCCCGGAGTACCAGCGTGCCCAGCAGGACCGACGCCCCCGCCGCGGACCGCACCGCGCCCCCGTCCGGGCGGGCCGCACCGAGCTGGCGCACCGCCCTGCGCCGTACTCCCGTCTCGCTCTGGAACGACGACCTCTCCGACTGGGCGGCGGCCCTCACGTACTACGCCATCCTCGCCCTGCTCCCGGCGCTCCTGGTCACCGTGTCCGTCATCGGTCTGGCGAGCCCCGGCGCCACCAACGCCCTGATCATCGACATCACGGCTTTCGCCCCCGCCGAGTCCGGAGCGGCGCTGCGCCAGCCCCTCGAAGCGGCCACCCACGAGCGCACCGCCGTCTGGCTGCTCGCGGCCACCGGGAGTGTCAGCGCCGTGTGGTCGGCCTCCAGCTACCTGGCTGTCTTCCGCAGAGCGCTGCACGCCATGCACGACGTGAAGGACACCAGGCCCCCGCTGCGCCAGGCGCACATCATCGTGGCGTCCGCGATCGGACTGCTCGTCCTGCTGATGGCCAGTGCGTTCGCCCTGGTCCTCACCGGTCCGCTGGCCCGCTGGTTCGGGGAACGGACGGGCCTGACCCATGCCGGTGAGACGGTCTGGGCGGTCCTCAAGTGGCCCGTACTGCTCTGCCTGGTCGCCTGTCTGATCCTGGTCCTCTTCAGTACCGGTCCGCGTACCGCCCGGGGCCTGCGGCGCGGGTTGCCGGGCGGCGTGCTCGCGGCGTTCCTGTGGCTGGTCGCCTCGGCCGGATTCGCGCTGTACGCCACCCATATCGGCAGTTACAGCCGGCTGTACGGTTCGCTGGCCGGTCTGGTCGTCTTCCTCATCTGGATCTGGTTCACCAACCTGGCACTTCTGGCCGGCGCCCAGTTCAACGTCGAACTCGGACGTGTGAAGGGCGGCGCCGGCTGAGGGCGACAGCCCTTGTGGGAGCGCTCCCAAGTGGGCAGGATGGGGCGATGACCCAGGCAGCGCACGTACGTCCCTATCGACCCGGCGACCGTGAGGCCCTCGCGGAGATCTGCATCCGCACAGCGGACAACGGCGGTGACTCCCGGCATCTGTACCCCGATCCGGAGCTGATGCCGACGTTGTTCGCGGCGCCCTACGCGCACCTCGAACCCGAGCTGACGTTCGTCCTGGACGACGGGTCCGGGCAGGCGGTCGGCTACATCCTGGGGACCGCGGACACCCGGCAGTTCGTGGACGCGTTCCGCAAGATCTGGCTCCCGCAGGTGACCGAACGCTTTCCTGAGCCCGACGGGACGCCGAGCACCTTCGTCGAGGACATGACCGCGCTCCTCCACCGCCCCGAACGCATGATCCTTCCCGAGCTGGACGGACATCCGGCCCACCTGCACATCGACCTGCTGCCGCCGTGGCAGCGCAAGGGGTACGGAAGGGAGCTGATGGGCACCTTCCTGGACGCGCTCCACGCCAAGGGGGTCCCGGCCGTCCACCTGTCGATGCTGGTGGCGAACACCCCGGCCAGGGCCTTCTACGACCGGCTCGGATTCCACGAGATCGAGGTCCCCGATCCGGGGCCGCTCGCCTATCTGGGACGTTCCACCGAGGGGTGTGGCGGCGACCGGCTGGGCAGGTAGTCAGGTGCGAGCCCGGGTGAGGGCCGAGCCAGCCGGTACGGAGGAGTGAGAGACGTGACGGAGCAGAGTGCGTGGGGGTTCGCGGACGACCGGGGGCAGCTGCTGGCGGCGGAGCGGCGCCCTTCGCGTGTGCTCGCCTACATCCAGGCCGGAGCGACGCTGTGGGACTACGGCGTGCGCCCGGAAGGGATCTTCGGTTCCGGTCATGACGGTACGGCCCCCGACCCGGCGAAGACCGGAACGCTCTCGTTGGACACCGTCGACTACCGGGGCGCGGGCACGGGCCTGGACGTGGAGACCCTGTTACGCGGACGGCCGGACCTGGTCGTCGCCGTCAGCTACGGCCACGGCCAGGTCTACGGGCTGGACCCGGACACCGCCAAGCAGTTGGAGGAGCGGGTACCGGTCGCGGTGATCGACGTGGGTCAGGCCCGCACGCTGGGCCGCACAGCCGAGCGGTTCGCCGAGCTGGCCGGCTCGCTCGGCGGGGAACCGGTCCGGGGTGCCGCCCGGGACCTGGAAGCCGCCAGGGAGCGGCTGCGCGCCGTGGCCGAAGCCGTTCCCGACGGCCCGAGGGTGGTGGCTCTGTCTCCGGCCGGCCAGGAGCAGGCGCACATCGCCCGCCCGCCGATGTGGCCCGAACTGCGGGTGCTCGCCGAGCTGGGGGTCAACCTCGTGTCACCGGCCGAGGGTGGGGGAGTCAACTGGTCCACCGCGGACTGGGGCCGGGCGGCGGAGCTCGGACCGGACGTCGTCCTTGCCGACGTCCGGTCGAACGCGACCCCGCTCGGCGAGATCGGTGCCCCCGACTGGCGGGCGGCCACGGAGGCGGCGCGGACAGTCCCGTGGAATCCGGAGCCCCTGTGCAGTCCCCAGGCCCATGCCCGCTTCCTCGCGCTGGTGGCGGACGCCCTGGAGGGGGTGCGGAACGGCTGAAAGAAGTTTCCCAAAAAAGTTCTGCAAAAATACTTTGGGAAAGAGCTGATTCCATCTAGCCTGCCGTCATGGACAGCGACAGCTCGCCCCGAAAACTCGACCCGGGCCAGGACTCGGCGGCGCTGAAGGCGCTCACCCACCCGCTGCGTCTGCGGCTGCTCGGCCTGTTGCGGCAGCACGGACCGGCCACCGCGAGCGAACTGGCGGTCAGGACGGGAGAGTCCTCGGCCTCGACCAGCTACCACCTGCGCGTGCTGGCCAGGTACGCGTTCGTCGCGGAGGCGGAGCACCGGGACGGCCGCGAGCGACGCTGGCAGGCGGTGCACGCCGTCACCTCGTGGAGCAACGAGGGGATGCTGGCCACGTCAGGGGGCCGAGCACTGCTGGGCACGTTCTGGCGTCGCTCGATCGAGCACCTGCAGCACTCGGTGGTCCAGCACGAGGCGGACATCCAGGACGGCCGGCTGGGGGAGGAGTGGCACGAGCCCTCCGGTGTCAGCGATCTGATGCCTCGACTGACACCGGAATCCCTGAGAGAGCTCTGGGACGCCTTCGAAGCCAAGGTGACGGAACTGACCGCCCGTGACGAGCACGATCCCAGTGCCGAGCGGGTCGTGCTGGTCACGGCCGGACTCGCGCTCGCGGCGAGGGAGCCCACGGCACCGGAGTCCACCGAGCCCCTCACCGCGGACCCGCGCTCCGACCGCGGCACACGCCCCGACGCCACGTCCGAGGCCGGCCCTCGATCCAAGGGCACCTCGTGACCCGGCCCGCGCCCGTCACCGCGCACACCGAGTACACCGGGCCGGACGAACGCACCGCGCGGCGCCGCTTCGTGGCGGTGTCGTTCCTGTTCTGGCTGCCGGCCGGTCTGACCGCCGCTCCCATGGTCCTGCTCTTCACCGAACGAGGCCTGGCCCTCGCCGCCGTCGCCGCGGCCTTCGCCGCACACTCCCTCACCGCCGCCGCTCTCGAACTCCCCACCGGCGGCCTCTCCGACGTCATCGGCCGCCGCACCGTCCTCGCCGGGGCCGGAATCCTCAACGTGTGCGCCCTCGCCCTCATAGGGCTCGGAACGGCCGGCTGGGTCCTCGCCCTCGGCATGGCGCTGATGGGCGCGGGCAGGGCCCTGTCCAGCGGACCGGCCGAAGCCTGGTACGTCGACACCGTGCACGCCCGCTCCGGCCCCGACGCCGACCTGCGCACGGGACTGGCGCGCGGCAGCGCCGCGTCCTCGGCCGCCCTGGCCCTCGGCATGCTGCTCGGCGGCGCGCTGCCCTGGCTGCTCGGCCTCGGCCCGGACCTCGGCGCCCGGCTGCGGACGTACACCTCCGACCTCGTTCTGCCGCTCTCCGTCCCCGTGCTCGTGGGCGTGGCCGTCGAGACCCTCTTCGTCCTCTACGTCCTCACCGCACTGCCCGAACCTCCCCGCCCCCGGGCCACCCTGCGCGGTGTGCTGCGCGGTGTTCCGGAGGCCATCGGCGCGGGCCTGCGGCTCGGCGCCCGGGACGCGCTGATCCGCCGCATCCTGATGACCGCAGGCGCCGCCGGCACCGCGCTGGCCGCCCTCGAACTGCTCACGCCCGGCCGCGCCGCAGCCGTCACCGGAGCCTCCGAGTCAGGTGCGGTGCTGTTCGCGGGACTGGCAGCAGCCGGGTTCGTCTGCTCGGCGCTCGGCAGCCAGATCGCCCCGCTCGTCGCCCGGCTCGCGGGCGGGAGCGAGCGTGCGGTCCTGGCGAGCCTCGCAGCGAGTGCCACCGGCCTCCTGGTGCTCGCCGCGACCGTGTCCTCCAACGGAGCGACCGCCCTGACCCTGGCCGTCGCCGGATACGCGCTGGTGTACCTGGGGCTCGGGTCCGCCGGACCCAGTGAGAACGACCTCCTGCACCGCCGCGTCGACACCTCGGGCCGTGCGACCGCTCTTTCCGTGCAGTCGCTCTCGCTGCAGCTCGTCGGGGCGGCCGGAGGGCTGATCGCGGGTGTGCTGCCCGCAGGCCCCCTGCCCTGGCTGCTCGGTGCCACGGTGCTGCTGGCAGGCACCCTGCTGTGGGCCCGTCGCGCCGCCGGCCCGGCCGCAGAGCTCAGCAGCCGGCCGGCGCCCGCCACGGCGGACGGCACCGGCTGACGTCCGCTCCCTACCGCCGCGCGTGAGGACGCCTTCGGTGCCCGTGCAGGGCACGAGGTCTCCCGGCACACCCGGCGCACGAGGCAGAATCGGCAGGAACGTGTCCGCCGACCACCGCGTGCCGGGCACCTCAGCCCGGCGCCACTCCTGGAGATGCTCCTCATGCTCGACAGACTCGCTCTGCTGGTCATCGGCGAATGCGTCGCCGACATCGTCCGGGCGCCGGGCGCGGCGGACCGCGTCCACGCGGGCGGCAGCCCCGCGAACGTCGCGTACGGTCTGGCCCGGCTGGGCCGGAGCACCACCCTCCTCACCCAGCTCGGCCCGGACACGAACGGACGGCTCATCAGGGACCATCTGGCATCGGCAGGGGTCCGTGTGCTCACCGACGGCAGCGGCGCGCCCACACCGTCCGCCGCCGTCACCCTGGACGACGACGGGCGGGCCTCGTACTCCTTCGAGATCACCTGGTCACTGGCCCAGGTGAGCCCGGAGCGGCCGCCGCAGCATGTGCACACCGGGTCGATCGCCGCCGTCGTCGAACCCGGGGCCGGTACCGTCCGGGCCGCCGTCGAAGCACTCCGGGCAACCGCGACCGTCAGCTACGACCCGAATGTGCGGCCGGAGCTGATGGGAGATCACGCCGAGGCCGTACGCAGGGTCGAACGCTGTGTCGCCCTCAGCGACGTGGTCAAGGCGAGCGACGAGGACCTGGCGTGGCTCTACCCGGGTGAGACGCCGGACAGGGCCGCCGAGCGGTGGCTGCGCTCCGGTCCGGCGGTCGTCCTCGTCACGCGAGGAGCCGAAGGGGCGCTGGCGGTCCTCCGGGGTGCGACGCTGAACGTCGACGCGGTCCCCGTCCGGGTCGTCGACACCGTGGGAGCGGGCGACGCGTTCATGTCCGGCACGCTGCACAGCCTGGCAGCGCACGGACTGCTCGGGGAGGGCGGGCGCGCACGACTGCGGTCGCTGGACACCGAGACGCTGGGCGACGTGCTGCGCCACGGGGCGGCGTCGGCCGCCGTGACCGTCGCACGGGCCGGTGCCCTTCCGCCCGACGAGGGCGAGCTCGCGGCGGGACTGACCGGGGCACCTGTCCCAAGGGCCTGAGGACGGCGCCGCCGGTGTCCTCCCGCCCGCCCCGGTCGTTTAGACCTTCATGACCGTGACCCTTACCGACACCGTCCGACCGTCCACGGCCGAGCTGCTGACCGGCGTCCTCCTCGGCGCGGACTTCCGCCGGGAGCACGGCTTCTGGCGGCGGCTGATCAGTACACAACCGTTCCGCCGCCCCGCGGGCGGTACCCCCGAAGAGCGTCTCTCCCTCGCCTACGACCGGCTGCGCATCCTCAACCGCTCCCTCGACAGCGGAGCCCGCCTCGCCGCCGACCCGCGCGCCCTGGCCGCCCTGCACGAATGGCTCGGGCCGGTGGACCCCGCGCTCACCACCGTGGCGGGCATCCACTACAGCCTCTTCCTCGGCAGTCTCCTCGACCACGACGCCGGCACGGACCGCGATCTGTCCGACTTCCTGGGGATGCGGCGCATCGGCACCTTCCTCTGTACCGAGGTGGCGCACGGCAACGATGCCGCCTCCCTGGAGACCACCGCGACGTACGACCGCGAGCGGGACGGGTTCGTCCTGCACACCCCGAACGCGGGGGCGCAGAAGTTCATGCCCAACACCAGCCCGGCGGGCGGGCCGAAGACCGGTCTCGTCGCCGCGCGCCTTCTCGCCGACGGCACGGACCACGGCGTCCACCTCTTCCTGGTGCCGCTCACCGACGACGTACAAGCTCTTCCAGGAGTACGGGTCCGGCGGTTGCCGGCCCGGATGGGCAGCCCTGTCGACCACTGCCTGACCTCGTTCGACGGGCTGTTCGTCGGGCGGGACGCCGTGTTGGGGGGAGGAAGGGGACTCGGCGGGGACGGCGAAGCCGGCATCACCCCCGCCGACCGACGGCGGCGCTTCCAGACATCCATCGGCCGTGTGACCCCGGGGCGGATCTCCATGAGCGCCTGCGCTGCCGGCTCCGCACGCGCCACGCTTGCGGTAGCCGTCCGCTACGGCGGCCGTCGCATGGTCTCCGGCGCCCGGGGCGCCGGGCAGATTCCGGTGAACGCCCACCGGACCCACCACGGGCCGCTCGCCTCGGCCATCGCCACGGTCTTCGCCATGAGTCTTCTGCACCGCAGGGCGCTCGACCGGTGGGAGCGCCGCACCGACGAGAACGGAGCGGAGGCGGAGCGTCTGGTGGCCGTCGCCAAGGGGTGGATCACCTGGCAGGCCCGCTCGGTCATCGTCGAGTGCCGTGAACGCTGCGGCGCACAGGCGTTGTTGGAGAACAACGGCATGACGGAGCTGGTCACCGGGATCGAGGGCGCCATCACGGCGGAGGGCGACAACCTCGCCGTCCACGCCAAGGCGGCGGCCGACATGCTCTTCGCCGCCGAACCCGCCCCAGGGGGCCCCTCGCAGGACGCGGCGGGCGGAGCCGGCAAGACCCAGCCCGACCGGACCCCCGGTGAGCTGGCCGACCCCCGCTTCCTCGGCAGGCTCCTCGACGCGGTGGAGGACATCTGGTTCACCCGGGCCAGGAAACGCGCGCTCCGGGCACCGCACGGTGACGCGCTCGCGCGGTGGAACGCGGCCTCCGGAGCCGCGCTGCGGGGGGTCGAGGCCCACGCGTACCGGCAGGCGGCCGAGGGGTACGCCGAGGCGCTGGCCACGCTTCCCGAGGGCGCCGCCCGGGAGCGGCTGGCCGACCTGGAGCGGCTGTTCGCCCTCCAGTGGGTGGCACGCAACAGCGGGGACCTGCTGGCGGCAGGTCACCTGACCGCCCAGCAGGTCGACGAACTGCCCGAGGCCACCGAGGAACTGATCACAGCCGTTGCCGCACATGCACCCGAACTGGTCGAGTCCTTCGCGCTGCCGGAAGAACTGCTCGCCGACTGGCCGATCGCAGGACCGGACTACACCCACGCGTACGACGACCCGAAGGGCCCCTGGCACCGGGGGTCCGCCGAGCCGTCGCCGCCCGCCGCGCCGTGAGCGGCCGACGGGCTGCCGTCCGGACACGACCCGGGGCGGTGGGCGCCCGGCGTGTGCGCGAGGCCGCAGAGATCCTCGGGCTGCGGGCCGTGCTGCTCGCGTACTGGGGCACGGCATCCCTGCTCGCCCGTCGGCGCGGACGCCGCAGGTGAGAGCCGGAGAATCGGTTCGCCGCAGGTCCTGACCCGAGAACGCAGGTCCTGGCGAGGGAGGGGCCGGTGCGGGGGGACACCGCCCCACCCGCCGTGCCGGCCACGGCGCCTGGGGCCGCCGTTCAGCTGCGTGATAGCTTGCAGAAGCCAGTCACACTCCACGTGGAGTCAGGGAATCCGGTGTGAATCCGGAGCTGACGCGCAGCGGTGAGGGGGACGGGCGGGGCCACGGCCACTGGACACCCTCGGGGGTCCGGGAAGGCGTCCCGTCCGGATGAACCCGAGTCCGAAAACCTGCTGGCACCCGTTCCCGAACCGGGAGCGGTGCTTCGTACCGGGCTCCGCGCTTGAGCCCCAGGACGCAGAGGGACCCTGTGCCGCCCATAGCCAGTACCGTACGCCGAACCGCTCTGCTCACAGCGGGACTTGTCCTGCTGACCGCCTGCGGTGGCGGAGCATCCACCGAAGCGACGCAGGAAGGCAGCGCCGGCTACCCGGTGACGCTGAAGAACTGCGGACGCACCGTCACCGTCGGGTCCGCCCCGCACCACGCGGTCTCCCTGGACCAGGGGTCGACCGAGATCCTGCTCTCGCTCGGCCTCGCCGACCGGCTGGCGGGCACCTCCACCTGGACCGACCCGGTGATGAAGGGGCTGGAGAAGGCCAGTGCGAGCGTCCCCCGCATCGCCGAGAACCGGCCCTCCTCGGAGAAGGTCCTCGACAAGGAACCCGACTTCATCAGCGCCTCGTTCGAATCGACGCTCGGCAAGGGCGGTGTCGCGCCCCGCGAACAGTTCGAGGACCTCGGCGTCCCCACCTACGTCTCGCCGGCCGACTGCACGGCCAAGGACAACAGCAAGGGCGGGGACGGTTCCCGTACGAAGCCGCTGACCATGGAGAGCGTCTACACCGAAGTACACGATCTGGCCAAGGTGTTCGGCGTCCAGGAACGCGGTGACGAACTCGTCGCCCGCCTCCGGGCACGTATCACCGAGGCGACCGCAGGCATCGAGGCATCGGACGCCACCCTGCTCTACTGGTTCGCCAACGCCGAGTCGCCCTACCTCGCGGGGTGCTGCGGGGCGCCCGGCATCATCACCGAGGAGCTCGGCGCGAAGAACGTCTTCGACGACACGCAGGAGGAGTGGCCCCAGATCAACTGGGAGACCGTCGCCGACCGCAACCCCGATGTCCTGGTCATCGGTGACCTGACCCGCATGTCGCAGACCGCCGAGAGCGCCGAGAAGAAGATCCAGTTCCTGGAGTCCAATCCCGCCACGAGGAACATGGACGCCGTCCGGCACAAACGCTACGTCCTCCTCAGCGGCCAGGCCATGAACCCCTCCATCCGCACCGTCGAAGGCGTGGAGCTCGTCGCAGAGGGGCTGCGCGGCTTCGGGCTCGCGGGGTGACCGACACCCGTCAGGACACCTGTCAGGCCGCCGGCGCACGCGCACAGAAGGCACCGGTGTCCCGCCCTGCCGGCGTCCTGCGCGACGGCCTCCTGTGGAGCTGCGGGACGGCGTTGCTGCTCCTGTCCGTCGCGGTCGCCGTCACCATCGGACCCGCCCGGATCTCGGTCCCGGACGTCTGGTCCGCGGTGGCGGCCCACCTCGGCCTCGGGGACTCGCGGCTCACCCCGATCCGGGACGGCATCATCTGGAACCTGCGCATGCCCCGCACCCTGCTCGCCGCGGTGTGCGGGGCCGGACTCGCGGTGTGCGGCACCGTGATGCAGTCACTCCTGCGCAACCCGCTCGCCGACCCGTTCGTGCTCGGTGTCTCCTCCGGGGCGTCCACCGGAGCGGTCGTGGTCGTCATCCTCGGGGCGGGCGGGGGAGCGGTGTCGATCTCGACCGGTGCCTTCATCGGGGCCCTCTGCTCGTTCGCCCTCGTCCTGCTGCTCAGCCACACCCTCGGCGGGACGACCGACCGGGTCGTCCTCTCCGGTGTGGCGGCGATGCAGCTCTTCTCCGCGCTCACCTCCTTCGTCGTGATGACCGCCGCCGACGCCGAGCAGACCCGCGGTGTGCTGTTCTGGCTGCTCGGCTCCTTGAGCGGGGTCGGCTGGACCGATGTGTGGATGTGCGCGGCGGTACTCGCCGTGACACTGCTGATCTGCCTCGGGCACGCCCGTACGCTCGACGCCTTCGCGTTCGGCCAGGACGCGGCGGCCACCCTCGGCGTCCATGTCGCCCGCACCCGGATCGTGCTGCTGTGCACCACGGCGCTGCTGACCGCGGCGCTCGTCAGCTCGGCGGGCGCCATCGGCTTCGTCGGCCTCGTCCTGCCGCACGCGGCCCGCGCCCTGACCGGTTCGGGGCACCGGCGACTTCTGCCGGTCACCGCACTCGCCGGGGCGGTGTTCCTGGTCTGGGTCGACACGCTGGCCCGCACCGTCCTCGACCCGCAGGAGGTGCCGGTCGGAGTGGTCACCGCCCTCATCGGTGTGCCCGCCTTCGTACTGGTCCTGTACCGCACACGGAGGGCCACATGACCGCCGCCGCGAGCGCGGGCCTGCGGGCCGAGCGCGTGACGCGGGAGGCGGGCGGGCGGATCGTCCTCGACGGTGTGGACATCGCGCCGCCGCCCGGCGCCACTCTCGGACTCCTGGGACCGAACGGATCCGGCAAGTCCACGCTGCTCCGCATCATGGCCGGCATCCTCGGCCCGGGCGCGGGCGCGGTGACCCTCGACGGCCGCACCCTCGCGGAGACCGGCCGCCGCACCGTCGCCCGACGCGTCGCCGTGGTCGGCCAGCACGCCACCACCCAGGTCGAGTTGAGCGTCCTGGACGTCGTGCGCCTCGGCCGTATCCCGCACCGCCGTGCCTGGGCTGCGCCCGACCGCGAGGACGCGGACGCCGTGCGCGAGGCGCTGGAGCGCACAGGCCTGGCCGACCGCACCGGGCAGTCCTGGCACACCCTGTCCGGCGGTGAGCGCCAGCGCGTCCAGATCGCCCGTGCACTCGCCCAGCGGCCTCGTGAGCTCCTCCTGGACGAGCCGACGAACCATCTGGACATCCAGCACCAGCTGGAGTTGCTGGCCCTCGTCTCCGCGCTGCCCGTCACCGCTGTCGTGGCGCTGCACGACCTCAACCTGGCCGCGATGTTCTGCGACCGCGTCACCGTGCTGAAGGAAGGACGGGTGGTGGCCTGCGGAACGCCCGCGGAGGTGATCACCGGGGAACTCATCGCAGACGTCTACCGGGTACGGGCGGTGGTGACGCCGGAAGGGCCGGACGGCAGGCCTTCGGTGCGCTTCCTGCCGGGGGCCGCCGCGGGCGGCCGGGTTTCCGGGTGACCGACGGCGAAGGGGCGGGCCCGCGTCGTCCGGGTCCGCCCCTCGGTGCTTGTCGCGCGGCCTGTCGCCGCTGAGTGAGGGGGTCAGCGGCGGCGTCCCTGGCCGAACTCGCCGCCCGTGTCCTTGCCGCTGCCCATGTCCTTGCCGTCCGCGTAGTCGATCTTCTCCTTGCGGAGTTCGGCGGAGACTTCCTTCTGTTCGGTGACCTTGTTGGTTTCGAGGCGGACGCGCTCCACCGGGACGGCCTCCTTGCGGACGGTGGCGCGTTCGGCGTGCAGGGTGACTTCGACGTCCTCTTCGCCGATGCTCGTCGTACCGGTCGACTTCTCGCCCGGCCGCATGGGTTCGCGCACCACGCGTACTTCCTCGTGGGACACGGGTACGGTCCGGGAGACGTTCTCGGTCACGACGTACTTGTGCAGATGCGCCTTTCCGCTCTCGTACTCCTCCGTACCGACGAGGAGCTGTTCCTCGGAACGGACCATTTCCTCCCTGCCCCCGGCGCCCGCGGCGGACCGTTCGGCTCCGGCTCCGGCGAGCGGCCGAGAGGTGGAGGACGTCTCCGTGTCCCGGTGCCTGCCCATGCCGGCGCCCGAGGTGGCTGCGCCCGTGGTGCCGACCGTTGTCGCCTTGCCGGTCGTCCCGGGGCGGGCCGCTCCCGCGGCTCCGGCAGCTCCGGCGGCGCCCATGGCTGCCGTTCCGGTGCCGGACGTGGTGCGCGCGTCGCCGCCCGCACCGGCGGTGGTCTTCCTGGTCATGCTGTAGTGCCGGTAGAGCTCTTCTTCCTCGGCCACGGAGAGATGCGCGTCGGCGTCCACCCTGGGGGCTTCCTTGACGCGGTCCTTCGTGTGCGAGACGTGCAGGTCGGAGCCCACGCGGCGGGCTCCGGCGAGCGGTACGAAGCTCTCCTTCATGCCGAACATGCCGGTCTTGACCGTGATCCAGTCGGGCTTGCCGGTGTCGTCGTCGACGTACACCCGCCCTACACTGCCGACCTTCTCGCCGTCACTGTCGTAGACGGTCAGACCGTCGAGTTCTCCGGAATCCGTGAAACCGTCAGCGGCTCCCATGGCCGATTCCTCCTCGCCCGGGCACGCCCTGTGGGTGGGTCCAGCAGAGAAGACGCGTCCGGCTTCCATCGCGCCTCACCCGGTTGGACGCTGCAACCTCCCGGCCCGGGCAGCGGGCGGCCCGGAGGACCCGGGGTGGGCGGTGGCCCCGCGCAATGCCTGTACCGGCCCCTTTCACCCGTTACTCCATTCGGGTGAGCACCCTCATGGGTGCACCGGGGATGCGCGCTGCCCCGCACGTATGATCGACGCGCCGTCGCCGACCGTCGGGCGGCCTTTCCCCGGGGGTGCGCCATCGACTCCGTACGTACACGCATCCCCGGACAGCGCGGGGAACTGCTGGCCAGGCAGGAGGAAGGCCTCCGTCTCCACCACCTGGTCTGGCGGCTGGGCCCCGGCTGGCGGGTGTGCAGCAGTGCGGTCCTGGGCGGCGGCATCGGGCCGCGGGCCTGGATTCTCAATGCCCAGGTACCGGGCGGATACCCGCGGCTGGACCCGGACCGGCACCTCGCCGAGATCGCCTGCGCCGAGGAGCTCGGCGGCACCGGGGCCGGTCTGATGACGGCCGCGGACGTCACCGCGTACACCGTCGCGGCCGACGGGGGCGTCACGGCGACCGTCACCAGCGGTCTCGGGGTCCGGGGATGGGCCGCAGACCCGGCCGCAGGCGCCGACGGCCCGCTGCCGCCGGGCACGGTCAACATCGTCGTCACCGTCCCCGTGGCCCTCTCCGACGCCGCCCTGGTCAACGCCGTGGCAACGGCCACCGAGGCCAAGGTCCAAGCGCTCGTGGACGCCGGACTCGACTGCTCGGGCACCCCCACGGACGCCGTGTGCATCGCCGCTCCCGACCCTGGGGCACAGGCCGGGGAACCCTTCGCCGGCCCGCGCTCACGCTGGGGATCGCGACTCGCCCGGGCCGTACACCGCGCCGTACTCGACGGCGCGCTGCGGCAGGCTTGAGTCCCATCGCGCCGTCGCAGCCGTGCGGGGCGCACCGACGAAGGGAATCTCCCCATGACCGCCGCCGCCCCCACGGGCTCAGCGACCGACAGGCCGACCGTCGCGGTCCTCGGCACCGGGATCATGGGATCCGGGATGGCGCGCAGCATGCTCAGGGCCGGACTCCCCGTCCGGGTCTGGAACCGTACGCAGGCCAGGGCGGCGCCCCTGGCCGCGAACGGCGCCACCGTGACGGACACCGCGGAGGAAGCGGTGCGCGGCGCCGATGTCGTCCTCACCGCGCTGAACGACGGCCCGTCCGTGGCCCGGACCCTCACAGCCGCGGCCCCCGGACTCCGCCCCGGCCAGGTCTGGCTGCAGAGTTCCACCGTCGGCCTCGACGCCACCACCGACCTCGTCCACCGGGCAGCCGACCTCGGACTCGTCTACCTGGACGCCCCGGTCTCCGGCACCCGGCAGCCCGCCGAACAGGGCACCCTCACGGTGTTCGTCTCCGGCCCCACCGCCGCCCGCGCCACGGCGATGCCGGTCCTGGAAGCGATCGGGCAGCGCACTGTATGGGTCGGGGAGGACCCGGGAGCGGCCACCCGGCTCAAGCTGGTCGCCAACACCTGGGTGATCAACTTGGTCAACAGCGTGGCGGAATGCCTCAACCTCGCCGAGGGGATCGGGGTCGACCCGCGGCTGTTCCTGGACGCGGTGAAGGGCGGCCCGCTCGACACCCCGTACCTGCAGGGCAAGTCCGCTGCGGTGCTGTCCGGCGACCTCACCCCGAGCTTCGCGCTCTCCACCGCGCTCAAGGACACCCGGCTGATCCTCGACGCGGCCGAGGCGTCCGGGGTGACGCTGGATCTGGTCGCCGCCTCCGCCGAGCGGTTCACCCGAGCGGAGGCGGCCGGACACGGCGCGAAGGACATGATCGCCACGTACTACGCGGGCCGCGCCGAATAGCAGCGGGACGGCGTCAGACGACCGTCACCGGGTGCCGCACCACCGCGTCGAAGAGGTAGCCCTGCGTGTTGTGGGCAGCCGTCGCCGGCTGGGTGCGGCCCGACCGGTCCGTCGCCCGGGCGAGCAGCACGGCGGGGCCGGTCTCCTTCGGAACCCAGTCGGCCGTCCAGCGGACCCAGCTGCCGCTCCTGGGCTCGTCGCGCAGCCGGGCCGGCCGCCAGCGGGTGCCGCCGTCGGTGCTGACCTCGACGAGACGCACCGGTGCGCCGCCCGACCAGGACCGGCCCGTGAGCAGGTGCCTGCGGTGGGCGTCGAAGGTGGCACCGGGCGCCAGCTCGAAGGCGCTCTTGAGTGTCTGCCGGGTCAGCGGATCGCTGCCCTCGGGTGGGTGTCCCGGGCCGAACAGCCGGTACAGGCCGGTGTTCCACGGAGTCAGCAGCGGCTCCGCGCTCACCTCGATGTCCCCGACCCATTTGATGTTCGCGATGCCGACCCAGGACGGGACGATCAGCCGGACCGGATGGCCGTGGTCGGGCGGCAGCGGCTCGCCGTTCATCTCGTAGGCGAGGAGGACGTCGTCCAGAGCCTTCGACACGGGCAGGGGCCTGCGCACCCGGCCCAGGTTCGTTCCGTCGCTGACGACCTCCGCGTCCAGTCCGCGCGGCAGGACGTCGACCGCGTCCCTGCCGATTCCGGCCAGCCGCAGCACATCGGCGAGCCGCACCCCGCGCCAGCGCGCGGTGCCGATCGCGCCGAGGGTCCAGGCAGTGCCGCTGACCGGCTGGTTCTGTTGTGAAGTAAAGAAGCTACGACCGTTGCCCGCGCACTCGACGAACGCGGTACGGGTGACGGACGGCAGGGCCCGCAACGCGGCGTACGAGAAGTCCACCGGCCCGCCCTTCAGTCCGCTGCCCCAGACCGTCAGCTTCCAGTCCGCCGCCTCGATGCGGGGCGTCGCGGTGTGGTTGCGGACGAAGAAGCGGTCGACGGGGGTGAGCAGCCCGGTGCCGCGCAGCGCGGCAAAGTTCGTCTCCGCGTTGGTGCCGCGCACCGTGAACAACTCCGGCGGCAGCGGCTTCACCACCCCCGCAAGCGCCGGCGTTCCCGCCGCGTGGGCCGGCGAGGCGACGGCCGGAACCAGCGGGACGGCAGCCGACGCAGCCACGACCAACTTCAGAAGATCGCGGCGGTCGATCCCCGCCGATCGGGCGCCGCCGCGGGACCACTGGCGCAGTCTCATCCGGTCGTACGCGGCTTCGGACGGCTCTACGGAACTCATGGGCGCTCCAGGGAAGGGACAGGGAATGGGCAATGGGCTGAGGCAGGACGCGGTCACGAAGCGGGCAGCAACTCCTTCACGAGGACGCCCACCTGGCCGCTCTCGATGAGGAAACCGTCGTGCCCGTACGGTGATTCGATGACACGGAGTCGGTCCGCACCGGGCAGCAGCGCCGCCAGTTCCGCCTGCTGCGAGGGCGGATAGAGCCGGTCCGAGTCGACCCCCGCGACCAGTGCGGGCATGCCCGCACGGCGCAGCGCCTGCGCGACACCGCCGCGGCCCCGGCCCACATCGTGGCCGTTCATCGCCTCGGTGAGCGTCACGTAGCTGCCGGCGTCGAAGCGGCGTACCAGCTTGGCGGCATGGTGGTCGAGGTAGGACTCCACCTGGTAGCGCCCGCCCTGCGAGGGGAGCTCACCGGACTGCGCCTCCCGGCCGAACCGCGCCGCCAGCTCCGCCTCGCTGCGATAGGTGACATGGGCGATCCGCCGCGCCTGGCCGAGCCCATGGTGCGGACCCGAGCCGGGCGGGGCGTCGTGGTACCGGCCGCCCCGCCAGCCCGGGTCGGCGCGGATCGCGGAGATCTGCACGCTGCCCCAGGCGATCTGTTCCGCCGACGCCGCGGCCGGGGTGGCGAGTACCAGAAGCGATCCCGTACGGTCCGGCCGGCTCACCGCCCATTCGAGGGCACGCATGCCCCCCACCGAACCGCCGACGACCGCGGCCCAACGACTGATGCCCAGGGCGTCGGCCAGCGCGGCCTCGGCCGCCACCTGGTCACGGACCGTCAGATACGGGAAGTCCGTTCCCCAACGGGTGCCGTCGGGGCGCAGGGAGGACGGACCGGTGCTGCCCTGACAGCCGCCCAGCACGTTCGGGGCGATGACGAACCAGCGATCGGTGTCGAACGGACGGCCCGGTCCGATCAGCGCGTCCCACCAGCCCACGGTCGGATGCCCCGGCTCGCGAGGGCCCGCCGCGTGGCTGTCACCGGTCAGCGCGTGCAGGACCAGCACCGCGTTGGCGCCGTCCGGTGCGAGCCTTCCCCAGGTCTCGTACGCGAGCCGTACGCCCGGCAGCGCCGACCCCGATTCGAGCCTGAGCGGACCGTCCAGCGCCACCCAGGAGCGGCGGCCGGGCGGATCCCCCTCCCGCCAGCCTCCGGCGGCGGGCGGGAGAGGGAGTGCGGGGGACGTGGCGACCCGGTTCAGGACGCCGCCTTCGCGGCGCGGAATCCAGCCTCCAGATCGGCCTTGAGGTCGTCCACGTTCTCCAGACCCACCGAGAGCCGCACGAGCCCGGCGGTGGCGCCCGTGGCGGCGAGCTGCTCCTCGGTCAGCTGGCTGTGCGTCGTGGACGCGGGGTGGATGATCAGGCTCCGTACGTCACCGATGTTGGCAAGGTGGCTGAACAGCTCGACCGCGTCCACGAACCGCTTGCCCGCCTCCACCCCGTCCCGCAGTTCGAAGGCGAGCACGGCTCCCGCACCGCGCGGCAGGTAGCGTTGCCCCGCCCCGTACCAGGGACTCGACTCCAGCCCCGCGTAGTGCACGGCCGACACCTCGTCGCGGCCCTCCAGCCACCGGGCGAGCGTCAGCGCGTTGGAGGTGTGCCGCTCCAGGCGCAGGCTCAGCGTCTCCACCCCCTGGAGCAGCAGGAACGCGGAGTGCGGAGACAGCGCGGGCCCCAGGTCGCGCAGCAGCTGGACCCGCAGCTTCACGGCGAAGGCGCTGTGCCCCAGGTCCGGCCAGTACCGCAGGCCGTGGTAGCTCGGGTCGGGGGTGTGGAAGTCCGGAAAGCGCTCCGCGTGTGCACCGAAGTCGAACGTGCCACCGTCCACGACGACACCGCCGATGGTGGTGCCGTGCCCGCCGAGGAACTTGGTCGCGGAGTGGATGACGACGTCCGCGCCGTGCTCGAGCGGCCGCAGGAGGTAAGGGGTGGGCACGGTGTTGTCGACGACGAGCGGGATCCCCGCCCCGTGGGCCGCGTCCGCCACGCCCCGGATGTCCAGGACGTCGCCGCGCGGATTGCCGAGCGTCTCCGCGAACAGGGCCTTGGTGTTGGGCCGGATCGCCGACCGCCACGCCTCGATGTCGTCGGGGTCCTCGACGAACGACACCTCGATGCCGAACCGGGGGAGCGTGTGCCGGAACAGGTTGTACGTACCGCCGTAGAGCGAGGCCGAGGAGACGATGTGGTCGCCGGCGCCGGCCAGTGTCAGGAGCGCGAGCGTCTCGGCGGCCTGTCCGGAGGCGAGCGCCACGGCGGCGACTCCGCCCTCCAGTGCGGCGATCCGCTGCTCCAGGACGTCCTGCGTGGGGTTGTGGATCCGGGTGTAGATGTTGCCGGGCTCGGCCAGCGAGAAGAGGTCGGCCGCATGCTGCGTGTCACGGAAGACGAACGACGTCGACTGGTAGATCGGCACCGCACGGGCACCGGTCGTGGGATCCGGGACGGCACCGGAGTGGATCTGCTTGGTCTCGAAGGACCAGGCGGCCCCGGCGTCCTGCCGGTCGTGGTCCTCGGGGGTGTGTCCTGCGGCGACGGAGTCGACGGGCTGGCTCATGTCATTCCTCGCACGGTGGTTCAGTGGCGGATGCGCGCGAGCACGGATGGCGGCGCGGCGGCGACGGGCTGATTACGGACCGTAGAGGGCCGCGCGAGGGTGTGGAAGCGTGCCGTCGGGATGGCCACGAACCTGCAATACCGCAGCAACAGAGGGCAGTTGTGTTTCCGGAACCGGTCGGCTGCCCTCCGCGCAGGTCGCGCGGAGGGCAGCGGACCGGCGCAGTGCGGCGGGCGCCGCGCGGGAGACGGGCGCCGCACCGGAGGCGGTGGAGTGGCTGCGCGGGTCCCCGACGGATGCCTGTCGGGGACCCGGGCCGGCCGTCAGTCCTGCGTGAACATACCGGTGCGGAGCTTGTCCAGAATGCGGCTCAGCAGCCGGGAGACATGCATCTGGGAAATCCCCAGACAGTCACCGATCTGGGCCTGCGTCAGTTCCTGGCCGAACCGCATGTCGATGATGCGGCGCTCCCGCGCGTCGAGTTCACCCAGCAGGGGCGCGAGCGTATGAAGATTCTCCACCGTCTCCATGGCGGGGTCGATCCTGCCCAGCACATCCGCGTAGGTGCGGCCGCTCGTCATGTGCCCCGCGGAGTCCGCCGTGTCGGTCGGCATGTCGAGCGATCCCGCCGTGTAGCCGTTGGCGGCGACGATGCCTTCGGTGATCTCCGCGTCGTCGAGACCGAGATGCTCGGCGAGTTCGTGCACGGTGGGGTCCCTGTCCAGGCCGGCCGACAGGGTCTCCTTCGCCTTGGCGATCTCGACCCGCAGTTCCTGGAGGCGCCGTGGCACATGCACGGACCAGCTGGTGTCGCGGAAGAACCGTTTGATCTCACCGACGATGTACGGCACGGCGAACGAGGTGAACTCCACCTCGCGGGAGAGGTCGAAGCGGTCGATGGCCTTGATCAGGCCCACGGTGCCCACCTGGACGATGTCCTCCATGTCGCCGCTGCCCCGGTTGCGGAAGCGGCCCGCGGCGAAGCGGACGAGGGACAGGTTCATCTCGATGAGCGTGTTCCGCGCGTACTGGTACTCGGGCGTGCCCTCCTCGAGCACCTGCAACCGATCGAAGAAGAGCTTCGACAGGGTGCGTGCGTCCTTGGGCGCGATCTTTCCCGCGTCCTCGATCCACGGCAGCTCGTCCGCCGCTCCTGCTCGCGTCACGTCGGCGGTCGGCGCGGTGTGCTCCGTCATGTGCCGTCACGCTCCTCAGGTCGAATGCCATGAGGTCTGGTCGCCTTCCCGGAGGCTCTGCCCGCATGCGCGAAAGGCGGATTTGAGCCGCGTACGCGCCCGCTATTGGCCGGTAATCGTCGCTATCGCCCCAGGAGTCGTCCGCAGCCGCCGTTCCCGGAGCCGCCTCACGGGGCCCGCCGGGAGCGAGCACGCGCAGAACCGCCCCACCGGTACGGGGGAGCCCGGTGGGGCGGCCGTCTCCAGAGTGCCACAGCCAAGGGCACGTTGGGGGCACGATCCCCTTAGCCGTACGCGATCCGGCCGACCCTCTTTCACCGGCGGCCGTGGCCCGCCTGCCACCGGCCGCCGCGCCCGCCCGCCACCGGCCGTGGCGGCTTGCGACCCGGTGCCTTGATTACACGCTCGTGAACAGTCGGGCGTCCCGGGAATAGGTGCATGACGAATGGGCTTTCCGATGCTGTCGTCAGCTGCTGAGATCAACCGGAGCGAGGAGCTCATGCCCAAGGCCTGCGTACGCGATCGCCATGACGGACCCGGAACGGGAAGCCGACGTCCGACGCCCGCCGTCGGTGCCGCCGGACGGATCCGGGCAGCGGTACCCGGAAGGATCGGCACCGCCGAGAGCGGGGAGGCGGCATGAGCTCTCCCGGTGACCCGACGCCCCTGGACGCGCCGCACGCGCTGGACAATCCGGCCCGCGCCTCCCTGACCGGACCGCATGCCCACTTCGCGGAGCACCGAGGCCGCATCCTGCGTTACCCGCCCGACGTCACCCCGTGGCTCGCCCTGCCGGACCGGCCCGGATCCCAGGACTGGGCCGATGTCGCCGCGCTCGCCGGGCCGGGTGCGTCCGTCACCCTCACCGCCTACCGTGAGCCGCCGCCGGACGACTGGGAGATCGTCTTCCAGGCCGAGGGGGTGCAGCTGGTGGACGACGGAGTGGACAGCGCTCCGGACCCGGAGGCGGTGCTCCTGGGCCCCGCCGACGTGCCGGAGATGCTGGAACTCGTCGCGCGCACCCGGCCCGGCCCGTTCCTGCCCCGCACGGTCGAGCTCGGCACCTATCTGGGCATCCGCCGCTCAGGGGTGCTCGTCGCGATGGCCGGCGAGCGGCTTCACCCGCCCGGCTGGACCGAGATCAGTGGTGTGTGCACCGACGAATCCGTACGCGGGGAGGGGCTCGCGACGCGGCTCGTCCGGGCCGTCGCCCACGGCATCGAGGAACGCGGGGAGACGCCCTTCCTGCATGCGGCCGCGTCGAACATCAACGCCATCCGGCTCTACGAATCGCTCGGATTCCGGCTGCGCCGCCGCACCTCGTTCCTCTCGGCGCTGGTTCCGGCGGAACCGGAGCGGCGCACCGATGCCAGGACCCCGGCCCGGGGGAAAGGTAGCTTGGAACAAGTGGGATGACACCGACATATCAGCGAGAGGCCTTTCATGGTCATGGGGCTCCGGCTGCCGGCAGCGGCGCGACGGACGCCACTGCCCGGTACGGATCCGGGTGAGGCAGCGGCCGGTGCCTCCCGCGTCAGGAACTGGGCGCTCGCCGTCGGGCTGGTGCTGCTGACCGTCCTGGTCGTCCTCCTCGACGTCCTCACCGGCGAGGAGCTGCCCATCATTCCGCTCCTGGTGGTCCTTCCCGCGCTGGCCTCGGTCTTCTGTACGGTCCGCCAGACCATCTGTGTGGCGCTGTGGGTCACGGTCGTGGTGGCCGCGTCCCTCATCGGGTCCGCCGGGGCGTTCTGGGACGTCACCTTCGTCATCGGGTTCACCGTCGTGGCCAGCGCCCTGGGAGTCGTCGCCTGCGCCGCCCGCATCCGGCACGCCAAGGAGATCGCCCGGCTGCGTTCGGCGGCCGTGGCACTCCAGAGACAGATTCTCCGGCCGTTGCCCATCGTCACCGAGCAGGTCCGGGCGCACGGGATCTACGAGCCGATCGAGGAGGACCGTTTCGTCGGCGGCGACATCTACGAAGTCGTGCAGTCGCCCCATGGGACGCGGGTCATCATCGGGGACGTCCAGGGCAAGGGACTGCCCGCGATCGGATCGGGCTTCGCCGCGCTCGGCGCCTTCCGTGAAGCGGCCATCCGGGAGACCGAGCTCACCGGGGTGGCGGACGCCCTGGAAGCCGCGGTGTCCCGGCACAACCAGTTCTCCGCCGAGACCGGTGACACCGAGCGATTCGTCACCGCCCTGCTGCTCGGATTCGACGGCGGCGACCGGGTGCGAGCCGTGAACTGCGGACACCTTCCGCCGCGATTGCTGCACGGCGGCTCGGTGTCCAAGGTCGCCCTGCACCGGACGTCCGTACCCCTCGGGCTGGCGGCACTCAGCACGGAGGCGCGCGCCGCCGAATGGGTCGCCTTTCCTCGTGGCGCGGCGCTCCTGGTGTTCACCGACGGGGTGACCGAGGCCCGCGACCCCGGAGGGTCCTTCTACCCGCTGGACGAACGGCTCGCCGAGTGGGCGGGGCGTGACCCCCGCCAGGTGCTGGACGCGCTCCAGGCCGACCTGGAGAAGTTCTCCGGAGGGGTACGCCGCGACGACGTGGCGGCGCTCGTCCTGAGCAGGCCGCAGGACGGGGGCAGGCTGCGGCAGATGCCGGACAGTGACGACGCGCAGCGCGCCACGGGAGCGTTGAGCGACCACTGACCCGTGCCGGCGGCCCGGAAGAGCGGTCCCGCGAAGTAGAAGCCGCGGCAGTCTTGACGCATACATGGCCGCAGGGCCCTTGCTGACCCCAGTTCTGACGCGCAACCAGCGAGGGGCGGAGGACGGTACACGCTCATGCGTACCTGCTCGGTCCCTGAGACGTGCCCCGACTCCCGTCGGTCTGTTCTGATCATGAACCCCTGCGCCTCTGAAGGAGCACACAGCTCCGGGCCGCCGCCCCGCCCGAAAACCGTCGGCGGTATCCGTGGGTGCGTGGTTACACTGGGCCGCATGGGTTCGTACTACTTCTTTCTCTGATTCCCGGCCAGGACGCCGCCGCGCGACGCTGAGCGTCGCCGCGTGACCCACCGGTCCACGCAGCCGTGCGCAGTCCCTCCCGCCGTCCGACGACCCTGACCCGCAGCGCGTGCCACCATGCGCTGCCGAGGGCCTGTCACCTCAGGGAAAGCACCCATGACTCCCCAGCGCCACCGCGCCCAGCTGTCCATGAAAGACGTCTCCAAGGCATACGGAGACCGGTCCGTCCTCGACCAGGTGTCCCTCACCGTCCGCCCCGGCGAGAAGGTCGGCGTCATCGGCGAGAACGGTTCCGGGAAGTCGACCCTTATCCGTCTGATGGCCGGGGTCGAGGCCCCGGAGAGCGGCGACATCACCGTCACCTTCCCCGGCGGCACCGGCTACCTCGCCCAGACCCTCACGCTCGACCCCGGCAGCACCGTCCAGGACGCGATCGACGCGGCCCTCGCCGAGCTGCGCACCCTGGAGCGCCTGATCGGCGAGGCCGAAGCGGCGATGTCCGACGGGGACCCCACCGACGCGGACCTCGGTGCGTACGGTGACCTGCTGACGGCGTACGAGGAACGCGGCGGGTACCAGGCCGACGCCCGGGCCGACGCGGCGCTGCACGGCCTCGGTCTGGGCCACCTCGGCCGGGACCGCGGGCTGGGCACCCTGTCCGGCGGGGAGCAGTCCAGACTGGCCCTGGCCTGCGTACTCGCCGCGGCTCCGGAACTCCTCCTGCTCGACGAACCCACCAACCATCTCGACATCGCCGCCATCGCCTGGCTGGAGGACCACCTCCGCGCCCACCGCGGCACCGTGGTGGCCGTCACCCACGACCGGGCGTTCCTGGAGCGGACCACCAGCGTGATCCTGGAGGTCGACCGGGACCTGCGCGGCGTCTCCCGGTACGGAGACGGCTGGGACGGCTACCGCACAGCCAAGGCAGCCGCCCGTCGGCGATGGGCGCAGGAGCACCAGGAGTGGCTGGCCGAGCTGGCCCGTACCGAGGAGCTGGTGAGCGCGGCCGGTCAGCGCCTCGCGGCCACCGGCAAGGACCCCGGTCAGGGCTTCGGCAAGCACCGCAGATCGCACGAAACCAAGCTGTCCGGGCAGGTCAGGGCGGCCAGGACCCGTCTGGAGGGACTGCGCCGCACGCCCGTGCCCGCGCCTCCCCGCCCGCTGAGCTTCACGGCCGAACTCGCGACATCAGGTGATCGGGAGGCAGGGGGCAACGAGGGCCCCGAGCCGCTGGCCGAGCTCGATTCCGTTGTCGTCGGCGACCGTTTGGACCTGCCGGCTCTGCGCATCGGCCCCGGGCAGAGGCTCCTGATCACCGGACCCAACGGTGCCGGCAAGTCCACCCTGCTGCGCGTTCTGGCCGGAGACCTCGCGCCTGACGCCGGCACGGTCCGGCGCAGCGCACGGATCGGCTACCTCCCGCAGGAACTCCCCGTCAGGCCGACGCGCCGCTCGCTGCTCGCCACGTTCGCCGCGGGCCGGCCTGGGTTCGCCGATGAGTACGCCGAGGACCTGCTGGCGCTGGGCCTCTTCCGTCCCGAAGACCTGACCGTCCCCGTCGCCGCGCTCTCCATCGGGCAGCAGCGCAGGCTGGCCCTGGCGCGCCTGGTGACCAGGCCCGCCGATCTGCTGGTTCTGGACGAGCCGACGAACCACATCGCGCTGAGCCTGGTCGAGGAGCTCGAGGCGGCACTCGCCCAGTACCTGGGCGCCGTCGTCGTCGTCTCGCACGACCGCTCCTTCCGCAGCCGCTTCACGGGCGACCGCCTCGAACTCCGGGCCGGCCGCCCGGTGACGGGCGCCGGGAGCCGAGCCTTCGAGGCTTACGGCTCCGTGGGCGCCCGCCCGTCCCGGACGTAACCGCACAGCCGGTCGACGAAGACGCGCTGGCCCGCCACCAGGCGATCCGCGGCCTCGTCCGGTGTGCACCAGGCGAACCGGTCCATCTCCGGGAACTCCCGCTGCACACCGGACCCTCTCGGCCACTCCATGGTGAACGTTCCCGGAACTGCCTGCGCCGGGTCCAGTTCGGCCTCCACGGCCCAGACGGTCACGGTCTTGCCGCTCGACTGACGTGCCTCGCCCAGCGACACCCACGTGCCGTCCGGTACCGGCAGGCCCAGCTCTTCCTCGAACTCCCGCCGGGCGGCTGCCGCCGGCTCCTCCCCGGGCTCGTACTCACCCTTGGGGATCGACCAGGAAGCCGCCTCGCGGCCCGCCCAGAACGGGCCGCCCATGTGCCCGATCAGCACGTCGACGTCCCGCCCGCCCCCGGTGACCCGGTAGAGCAGAACGCCCGCACTGCGCCTTGATGTCGGCATGTCGCCAAGTCTGCCGGGCGGTGTTGCGGAAGGCTACCGACTGCCACCCGTTCGGCCGAGGACCCGAGCCATCCCGCACCGGCGGTCATGCCTTCGCCGCCCGCTGTTTCTCCTGATGTCCCCGTTGTCCTCTGGTGCGGCACCGCACGCCCGGCCATGCTGTGCGCCGACAGCGCTTACTTCCGGCGCAACCAGCTCTGCACCAGGAGGACTTGTGGGCCTTGGCATACTCGGCACCGCAGTGCGGCCGCTCGTGCTGCTCGCGACGGTGTCCGCGATGACGGTCGGGGCCGCAGCGCCCGCAGCCGCCGATTCGAGTCCCGATCCGCGCCCCCGCAACTCCGCCGAGGTCCTCAGACCGGTGGCCCCGCCGCCCGCGAGCAGTCCGTCCGGCGGAGCGAGAGCCGTCGTGGACGGCGACGGCATCGAGACCGCCCGGAGCTCCCGGCCGCTCGCCCCCGGCATCCGGCTCAGCTCCTACGACCGCCTCGAATCCGACAAGTGGCTTCGGGTCGACACCCTCTCGGTCGACCTGGACGGCGGAGCGCGCGCCGACTACCTCTCGGCCGGCAAGGTCGCGGAACGGCGTACGGTCTCCGAACTCGCCGCCGGTCACGACCCGGGTCAGGGCCGTCGCACCGTGGCCGCGATCAACGCGGACTTCTTCGACATCAACCAGACCGGGGCGCCGCAGGGCCCCGGGATCAAGGACGGCAGCCCGGTCCACTCACCCGCCCCTGGCGTCAACCGCGCTGTGGGCATCGGGCCGGAGAACGCGGGGCGTGTCCTGCAGCTGTACTTCGAGGGAAGCCTGACGCTTCCCTCCGGACAGCACTCCCTCGCCGCGTACAACGCCGCGAACGTGCCCGCCGGGGGAGTGGGCGCCTACACCTCCGCCTGGGGGAGCGCGGACCGCGCCCTGACCGTCGACGACGCGTCACCCGTCGCCGAGGCAGCCGTACAGGACGGCAGGGTCCTCTCCGTGTCGGCCACTCCGGGGTCGGGGCCCGTGCCCGACGGCACCACCGTCCTCGTCGGACGCGAGGCCGGAGCGGCCCTGCTGACCGCTCTGAAACCGGGTGACCCCGTCGCCCTGGAGTACCGGGCACGAACCGACAGCGGAGCCGTGCCGCGGACCGCCGTCGGCGGCAGGGAGCTTCTGGTCGTCGACGGTGCCGCCCAGAACCACGACGGCGAGGGCAACAACACGGCCGCGCCCCGCACAGCGGTCGGCTTCTCCAAGGACGGCCGCACCATGCAGGTCGTCACCGTCGACGGCCGTCAGACGGACAGCGGTGGTGTCACGCTCACCGAGCTCGGCCTGATGATGCGTCAGGCAGGCTCGTACAGCGCGCTCAATCTGGACGGAGGCGGCTCGTCGACGCTTGTCGCCCGCGAGCCCGGAAGCGATACGCTCCAGGTGGAGAACAGCCCGTCCGACGGCAGCGAGCGCACCGTACCCAACGGCCTTGCCCTCACCGCGCCCGACGGCAGCGGCAGCCTCCGAGGATTCTGGGTGGAGACCCGTACACCGGCCGGCGCCGCACCCGGCGCCGACCCCGTCCGGGGCGGCCACCCCGAGCGCGTCTTCCCGGGTCTGACGCGACAGCTCACGGCCGCCGGGTTCGACGAGACGTACGGGCCCGCCCGAGGCACTCCGCGCTGGCGCACCACCGCCCCGGCCATCGGCCGCGTCGACTCCCACGGCACCTTCACCGCCCGCCGCGGCGGCACGACCGACGTGCGGGCAGAACGGGCCGGTGCCCACGGTGCCACGCAGCTCACGGTCCTGGACCGGCTGACCCGGATCCAGCCGACGACGGCACGCGTCGGCCTCGCGGACACGCAGGCCACCGGTACCTTCGGCATCGTGGGCCTCGACGCCCACGGCGCCTCCGCCCCCGTGGAGCCGGATGACGTCACCCTCGACTACGACCGGACCCTGTTCGACATCGATGACGACGGCCGGGGCTCTTTCACCGTCAGGTCCCGCACGGGCAGCGGCGCGGGACAGATCAAGGCCACCGTCCAGGGCGCCGACACCACCCTCGCGGTGAGTGTCGGGCTCGCCGAGCAGGCGGTGTCGGCCTTCGACGACGCCGGGTCCTGGAAGTTCAGCCAGGCCAGGGCCGCCGGCTCCCTCGCCGCGACACCTGACGGGCACACCGGCACCGGACTGCGGCTCACCTACGACTTCACCATGTCGACCGCGACGCGCGCCGCCTACGCCGCGCCGCCGCAACCCGTTCCCGTTCCCGGCCAGCCCCAGTCGTTCACCCTGTGGATCAAGGGCGACGGCGAGGGCGCCTGGCCGACCCTGCACCTCAAGGACGCCGCAGGCTCGGACCAGCTGCTGCGCGGCCCCTACGTCACCTGGACGGACTGGCGCCAGGTCACCTTCGCCGTACCGCAGGGCGTGGCGATGCCGCTGTCCGTACACCGCTTCTATCTCGCCGAGACGGCGGCCGCCCGGCAGTACACCGGCGAGATCGTCATCGACGACCTGTCCGCCCAGGTGCCGCCGACCGTCGAGCTGCCCGAACAGACAGCCTCTGCCGACCCGTTGATCGACCCGGCCGCCGTCACGGCACGCAGGGACTGGCAGTTCGCGGTGATGTCCGACGCCCAGTTCGTCGCCCGCGACCCGGACAGCGCGATCGTCCGGCAGGCCCGTCGCACCCTGCAGGAGATCAAGGCCGCGCGGCCGGACTTCCTGGTCGTCAACGGAGACCTCGTCGACGAGGGATCACCCGCGGACCTCGCCTTCGCCCGCCGCGTCCTCGAGGAGGAACTCGGTGACACGCTGCCCTGGTACTACGTGCCGGGCAACCACGAGGTGATGGGCGGGAAGATCGACAACTTCATCACCGAATTCGGTCCCGCCCAGCGCACGTTCGACCACAAGGGCACCCGGGTCATCACGCTCGACACATCGAGCCTCAGCCTGCGCGGCGGCGGCTTCGCCCAGATCAAGGAACTGCGCGCGCAGCTGGACGCGGCAGCGAAGGACTCGTCGGTGGGCTCCGTCATGCTGATCGAGCACGTGCCGCCGCGCGACCCCACCGTCCAGAAGGGCAGCCAGCTCGGGGACAGGAAGGAAGCGGCTCTCGTCGAACAGTGGCTCGCCGGCTTCCGCCGGACGACGGGCAAGGGGGCGGCCCTGATCGGCAGCCATGTGGGCGTCTTCCATGCCTCGCACGTCGACGGCGTCCCGTATCTGATCAACGGGAACTCCGGCAAGGCACCGGCAGGGCCGGCGGACGAGGGAGGCTTCACCGGCTGGAGCCTGATCGGTGCCGACCGCGTATCGCCCGCGGAACGGACGAAGGCGCGCCACCGGCCGTGGCAGGGCGGACCCGACTGGGTCTCGGCCCAGACACGTGCCCACGTCGACGCCCTGACGCTCGACGCGCCGTCCGTGATCGGCACGGGAGAGCGTACGAAGGTCGGCGCGAGCGTCACCCAGGGGGCGAGGACGGTGCCGGTCGCCTTCCCGCTCAGCGCCGACTGGACCGGTTCCCCGAATCTCCACATCGGCGATCAGGGCGACGCCCGGGGGCGTCACATCGCGGCGCTGGACCCGGTCACCGGCACGCTCACCGCTCTACGGCCGGGCACCGTGACACTCGCGGTGAGTGTGAACGGCACGACCCGGCAGGTGCGGATCGAGGTCGCTGCCGCGGCGGTGCTCGCCCCGGCAGCCTGAGGCAGTCCCGGTGCGGCACCCTCCAGGGCGCCGCACCGGGACCGGGCACGGTGGAGCCCCCGGCCGCGCGCCGGGGGCTCCACCGTGGCCGGTCGGTTCAGACGTGTCGAGCGCGTGTTCGTTGCCGGGACGTGTCGTACCCGCGGCCCCGGGTGACCCGTCCGTGCGGCGTCCGGCGCGGGAAGTGTTACGGAAGGACCCTTGTGGAGAGTCCCAGCAGCCCCATAGGTTCCACGCCGGAGCATGAACTGGGAGCGCTCCCATCATCGGGTCCTACCGAAAGGACATCATGAAGAGCCTCATCGTCTCTCTCAGGTCCGCACGGAGCGCCGTGACGGCGTTACTCGTGGCACTGGCCTCGCTCGCGGCGCTCGGCACGGTCGCGACGCCCGCTCACGCCGACACCCTGATCTGCGACCAGTACGGCACGGCCGTCATCCAGGGGCGGTACGTGGCACAGAACAACCGCTGGGGCACCTCGAACGAACAGTGCATCAACGTCACCGCGAACGGCTTCACCGTCGACCGGGCCGCCGGGTCGGTGCCGACGAACGGGGCACCCAAGTCGTACCCGTCCGTCTTCAACGGCTGCCACTACACGAACTGCTCGCCCGGGACCGCTCTTCCGGAGCGGCTGAGTTCGATCAGCAGCGCGCCGAGCAGCATCACGTACGCGTACGTCGACAACGCGGTCTACAACGCGTCCTACGACATCTGGCTCGACCCGGAGCCGAAGACCGACGGAGTCAACCGGACCGAGATCATGATCTGGTTCAACCGGGTGGGGCCCATCCAGCCGATCGGCTCGCAGGCCGGCACCGCCTCCGTCGGCGGCCGCACCTGGGAGGTCTGGACCGGGAGCAACGGCGGGAATGACGTGATCTCGTTCGTGGCACCGTCCGCGATCAGCAGCTGGACCTTCGACGTCATGGACTTCGTCGACCAGACCGTGGCCCGGGGCATGGCCCAGCCCTCCTGGTACCTCACCAGCGTCCAGGCAGGGTTCGAGCCCTGGCAGAACGGCGCCGGCCTCGGAGTGACCTCCTTCTCCTCGGCCGTCAACACAGGCGGCGGTACGGAGAACCCGGGTGAGCCGCAGGTGCCCGGCACCTGCCGCGTGGCCTACGGAACGAACTCGTGGTCGGGCGGGTTCACCGCCGACGTCGCGGTCACCAACACCGGAACCGCACCCCTCGACGGCTGGAAGCTCGGCTTCACCCTGCCGTCGGGACAGAAGGTCACCCAAGCTTGGAACGCGGCCCTCTCGCCGTCCTCGGGCGCGGTGACCGCGACCGGCGTGGGCTTCAACGGCCGGATCGCCGCAGGCGGCACCCAGTCGTTCGGCTTCCAGGGGACGTACTCGGGTGCTTTCACCGAGCCCCAGAAGTTCACGCTCAACGGCGCGGTCTGCACGGTGACCTGAACGCCCGGGTGAATTCTGGCAGGCCGCCCCGCCGCACACGGGACGGCATGCCTCCGGTCACACCTTGCGGTAGTCGTACGCGTCAGCGGCCGCCGCCTCCACCGCGGCCAGATCGCCCCCCGCCGACGCCGTCACCAGTGCGGCGACCGCGCCCTCGACGAACGGCGCGTCCACCAGCCTTGCACCGTCGGGCAGTTCGCCACCCTCGGCCAGCATGGCCTTCACCGTCAATACCGCGCTCCCGAGATCGACGAGCAGCGCGACTCCCGCGCCCCTGTCGACCGACCTCGCGGCCCCGGCGATCAGCTCCGCGCTGGTCCCGAGGCCTCCGGCGGAGGTGCCCCCGGCGGCAGCCACGGGGGCGGTCGCCCCACCGGCCGCCAGCTCCTTGGCCAGCTCCACGACGGCTTCGGCCACCGGGCCGCTGTGCGACACCAGGACGATCCCGACCTGCTTCTCCTCGCTCACGCGTCTCCTCCGCCGCTCGTCTCCGCGGCCTCGGCGAGCGCCGCGACCAGGAGCGCCGACGACGTCGCACCCGGATCCTGATGTCCGATGCTGCGCGCGCCCAGATAGCTGGCCCTGCCCTTGCGCGCCTGCAACGGCACGGTCGCCAGCGCACCAGCCTGCGCCGCGTCCCGGGCCGCCGCGAACGACACCTCCAGTGCTTCGACGGCAGGCAGCAGCGCATCGAGCATCGTCTTGTCCCCGCCCTGTGCGCCGCCCAGCTGAGCCACAGCGGCGACGCCCGCACCGAAGGCCTCGGCCAGTTGACCCGGTGTCACCTCGGGTCTCTCGCCGAGCGCCTTCCCGGTGCGCCGCAGGAGCGTCCCGTACAGCGGTCCGGACGCCCCGCCGACCGTCGAGATCAACTGCCGCCCCACGAGCGTCAGCACGGCCCCGGGTGTCGCGGGAGGATCCTTCTCCAGGACAGCGGTCACCGCGGTGAAGCCGCGCTGCATGTTGCTTCCGTGATCGGCATCCCCGATCGCGGCGTCGAGGTCGGTCAAACGGCTCGCCTCACGCTGGACGGCCGCCGCGGTGGCGGCCATCCAGCGAAGGAAGAAGTCGGTGTCGAGCACAAGATCTCCTGTTCCCTCACGCGCGCCGGGCAGCATTGTCACCGGCCCCAGCGGAGCGCGGACGTCTGCACCGGCGCGTCCCAGAGCCGTAGCATCTCCTCGTCCACCTGACAGAGCGTCACCGAGCAGCCCGCCATGTCGAGCGACGTCACGTAGTTCCCCACCAGCGTACGAGCCACGGCCACGCCCCGCTCGGACAGCACCCGGTGTACCTCGGCATTGAACCCGTACAGCTCCAGCAGCGGTGTCGCGCCCATCCCGTTGACAAGGGCCAGTACGGGACCGTTCGGCCGCAGATCCTCCAGCACCGCGTGAACGGCGAAATCGGCGATCTCTCCGGACGTCATCATCGGGCGCCGCTCACGCCCCGGCTCGCCGTGGATGCCGATGCCCAACTCCAGTTCCCCAGGGGGGAGATCGAACATCGGGCTGCCCTTCGCCGGCGTGGTCACCGCGCTGAGTGCCACCCCGAAACTCCGGGAGGACTCGTTCACCCGCCGCGCCGCCGCCTCCACCTGTTCCAGCGGCGCACCCTCGTCGGCGAGGGCACCGGCGATCTTCTCGACGAACACCGTCGCGCCCGTGCCGCGGCGGCCCGCCGTGAACGTGCTGTCGGTCACCGCCACGTCGTCATCGACCAGGACCCGGGCGACCCGAATGCCCTCCTCCTCGGCGAGCTCGGCCGCCATGTCGAAGTTCAGCACGTCACCGGTGTAGTTCTTGACGACGAACAGCACCCCCGCGCCACTGTCGACCGCGGCGGCGGCCCGCACCATCTGGTCGGGCACGGGGGAGGTGAAGACCTCGCCGGAACACGCGGCGGACAGCATTCCCGGCCCGACGAACCCCGCGTGCAAAGGTTCATGACCGGACCCGCCGCCGGAGACGATCCCCACCTTCCCGGCCACGGGCGCGTCGCGCCGCACGACCAGACGGTTCTCGACGTCCACGGTGAGTTCGGGGTGGGCGGCGGCGATGCCGCGAAGGGCGTCCGCGACGACGGTCTCCGGCACGTTGATGAGCATTCTCAACGATTCCTCCTGGGTCGATTGCCAGCTAGGGCCTGGAGCAGGGAATTCCCTGGTCAGTGGGCTTGTAGCGATTCTTGGTGTGTGGCGGTCGATAGCTCCCTCAGGCGGTTTCCGGCGGGGCTGATGCTGAGTTTGCTGACTTACCGTCGGATAGGCCCGAGTGTCGCTGACGAGACCAAAGACGTCGTCCAGTATCGAAGAGGCGGGGCCCTATCCGGAAGCGGCGCGTCGAAGGCTACCCCCACTCCTGCGGCACACATCGGGCTGATCGGACATGAGTCCTCAGGTTGCGACACCCGCTGCCGCCCGCGTCCTCTCGTAACCCGACTATGAGCGCGTCTTCTTTGTGGCGTCGGTGGCAGATGAGGCTGCAGGCGAGGGAGCTGGCAGCTCCTGCGGAAGCTCCGCTGCAGCACCAACCGCATCGACCTGTTGAGGCCGTCCTCGTCCTTCACCACGCAACAGCGTGAGGTTGGAAAAGACGCCATGACGGCTCCCCGTTGCATCCGGCCCGTCGGACCAGCAGGTACGGCGTTCGGCTGACCGGACGATTGGCGCCGAAGCCGACCACGGCATCACGGACTTGGCTGTGGCGGTAGCACGGTTGCTCTCCGAGCGGTGCCCTGACCGTTTTCAAGGGGAAAGCGGCCGTCGAACAGGGCATCAGTGGTGAGGGGAGTCGCCGTGCAGGCGGGCCACGTCTACGAGAGCCTTCGTGGCCATCTCGTTGACTGGCTCGGCCACGACGGACGCGTACCGGCGCCGTCGGTGACCGAACTCGCCGGGGATGGCCGGGCGGTGCTCGCCGGCAGGATTCCCGGCCATGGTGACCGCACAGTGAGCTGGACCGTGGCGGGCTACGAACTCAACCGCGCCCCGCGCATGTCCATCTACCCGCCGCTATCCAGGGGATTGGCCCAGTTTTTTACTCGGATCACGGTCTCCCACTCGGAGGAAGGCGGTGGCGGGGCGGGAACAGCCTGCCCGCGCCCGGCACCGGCGCGTCCTCGTTCCAAGGCTCGTCCCCGTCGTGGGTGACAGCGACCCGGAGGGCGTGTGCCACGATGACGGCGAATGTGTTCGCAGCAGTGCGGATCATGCTGATGACGGAGTCGTGACCGGCTCGGGAGAGGAGCACTGCGATCAATCCGGCGACGAGGCGATCAGGGCCGCGATAGGGATGTAGTGGGTCGGAGCCGTCACACCGAATACTGTTTCGCTCAGGAGTCCTTGAAACGCCCGATCGGTGCGCAGAACCGGAATCGGAAAAGTGGACAGCCTGCAAGCGTGGTCATCTCGACCTGTTCGAGCCTGAGCTGAGGCCAACCTGCTGGGGGAACACGGGGCCTAATCCAACCTGATGCGCGTGTGGGTCGTAGGAGTCCACGGCAGCTCTTCGGAGAAGGAGGGCGGCTGTGGAGATCCTGGTCAGGAGCCCATGTCGGATGCGGGGTAATCGATCACCGACAACGGTGACCGGCCCGGCCAGGCGCCACCACTCTCTGCCCGCGCCCTCCCCTTGGCCTTCGACACCAGGACGCGCGGAGGTGATCGAGGCGGTGCCCGAGAAGGACGTGGGCGCTCCCGACTACGGTCCGGACGCCCGGGCTCAGGCACTTGTGGGATCCGGTCAGAGAGGTGCGGGACCGTCGACGGTGTAGGTCTGGCCACCGGCGTTCAAGTTGGCCCGTGCCTTGCGGTAGGCGCGGCGGCTGGGCGGGTCGGTGCCGGCGTTCTGCTCGTCGCGACGGGCGGTCAGCGCGGCCAGGGCCTCGCGAGCTCCGGTGGAGGTCCAGTCGGGCAGGTCGATCTCGCGGTGCTGCCGTGCCGCCGTCTGGATCGACAGATAGACGT
This sequence comes from Streptomyces sp. NPDC005566, assembly GCF_040605575.1. NCBI lineage: Bacteria > Bacillati > Actinomycetota > Actinomycetes > Kitasatosporales > Streptomycetaceae > Streptomyces > Streptomyces sp. NPDC005566. Next base: position 6,328 of record NZ_JBEXDB010000012.1, on the reverse strand, counting down.
TGGCCGCGGCGACGGCCTGACTAGCCCGCTGGGATGCGTTCACTGTGGTGAGGACCGCGCCGAGGCCCGCCGACAGCAGCGCCAGGATGCCGGCGGTGGTTCCGCCGGTGGACTCTACGAGTGCGGTCGTCCCCGCGACGGCGGCCAGCAGAGTCGCGGGCAGGCCGAGCGCCCAGTGCGTCGCCCGCCAGCGCTTACCCTCCTCGAACTGGCACTGCGCGCTCCACATCGCGCTCTCCTCCAGCCGGCGGAATTCGGCGTCAAAGGCCCTGCTGCGGCTCGCACCGCCGTCGGTGACAGGCTCCGACGCCCCGCCCCCAGAGGGCCCCGGGGTGGTGGCCGGGTTCGATGCCGAATCCGTACCGGCTGCTGAGGTGTCCACCCGCCCACGGTAGCCCGACCGGACACACCGACGGGGTGGAACGTCCGCTTCTACGTGGGGAGTTCCTGCTCGTACGCAGCCAGCGCGGCGTGCGCGGGATGGCGCGGCGGCAATTCGTCGATCAGCTCGTGCCAGCGGGCAGGACCGATCCGTTCGTTGGCCCGCAGCGAGGCGAGCAGCTCTGCGGGGAACACCCGGTCGAGGAAGAGCAACGGAACCGGCGGTCCGTCCAGGTCCACGTCGAACTGCCCCGCCGGAGCGGGCACGGCGATCCGTCCGTGAAACACCGGGCCGGCGTCGTCGAGCAACATCCAGTACCGTCTGCGCTCCGGCGCTCCGGTGGCCTCGCCCACCTGCCCGAGCAGCACGGGCTGACACGGCGGTCCTTCGGCGGCATCCACGGCCCGGCCGCCGCCGGTCCCGGCCGCCTCCGCCGCGAGGACGTCGATCTCCATCTCGACGGTCACCCGTCCGCCGCGCGTGACGGTCACCTCCGCCTCGACCGGCCCCTGCCCCAGCGGTGTGCCCGCCGGCCCTTCGTCCTCCTCGTCGGCGGCGCGGAGTACGAAGGTGGAGTCCAGCCGGGCCGTGAGCGCGAGGTCTTCGGCCGCGGCCCGAGGCTCCGGGGCGGTCAGCCGGGCGGCGGCGAGCCACGCACTGTGGTGGAGGGCGGGCGCCGCGCCGATCCGCAGGGCGAGCCCGGCCAGCGCGGCGCGCGTCGACGGGGGAAGCCGCGCCGGATCCACCGTCAGTAGCCCGGTGAGCAGGGCGGACGCCTCCCTTCCGAACCAAGGGCCGGGGCGTACGGTGCGGAGCCCGGCTTCGAGGACGGACAGCGGTCCGGCGAGCGAGGTGGCGGCCGGGGTGAACCAATGGCGCAGCTCCCCGTGGGAGGCGGGGCGCGGCTCCCGTCCGGACCTGATCCCAGCTCCGGCTCCGGCCTCGGGACCGGGCTCGTCGAGCAGGGCGGAGGCCGCGTGGGCGGCGGCCTCGACCCGGTGCCACGGCAGGCAGTGGAAGAGGGCCGCCGGCGCGGTGGTCTCCACATCGAGCCGGTGCAGCAGGAAGTACCGCAGCTCCACGCTCTCGTCGGCGAGCCGGTTCACGGTCGCGGGGTCGGCGGGGGCGTCGGCCCACTGTTCCTCGAGCCGTGCGACCAGTTCCGCGCCGCCCGCCGAGACTCCCATCGGGGCGCCCCGGTCGTCCAGCTCGACCAGGAGGGAGCCGTCCGACGCGCGCAGGGCGAGCGCCCGCACGGGAACACCGGTCGGCCCCCGCACGACCGCGTCGGCGCGGGTCCAGCCATGGGTATGGAAGCGCGTCGCAGTCCGGGCGTCGGCGCGCTCGTCACCGTCGTTGATGGGGCCGAGCAGCCCGGGCGCACCGAGGGTGTCACCCGGCTCGAACCGGGCGACCCATCCGCTTAAGGGCCGGTGCGTGGGGACGGCACCGAGGTCGGCTCCGGACATCACAAGCCCCTCCCGTCGTCCCGGTCGAACCCGAGAGACCTGTCAGGCCGTGCCCGTACATCAGGCTCTTCCCGTATGTCGAGCCGGTCACGCTCGTCCGGCCGCTCGCGTTCGGTGGGGTGGGCGGGTACGTCCTTCCGAGTCGGCGCGGCCAGCCGGTCGAGGAGGCCGGACATGGCCGGTCCGTATCCCCGGAGCATCTCCATCTGCGCGGCCGTCGGTCCGCCCGGTTTCCACTCTCCCCACAGGGCCGCGAGCCGCGGCAACCCGGCAGTGCCGCCGTCGAGCCGCGCGGCGAGGTCCGAAGGCAGGTGGGCGGCCCAGGCCCGTAGTGCGGTGGTGTCCAGGCCGGGCCGTGTCTCCCAGCGGATCAGGAATTTAGCCGCCCGCAGCAGGAGTTCGGCGCATACGTCGGGGTGCGCCGGGCTTTCCGGCAGGGCGAGCCGGAGGAGGGGCGGTGTGGCTTCGCCGCCGTGTCCGAGGTCGGCGAGGGCCCGCCCGAGCGGGTCGAGGACGAGCCGCCGTACGGGGTCGTACAGCAATGTGTTGATGGTGAGGTCGCGCTGCCGGGCGTCCTGGAGCAGGTCGGTCCCGGTCGCCGGGTACGGCATGCCGGTGAGGCCCAGGCCCCGGTATTCCAGGGTCCGCCGGTCGCGGCGGACTGCGAGGACGGAGCAGACGAGGGAATGCCGGCTGAACCGCACGGAGAGTTCCGCGCTGTCGCCGTCGAGGGTGAGCACCTCATCGACGAGGGTGCGGAAGGCGCCGGCGGGCGCGGTGCCCGTGACGTCCAGGTCCTGCGTCGTAGCGTCGGCGGCCGGGTGGCGCGTCGCGCCCGGGACGGCTCCCGTCACCAGGTCGCGCGGAACCCCGCCAACCAGCCAGAAGCCGTGGCCGTCGGCGGCGATCCGGTCGACGAGGGCGCCGAGGTAGCCGTGGGCATCCGGCCCGTACAGCAGTCCCTCGAAGGCGGTGACGAGCCCGGGGCCGAGGGTGTCCGCGTGGTGCACGTGCCGGTCGTCGATCTGCTGGTACGGGGGAGGGCCCGTCCGTTCCAGGGTGGGATGGTGGGCGGAGTCGGCGCTCCGCGCGGGCGGCCCGCCCGCGTGCTCGTCGCCGTCGAGGAGCAACCGGTCTCCCAGGTGAGCAGCGCCGGCCCCGGCGTTACCCGCTGCCGCGTCATTCGCGTCGGACGCGGCGCCGTCGACATGGCCGAAACCGAGCACGCGACGGCCGCCCACGAGGTCGCCGGTCAGGATCGGCCCGGTACCCGGCCGCCTAAAGTCGCTCCCGACCTCCCGTCCCCGGTCCCCGGCCGGTTCCTTCCCGCCCATGACCTCCCCGCCGTGCCTGGGCGTTGGTGCTGCGGAGCCCGTCACCGTCCGGTCGTTCATCCCGCCGCCACGCCGGTCCACAGCGCCTCCCCCTTCGCGTCGGTCCGTACGAGGAGCGGGACCATGGTGGGGCCGCCGCTCCACATGCTGTAGACGATGCCGCCGTAGTCGACGTCGTCCTCATCGGGCCGCAGACCGAGCAGAGCGACGTCCCTGAGCTGCTGCGGTGTGCAGGTGATGTCCTGTTCGGGTTCGTCCACGCAGCTGCTCAGCCCTGGGTACATCAGCCCCTCGCCACCGTTGCGCCCGGGGTGCGCGCGGACGGCGCGCAGGACGGCCGCCACACCGCCCTCGCCGCGGATCCACTCATGCACCTGCGGCCGGCAGGTGCCGCACAGGGCGACGAGGCGCGCGGTGTCCCCCCTTACGGCCGCCGCCTCGATCTGCCGGGCCAGTCGGACCACGGCCTCGGGCAGTTTCTTGCCGTGGTCATCCACGACCGTCACGGCTGCGTCCGACGGCTGAGGGGCGGCGGCGGGCGGCCGGACCGCAGCGGTCTCGGCGGGGGTGAAGGCGAAGGCGGACACCCCCTTCCCCAGCGGCTGCTCCCGGCCCCTCAAGGTCAGGGTCAGTGTCCCGGTGTAGCCGGCGATGCCGGACGGAGCCCGCGTCAGGCCGGCGGACGAGGAATCCGCGGCGAGCCTGGCCACGCGTCCGTCCGCACCGAGCGCGATCCCGATCATGCCGGTGCCGAGGAAGGTCCGGACCCCGTCCCGCACGTAGTAAGAGACGAACCTTTCCGGGCCGAGGACCTGGCAGCCCTCCAACGGGCCGTAGGTGACGGTGAGTCCGTCGCCTGCCCAGGCGAAGGAGGTGAGTGAGCGTTGCCGATCGCCGATGAGAGCCCGCCGGAAGGCGGCGTCCTCCGGCAGGTGTCGTACGGGCTCCTCGGCGGTGCCGCCGGAGTGGGTGAGCAGGGTCGACCTCGTCCAGCAGGCGCCGCCGCTGTCGGAGGTGCCCCACGCGAGAGCCTTGCCGTCGGGGGCCCGCAGGGCGTCGGTGAACGTGGAGGGCTTCTTCGCCGGCAGGAGCCCGCGTACGGTGCCGCGCCGGTCGACGGCCGACACGACACCCTGGCCCCGGGTGATGCCCGGGCCCTCGGGCAGTACGCCGAAGACGACGACGTCGTCGGGTCCGCCGTCGGCGAGCTGGGCGTATGCCCCCTGGCCCTTGGAGAGCGGGACGCGGCGAGCGCGTTCGGTCGGGTAGCCCGATGGGAAGAGGGCGAGCGAGGTGCCGTCGACGGCCAGGGTCGCCAGGTCCCGGCCGAGGAAGCCGACACCGCGGCAGGGGCAGGGCTGCGAGTGCAGCCTGCCTTTGGCCACGTCGTAGATGTGGAGTTCGCCGGTGCCGTCCGACCCCTCGCCGTCGAGCCAGGCCAGGCGGTCCGCGTCGGGGGACCAGACAACCTCGGCGGGCGTGTTCGCGCCGGTCCGGGCGGCGAGCCAGGTACGGCCGGCCGCGTCGGCCAGCATCACCGCCCGCTTCTCCGGCTGCACGAAGGCGAGGACCGGCCGGGTGCGGTCCGGCCCGGCCCCGGTGGAGCCGGCGGGCGGGCGGGTTCCAGCCGGGGCGCCGCCGCCGTCGGTCGCCGTGCAGCCCACGGCGGCGAACACCCCGGCGATCACGAGGGCCGCGAGCCGACGGCCGGGCGGATGCCCGGTCCGACGCGTGCGCCGGCCCGGAAGCGGTCCTGCACGCCGTGGGCACGCCGTCCCGTCCCCGGGCGGTCGCCATACCCCCAACGGCCCGGCCGAAGACCACGCGGACGCGGACGGGGGCGCAGCCACGGTCAGGAACGCGGGTCCCGGCGCCGGTCCGTCCGGCCGAACCGGTGGCACCCGGCCGGGCAGCCGTATCCCGAGCAGCCGCGAGAGAAGGAGGAGACGGGAAAAACGGACACGTGGCATGGCGGCGGCCTCACTTCTTGTTTGAGCACAGATCGATGTAGGGCTCGGTCGGGCCGACGTGGTCGAGCCATTCCTCCTGCGTGAGCCCCGAGCCGGCCCAGCGGCACAGCACCTCGCCCCAGTCGATGGCGCCCACCCGCCACAGTTCGACCGGTCCGGCGGGCCGGTCGCCCTCCCGGCCGCGCGGTGACCGGGTGATTCCAGCCAGCACCTCGCCGTTCGGCGACCAGCGCAGGTGGAGGATCTCGTCCGTGCCGGAGACCCGCAGCTCGGGCAGGGCGAGGTCGCCGGTGGCCGCGTCCCGGACGGAGACCCGGTCGCCGTACCCGACCGCGACCCGGCCGCCGTCGGGCGACAGCGCGATCGAGGACGGCGCGGTCACGGCGCCGGTGAGCCGCAGCGGCGGGTGCGTCTCGCGGAGGTCGGCGTCGAGGAGCCGTACGGTGTTGCCCCGGCCGAGCAGGGCCACCCGCGAGCCGTCCCGGCTCCAGGCGAACCGGTGGACCCCCGGGGTATCGACCGCCTTGGTGGTGCGGGTCACGAGGTCCACGAGGACGAGACGGGCGTCGTCGGCACCGGCCCGCTCCAGGGCGAGGGCAAGCGGCCGGCTCTCGTGCAGGGTCAAGCCGAGCCCCTCGCTCGGGCCGAGCGGGACGGTGCCCACCGGTTTCCACGTACGGGTGGACCACAGGTGCAGGGGCCCGTCGACGTGCCGGGCCACGAGAAGGTCCTCGCCCGGGACGAAGCCCACGCCGACGGCGATGCGATGGGCGCTGGAGGTGGTGCCCCGGTCGGCGCCGGGCGGCTCGAGGTCCCGCAGCCAAGTCCCGTTCCGACGCCACACGGCGATCTTGGCGGCCCCGTCGAACTGTCCGGCGGTGGCCACGAACGCAGGGGAGGAGGCCGCGTCGTTGATGAAGTGGCCCGCCGACTTGTACTCCACGAGGGTCGGGTACTCGGCCATGGCGGGGTTTCGCTGGTAGGCGAGAGGTTCCGGGCGCACCCTGCGAAGGCCGTAGGAGAGTTCCCCCATGACGCTCGTGAGCAGCAGCGAACCGTCCGTGTCGAAGGTCGCGGTGCTGGACCGCTCCGCCGGGATCGCAGCCGCGCCGAGACGGACGGCGAAGGTGCGCATGCTCGGGGCCGACATCGGCCCAGGTCAGCGAGGTGGGG
>NZ_JBEXDB010000011.1:220683-273496 GCF_040605575.1 Streptomyces sp. NPDC005566 | reverse complement strand
AGTCGTCTCGGACACGGTTGACCGCTGTGAGGCCCCGCCGAGTCCATCCCACAGTTACGCTGCTCGGGGCAGGTGACAGTGAGCAAACCTGGGGCTGGAACCCCCAGCCCGTATCCGGCGCCCATGCACTGCCGGGCAGGCCCCGCACCCCCTCACCCCAGCCCGCGCACCCGGCCCCACACCGCCGGGTCCACCTCGCCCGCCTTCCGGCGGAACCCCGACACCGCCACATCCCGCAGCTCGTCCGTCTCCAGGAAGCTCCGCCGCCCCCGCGCATCGCCCACCGCCCCCGGCGGCAACGCGATCACTCCCGGCCGCTCCTCGTGATGCTTACTGGTGATCTTGGCGACGACCGCCGTGCCACCCCGCACCGACAGCACCAGACACGGCCGGTCCTTCGACCCGGGCCCGTCCTCGTACGGCACCTCCGCCCACCAGATCTCCCCGGGCCGCGGCACCGCACCCGGCCGGGGCCGCCGCTTCCGCTCCGGCACCCGCCCCGGCGGCCGGGTCCGTCCGCCCGGACGCCGCGGCCCACGGCCACCCCGCCCCCGCGCATCGGTGACCGTCACGACGAGAGCAAGCAGGACAACGGCAGCCAGCGCCACCCACCACCACGTGTTCATATCCCGACCGTACCGGCGCCCGGAGACACACGGGCTTCCATCGAACCGGTGACAGCACAGGTGAGTTCCCCCACAACGGCAGGCTGCGGAGGAGCGACCAGCGGTTTCGCGCCTTACGCTCGACGGACCGCACGAACCCTCCCCGTTCCCACGTCTCGGAGGTTCACGCTCCATGAAGCTCACCGTCGTCGGCTGCTCCGGCTCGTTCCCGTCCGCGGGTTCGGCATGCTCGAGCTACCTCGTAGAGGCCGACGGCTTCCGGCTGCTCCTCGACATGGGCAACGGCGCCCTGGGAGAGCTGCAGCGCCATGTAGGTCTGTACGACCTCGACGCCATCTTCCTCAGCCATCTCCATGCCGATCACTGCATCGACATGTGCGCGTACTTCGTCGTCCGCTACTACCCGAACGACGGGGGACGCCCCGCCTCCATCCCCGTGTACGGCCCCGAGGGAACCGAGCAGCGCCTGACCACCGCGCACGCCGACACCCCGTCCGACCACGCGATGGGCGAAGTCTTCGACTTCCACACGCTCAAGTCCGGATCGTTCGAGATCGGCCCCTTCTCGGTCCGTACGGAGAAGCTCTGCCACCCCGTCGACGCCTTCGGCATCAGAGTCGAGCACAACGGCCGCGCGCTCGCGTACTCCGGGGACACGGGCACCTGCGACGCCCTGGCCGAACTCGCCGAGGGCGCGGACCTGTTCCTCTGCGAAGCGTCGTTCGTCGACGGCAAGGAGGACATCCCGGACCTCCACCTCAACGGCCGCGAAGCGGGCGAGTACGCCGCAGCCGCCGGAGCGGGACGGCTCGTCCTCACCCACATCCCGCCGTGGACGGACGCCGAACGCAACCTCTCCGACGCCCGTGAGGTCTACGACGGCCCGGTCGAGCTGGCCGTTCCGGGGGCGGTGTACGAGATCTAGGGTCCCGGCGCCCGGGTACGACGACGCCCCCGTCCCTCCAGCTGGAGGGACGGGGGCGTCGCCGTGGTCGTACGGGCGGGGCCTACTTGGCCTCGGCCTTCTGGAGCTCGGCGAGCTCCTCGTCGGACTCGCGGCCCGGCGTCGGAAGGTTGAACTTGGTGATCGCGAAGCGGAAGATCACGTAGTAGACCACCGCGAAGCAGAGGCCGACCAGCACCAGCAGCCAGGGCTTCGTGGCAATACCCAGGTTCAGCCCGAAGTCGACGAGACCGGCGGAGAAGCCGAAGCCGTCCTTCATGCCGAGCGCCCAGGTCAGGGCCATCGAGACACCGGTCAGGACCGCGTGGATCGCGTACAGCAGCGGGGCGATGAACATGAACGTGAACTCGATCGGCTCGGTCACACCGGTGACGAAGGAGGTCAGCGCGAGGGAGAACATCATGCCGCCGACGACCTTGCGGCGCTCCGGCCGGGCACAGTGGACGATCGCGAGGCAGGCTGCAGGGAGGGCGAACATCATGATCGGGAAGAAGCCGGTCATGAACTGGCCGGCCTGCGGGTCACCGGCAAGGAAGCGCGAGATGTCGCCGTGGGCGCCGTTGTACTCGCCGGCCTGGAACCAGGGGAACGAGTTGAGCAGGTGGTGCATGCCGACCGGGATCAGCGCACGGTTGGCGACACCGAAGATACCCGCGCCGACCGCGCCGGAACCGACCAGCCACTCACCGAAGTTGTGCAGGCCGGCACCGAGCACCGGCCAGATGAGCCCGAAGACGATACCGATGACCAGACCCGCGAAGGCGGAGAGGATCGGGACCAGGCGACGACCGCTGAAGAAGCCCGCCCAGTCCGGCAGCTTCGTCCGGTAGAACTTCTGGTACAGCAGGGCCACGACTATGCCCATCACGACACCGCCGAGCACGCCGGCGTTGACCGGTGCGTCGTTCATGACGATCTTGCCGTCCACGACGCTCGCGACCTGCGGCAGGTTGCTGTCCGTGAAGGTGGCGAGCACCTTCTGGAAGACCAGGTAGCCGGTGACGGCGGCGAGGGCCGTCGAGCCGTCGGACTTCTTTGCGAAGCCGATGGCGATGCCGACTGCGAACAGCAGGGCCATGTTGTCGAGAATCGCGCCACCACCGGCGGCCATGTAACCGGCCAGCTTCGTGATGAACGTCGGGAAGGACTCGCGGCCGAGCATGTCGGCATTGCCGAGCCGGACCAGCAGCGCGGCGGCCGGCAGCACGGCCACCGGCAGCATGAGGCTGCGGCCGATGCGCTGCATGACAGCCATCACGCCTGCGCCCCGCTTCTTCGCGGGTGCCGCCGGGGCGGCGGTATCCGTACTCATCAACTTCCTCCATGGGGCACGGTGCCGCCCAGGTCAGAGATGAGAGGAGGCGGCGACTCGAGGAACGCGGTGGAAAAAACAGCCGCGTGGTCTGGACCACTCAGTGGTGTAGACCAGTTTTAGCACGGTGAGGGTTAGATAAGGAACCTTCAATTTGTGCCGTAGTTCGGCCACCACCCTGGGTGACACGAAAAGGCCCCCGGACCAGCAGGTCCGAGGGCCGTACCGAGCCGGGTCCGAAGCCCGGCGGAACTACTTGGTGAGATCCTTCTCGATCTCCTCCCCCACCTCGTCGGGCTCCCGCCCGGGCGTCTGGAGGTTGAACTTCGTGATCGCGAACCGGAAGATCGCGTAGTAGACGACGGCGAAGGCCAGCCCGATCGGAATGATCAGCCATGGCTTGGTCGCCAGACTCCAGTTGATGACGTAGTCGATCAGGCCCGCCGAGAAACTGAAGCCGTCCTTCGTCCCCAGCGCCCACGTCACCGACATCGAGACGCCGGTGAGGAACGCGTGGATCACGTACAGCAGGGGTGCGACGAAGAGGAACGAGTACTCGATCGGTTCGGTGATGCCGGTGACGAACGACGTCAGGCCGACCGAGACCATCAGCCCGCCGACCGCCTTGCGCCGGTGCGGCTTCGCGCAGTGGGTGATCGCCAGCGCCGCCGCCGGAAGCGCGAACATCATGATCGGGAAGAAGCCCGTGGTGAACTGGCCGGCCGTCGGGTCGCCCGCCAGGAACCGGTTGATGTCACCGTGCACGACCGTGCCGTCGGGCTTGGTGTAGTCGCCGAACTGGAACCAGACGAACGTGTTCAGGAACTGGTGCAGACCGAAGACGAGCAAGGCGCGGTTGGCGATGCCGAAGATGCCGGAGCCCAGCCAGTCCAGGTCGACCAGCCATTCGGAGAAGCTGGTCAGGCCGTCACCGACCGGCTGCCACAGCCAGGCGCACAGGCTTGCGAAGAGCAGGCCGACGAACGCCATGATGATCGGGACGAGCCGGCGGCCGTTGAAGAAGCCCAGCCAGTCGACCAGCTTGACCCGGTGGTACCGCTGCCAGAACCAGGCCGACATCAGCCCCAGCACGATGCCGCCGAACACGCCGGGGTTCTGGTAGGCCGCTGCGGTCACGGTGGTGTCGTCCGCGACACAGACACCGCCCCACGTACCGGCCCCGGCGAAGTCCGAACCCTCCGCACAGTCGACCGGGAACGCGTGCAGGACCGCGTAGTAGACGAGGAATCCCGTGACGGCCGCGAGCGCGGTCGAACCGTCCGCCTTCTTCGCCATCCCGATCGCGACACCGACGCAGAAGAGCAGCGGCAGGCCGAGACCGGAGTCGAGCAGGGCGCCGCCCGCCGCCGCGAAGACCTTGGCGATGTTCGTCCAGCCGAGGCCCTCGTCACCGAAGACGTCCGGCTGGCCGAGCCTGTTGAGGATGCCCGCTGCGGGAAGCACGGCGATCGGCAGCTGGAGGCTGCGACCCATCTTCTGCAGCCCTTGGAAGGCGCTGTTCCACCACTTCTTCTGCGGCACTGCCGCGCCTGCTGCGCTGCTGGAGCTCATCGGCATCCTCCTGGAACACGCCAGGTTTGGCGGTCGTTGCAAACTGGTGTAGACCAGTTGCGATACGGTGCGGAGCCCGCCCGGAAGACAGGGCGCCGGTGATCGTCATCATTGGGGACAGCGCGGTTACCCGCCCGTGAAGTTGGGCCAACCGTGCGTTACCGTGACGAAACGGACCCACGGTGGGCCGCCCCCACACGCACAGACCAGGGAGAAGGACATGGCCAGCAAGGCAGAGAAGATCGTCGCCGGCCTCGGCGGTATCGAGAACATCGACGAGATCGAAGGCTGCATCACCCGCCTCCGCACCGAAGTCCACGACCCCAGCAAGGTCGACGAAGCCGCACTCAAGGCCGCCGGCGCCCACGGCGTCGTCAAGATGGGCACCGCGATCCAGGTCGTCATCGGCACCGACGCCGACCCCATCGCCGCCGACATCGAAGACATGATGTGACCAGCTGACCCCCCGGCCGGCCCCGCCCGGCCCACCCAGGTCCGCCCCGCACCCCGCATGCCCCGCACCCCCGGCCCTCCCCGGCCCCGGAGCGGGGCCTGCGGTGCACCCGAACGGAGCCACCCCCGCCAGCCGATAGGCTCGGCGCCATGTCTCGCATCGACGGCCGCACCCCCGAACAGCTCCGCCCCGTCACCATCGAACGCGGATGGAGCAAGCACGCCGAAGGCTCCGTACTCATCTCCTTCGGCGACACCAAAGTCTTCTGCACCGCCTCCGTCACCGAAGGCGTCCCGCGCTGGCGCAAGGGCAGCGGCGAAGGCTGGGTCACCGCCGAGTACTCCATGCTGCCCCGCTCCACCAACACCCGCGGCGACCGCGAATCCGTACGCGGCAAGATCGGCGGCCGCACCCACGAGATCAGCCGCCTCATCGGCCGCTCCCTGCGCGCGGTCATCGACTACAAGGCCCTCGGCGAGAACACGATCGTCCTGGACTGCGACGTCCTCCAGGCCGACGGAGGCACCCGCACCGCCGCCATCACCGGCGCCTACGTCGCCCTCGCCGACGCCGTCACCTGGGCCCAGGGCAAGAAGATCATCAAGCACGGCCGCAAGCCGCTCACCGGCACCGTCGCGGCGATCAGCGTCGGCATCGTCGACGGCACCCCCCTCCTCGACCTCTGCTACGAGGAGGACGTCCGCGCCGAAACCGACATGAACGTCGTCTGCACCGGCGACGGCCGCTTCGTCGAGGTCCAGGGCACCGCCGAGGCCGAGCCCTTCGACCGCGCCGAGCTCAACGCCCTCCTCGACCTCGCCACGGGCGGCTGCGCCGACCTGACGAAGATCCAGGAAGCGGCACTCGCCCGCACCCTCGGCGAGTAAAGAAGCAACCAAGTACGCACCACACAGCGTCGTAACGGATACGGGCGCACGGGTCGAACCGTGCGTCCGTCCACGTATCCACCCCCGGGGAGGGACCGCTCCATGGCCTCGCGCCGCCACCACCGCACCGCACTCGCCATCACGGCCACACTGCTCACCCTCACCGCAGCAGTCGGCTGCGGAGCCGTCGACAAGGCCCTGGACTGCGTCCGCACCGCCGACGCCATCGCCACCAGCGTCAACAACCTCCAGCAGGCCATCTCCAACGCCTCCAACGACCCGACCCAGGCCTCCGAAGCCCTGGACGAGATCGACAAGGAACTCAAGGACCTCGGCGACACCACGGACAACGCCGACCTCAGCAAGGCGGTCGACGACCTCCAGGCAGGCGTCACCAACGTCCGCGCCTCCATCGAGAAGGGCGACGCGACCCCCGACATCACCCCGGTCACCGATGCCGCGAGCGAGATCGGCAAGGTCTGCTCCCCGTGACCGTACGGCGATAATCGACGCATGACGCGCCTGATCCTCGCCACCCGCAACGCCGGGAAAATCACCGAACTCCACGCGATCCTCGCCGACGCGGGTCTCACCCACGACCTCGTCGGCGCGGACGCGTACCCCGAAATCCCCGACGTCAAGGAAACCGGCGTCACCTTCGCCGAGAACGCCCTCCTCAAGGCCCACGCCCTGGCCCGCGCCACCGGCCACCCGGCCGTCGCCGACGACTCCGGCCTCTGCGTCGACGTACTCGGCGGCGCCCCCGGCATCTTCTCGGCCCGCTGGTCCGGCACCCACGGCGACGACCGCGCCAACCTGGACCTGCTCCTGGCCCAGCTCGGCGACATCGACACCCCGCACCGCGGCGCCTACTTCGCCTGCGCCGCGGCCCTGGCCCTCCCCGACGGCACGGAACGCGTGGTCGAAGGCCGCCTGACCGGCATCCTGCGCCACACCCCGTCGGGCACGCACGGCTTCGGCTACGACCCGATCCTCCAGCCCGACGGCGAGACCCGGACGTGCGCGGAACTGACCCCGGCGGAGAAGAACGCCATCAGCCACCGCGGCAAGGCGTTCCGGGCGCTGGTGCCGGTGGTGCGGGAGTTGATGGGCTGAGAGTGGTTGACACAGAAACGGCCTGCGCATCGATCCTTCGATGCGCAGGCCGTTCTCGGTGCGGCGGAAGGGATTCGAACCCTCAAGCCGTTTCACGGGCCACAGATCCTAAGTCTGCTGTGTCGCCGGTTGCACCACCGCCGCTAGCCGTTTGTCATCGTACCGGCCCGTCGGCTGAGGTGGTGAGCGAGTTTTGAGGGTGCACTGTTCGGCGTGCGCCTCCTCGGCACCACGTGGTGGTGATGGCGTGACAGTTCGGGCACAGGAGCCTCAGATTCTCGGCTCGGTCATCACTCCAGTCACCGTTGATGTGGTCGATCTCCAGGGTGATCGGATTCCCGCGCCAGACCGGGCCACATCCACACCCGTCGCACACCTCGGGTACGCCAACCTCGGCGAGGGCGCGACGCAGAAGTGTGGTCTTGGTGCGGCGCTTCCCGTCATGCCTCACCAAAAGATCCTCCGGGCGCCTGGTGGGCGTCGGGGCGGGTTTGCCGCGCTGGTGTGCCTGACCGAGGAAGTGCGAGGTCGTCACACCTTCTTCCGCGATCCACCGGTGTAGCAGGATGCGTTGATGCCCGTTGTCCCTACGGCCAAGCATGCGCAGCAGCTCCGCCAGTGATCGAGACTTCGCCACAGCCTCACAGAGCTCGTCCCGGGACGGGCGCGATGCGACTGTGTCGGAACCCAGGCGGCGGAAGTGGGAGACGTCGATCCCGAAGTGGGCGAACCGTCGCAACAGGTATCGGCGCAGGTGCCCGTAGGGGTGAGTGCCGAAAAGGGCTATGACCTCGTCGATGTCTGAGCAGTGCTTCGCAGCACTGGTCAGCCGGTCACGGGTGTACTGCTGCCTCTGACTCATCGGCTGTCGCTCCGAGCGCGGCGGCCCTTCGCGCGGCCGCGATATGTATCGGTGGCCGAATGGCAGTTGGGGCAGAGAAGCCGGAGATTCTCGAGGCGATTGTCGCGCCAGTTCCCGTTGATGTGGTCCACCTCAAGTGGGAGCGGATGCCCACGCCAGACCGGGCCCGTCTTGCAGAGGGCGCAGCGTTCTGCAACGCCGAGTGCCGACATGGCCGGCCTGAGGCGGGTGCCCGGAACTCGGCGAGCGTGGGGTGAGGTGTCCTCCACCAGCCACTCCTGCGGGGTGCGGCGACGCTGCTTCATCCCCGCTCTGGGCGGCGGGGTGAAGTGCGAGGTGTTAATGCCGAACGCCCTGATGCGACGGCTGATGTTGGTGTGATGACCGCCCACCGCTTCGAGTCCGAGGCGTTGGAGCACCTCGTACACGCTTGTTGAGGCGGCCACGACGGGCCCCAGGATTTCCCTGGTCCATCGGGCACCCTCGCGCTCAAAGTGCCCAGTGGTAATGCCCATCTTCTTCATGCGCTCTTGAACGTACCGCCGTGTCGGACTTTTCGGGTCGACCCCGAGTTTCAGCAGTGCCTCCGAGAGCGTCCGTGACGACGAGGCCGCCTCCGCGAGGCGCTCGCGCGTGTATGGGCTTGCCTGCATGTCCCCTCCGCATCCGGCCGCGCGTTCGCGGCCTCGTACGGAGCAACGAACCGTTTATCGGATGGTCACGTCCGTAATGCGACGAGATATGGAAGGGCCCGTACCGCTTCGAGTGAAGCGATACGGGGCCCTTACTGCGGGAACGTCTGTCAGAACTTCGGGTCCGGGCTCTGGGCGTGGACCAGTTCAGCCGCTTCTTCCGCCGTTTCCACCGAGGGCGGGGAGCCGGCCAGTGGCTGGTTGGCCGTTTCCTTCATGCAGGCCACGGCGATCACGCCGACCAGGGCAGCCGCCATGGCGTAGTACGCCGGCATCAGGTTCGAGCCGGTCCAGCTGATCAGGGCCGTGATCACCAGCGGGGTCGTACCGCCGAAGAGCGAGGCGGAGATGTTGTAGCCGACCGACAGGGAGCCGTAGCGGACGTTCGTCGGGAACAGGGCCGGGAGTGCCGCGGACATCGTGCCCAGCATGCAGACCAGGGAGAGGCCCATCAGCAGCATGCCGATGGTGATGGCCGGGATGCTGCCCTGGCGGATCAGGAGGAAGGACGGCAGGGACAGGAACAGGAAGCCGAGCATGCCGGTCATCAGGAGCGGTTTGCGGCCGAAGCGGTCGGAGAGCTTGCCGAACCGGCTGATGATCAGCATCAGGAAGACCATGACGGCGAGCAGGATGAGCAGGCCGTGGGTCTCGCTGTAGCCGAGTTCGTCGGAGAGGTAGGTCGGCATGTACGACAGCAGCATGTAGTCGGCGATGTTGTACGCGCCGACCAGGGCGATGCAGAGGATCAGCGTCGGCCAGTACTGGCGGAAGATCTTGGCGAGGTCGCCCTTGGCGGTGGTCTCGACGTGGTCGGCTGCCTCCGTTGCGTGGGCGGTGCCGCCTTCGAGCTTCTGGAACGCGGGGGTCTCGTCGAGGCGCAGTCGCAGGTAGAGGCCGACGAGGCCGAGGGGCCCGGCGACGAGGAACGGGATGCGCCAGCCCCAGGACTCCATCTGCGGGGTGTCCAGGAGGGCGTACAGGGCGGTGACCAGCCCTGCGGCGCCGACGTATCCGGCGAGTGTGCCGAATTCGAGGAAGCTGCCGAAGAAGCCGCGGCGTTTGTCGGGGGCGTACTCGGCGATGAAGGTGGAGGCGCCGCCGTACTCGCCGCCGGTGGAGAAGCCCTGGAGCATCCGGAAGAGGATCAGCAGGGCGGGGGCCCATAGCCCGATGGTGTCGTGGGAGGGGATGATGCCGATCGCGAAGGTGCCGATCGCCATGAGGATCATGGTGAGGGCGAGGACCTTCTTCCGGCCGATCTTGTCGCCCATGGGCCCGAAGAACATTCCGCCGAGTGGCCTGACGAGGAAGGCCACGGCAAAGGTCGCGAAGGAGGAGAGGAGCTGGGTGGTGTCGTTCCCGGAAGGGAAGAAGACGTGCCCGATGGTGACGGCCAGGTAGGAGTAGATACCGAAGTCGAACCACTCCATGGCGTTACCGAGCGATGCCGCCTTCACCGCGCGCTTGACCGCCTGGTCGTCGGTGACGGTGATGTCGGTCCGACGGAGCCGGGGGTTCTGGCGCTTCCTGATGGCGCGGAAGAGCGCGGGGTGGCGTTTGACCGCGTCAGGGTCGGCCGCCTGGTGGGGGTCGGGGGCCGCCATGGCCGGTTCCTTTCCTCGAAGGGTGTTCCAGGAAAGGCTTCTGCGCGGTCATGGCGGTTGCAAACCGAATCCGTGGCCGATTGCGACGTCGCTCACACGTTTTCGGCCGGGTGGCGGGGTGGAACCGGTTAGATGCCGAGGTCCTTGATGATCTTCGCTACGTGACCGGTCGCCTTGACGTTGTAGAGGGCGCGCTCCACTTTGCCGTCCTCGTCGACGACGATCGTGGACCTGATGACGCCTGTCACCACTTTGCCGTAGAGCTTCTTCTCGCCGTAGGCGCCGTACGCCTCCAGGGTCTCCTTGGAGGGGTCTCCGACGAGGGTGACCTTGAGGTTCTCCTTCTCGCGGAACGTGGCGAGCTTCTCCGGCTTGTCGGGGGACACGCCGATGACGTCGTATCCGGCGCCGGTGAGGAGCTCCAGGTTGTCGGTGAAGTCGCAGGCCTGCTTCGTGCAACCGGGGGTAAGTGCGGCGGGGTAGAAGTAGACGATGACCTTGCGGCCCTTGTGGTCCGCGAGCGAGACGTCGTTGCCGTCGGCGTCCGGAAGGGTGAAGGCGGGGGCGGTGTCGCCGGTCTGGAGTCGCTCGCTCATGTTTCTCCTCGAGTGGCACGCGGGCTGTGTGGGACCGAGCGTAATAGGGGGTGCCGCCGGGTGTAGGAGCGGTCGAGCTGACAGACTGTCGATGAAGGTTTACCGGACGACGACCACGGAGGCGGCGCAGTGTCGGATACGAGGACCCCTGCGCAGATCGAGGCGGACATCATCAGCAGGCGTGAGCAGCTTGCGGTGGTGCTGGACGAGATCGGGGTGCGGGTGCATCCGAAGACGATCATCGGTGATGCGAAGGCGAAGGTGGCGTCGACGGTTGACCGGACCGCCGGTCGTGCGTTCGTCGCGGTGAACCGGTCGGTTTCGGATGTGAAGGCGCAGTTCGTGTCGGCGGAGGGTTCGCCCCGGCTGGAGCGGGTGATTCCGGCGGTGCTGCTGGTGGCCGGTGCGGTGACGTTGCTGACGGTTTCGGTGCGGGGCAGGAAGCGCTGAGGGCGGATCCCTGATGGCCCCGGAGGCGTGCGGAGCGGTTCGGGGCAGGTAGGTTTCGGGGCGTGAGCAACGACACCGACGACAAGCTGCCCATCCGGATGCTGCACGACCGTGTGCTGGTCCGGTCCGATTCGCCCGAGGGTGAGCGGCGTTCGGGTGGCGGGATCCTGATTCCTGCCACTGCGGCGGTGGGCCGGCGTCTTGCGTGGGCCGCGGTGGTCGCGGTCGGTCAGAACGTGCGGACGGTGGAGCCGGGGGACCGGGTGCTGTACGACCCCGAGGACCGTGCGGAGGTCGAGGTGCGGGGTGTGGCGTACGTGCTGATGCGGGAGCGTGATCTGCATGCGGTGGCGGCGGACCGGTTCGAGGGTTCGGTGGATTCGACGGGCTTGTATCTGTAGTCCGGCAGGTGTGGTGTGGGGCCTGGTGACCGTTGTCACCAGGCCTTTTGGCTGGGTTTTGCTAGTCTGGGGTGATCCCGACGAGACGCGCCGTACCGGGTTTCCGTAAAGACGACGCACCCGTGTTGTTCGCGTGTTTCGTGTCGGAGGTGCCGTCGTGGCGTGGGTTCTGTTGATTGTTGCCGGTCTGCTGGAAGTGGGCTGGTCGATCGGGATGAAGTACACCGAGGGGTTCACCCGGTTGTGGCCGAGTGTGTTCACGGGCCTCGGGATCGTGGCCAGCATGGTGCTGTTGTCGCATGCGGCGAAGACGCTGCCGATCGGTACGGCGTACGGGGTGTGGGTCGGCATCGGTGCGGCGGGTGCGGCGGTGCTGGGCATGGTGGTGCTGCACGAGCCGGTGACGGCCGCCCGCATCTTCTTCGTGTGTCTGCTGCTGGTGGCCGTGGTGGGTCTGAAGGCGACGTCCGGGCACTGAGTGTCAGCGGCGGGGCAGGCCGTGGCCGCGGGCTCCTTCGATGAAGCCGTCGTCCTCCGGGTTGCCGGGGGCGGGGCGGTCGCCGTCGGGAGTGTCGGGTGTTCGGGCGGCGGAGGTGCGTGAGGGGGCGTCGGCAGGCGTGGCGGTCCTGGGGGCTCGTGGGGCCCGGGAGGTTTCCGTGCCGACGTCGGAGGGGGTGTCGGACTCGGGGTACTCGGGGGAGCCGGTTTCGTTCCGGTCCTCACGGGGTCCGTCCGACTCCTCGTTCCCTTCCTCGTTTCCTTCCTCTTCCGGGTCGGCTTCTTCCGGGCCTTCCTCGGCTTCGAGTTCGAACTGCTGCACGTCGTCGTCCTTGAGTGCGGCGGCGGTGTAGGCGGCCCAGGTCTGTGCGGGTGCGCCGCCGCCGTTGATGCGGGCGAGGCCGAGTGCTCCGTACAGGGGTTTCTGTACGCCGGTGTCGGGGTCCTGGCCCATCACGGCGATGACGGTCGCGAGGTCGGGGGTGTAGCCGGCGAACCAGGCGGCCTTGTCCTCCTCGGCGGTGCCTGTCTTGCCTGCGGCGGGGCGGTTCGCCGCTTGGGCGGCGGTGCCGGTGCCGCCGTCGACGACGCTCCGCAGGACGGAGGTGGTGGTGTCGGCGGCTTCGCGGCTGACGGCCTGCCGGGTGTGCCTGGCGGGGAGTGCGATGGCGGCACCGTTCTTGCTGATCTTGGCGACGAGGGTGTGTTCGCGCTGCTTGCCGTGGTCGGCGAGGGTGGCGTAGGCCTCGGTCATGTCGAGGACGCTGGCGGTGGCGGGGCCGAGGGCGATGGAGGGGGAGGCGGTGAGGTCGGGGGTGTTCTGGGGGATGCCGAGGGAGACCGCGGTGTCCTTGACGGCGTCGGGGCCGACGTCCTGGGCCATCTGGGCGTAGACGGCGTTGACGGATTTGTCGGTGGCCTCGCGGACGGTGAGGGAGCCGTAGTCGACGTCGTCCTCGTTGGCTGGGGAGTAGCCGGTGGAGCCGCGGGCGCTCTGGACGGTGCGTTTGTTGGTGCCGTCGTAGCGGGTGTTGGGGGTGATGCCCCGGCCGTCCTGGGTGGTGGATCCGTTGGCCATGGCGGCGGTGAGGACGAACGGCTTGAAGGTGGAGCCGACTTGGTAGTCGCGGCGGGTCGCGTTGTTGACGTACTGCTTGGTGTAGTCGATGCCGCCGTACATGGCGAGGACGTGGCCGGTGGCGGGGTCGATGGAGGCTCCGCCGACGCGGACGATGCGGTCGGCCTTGCGCTCGTCGCTGGTCTTGTCGAGGACGTTGTCCTCGACGGCTTCGACGAGGGCGTCCTGCTTCTTCTTCTCGAGTGTGGTGGTGATGCGGTAGCCGCCGGTGGCGAGGGTGTTCTCGTCGAGGATCCTGTTGGCGGCGAGGTAGTCGTCGACGGCCTGGACGAGGTAGCCGCGCTGTCCGGAGAGTGCGGTGGGGGGCTTGGCCTTGCCGGGGACGGGGAAGGTCATGGCGTCGCGGTCGGAGGGGCTCAGCCAGTTCTCCTTGACCATGCCGTCGAGTACGTAGTTCCAGCGGGCGAGGGCCGCGGCCGTGTTCTCGGGGTGGGCGACGACGTCGTAGGCGCTGGGGGCGTTGAGCAGGGAGGCGAGGTAAGCGCCTTCGCCGGTGCCGAGGTCTTTGGCGTCCTTGCCGTAGTAGGCGTGGGAGGCGGCCTGGATGCCGTACGAGTTGCGGCCGAAGTAGCTGGTGTTGAGGTAGCCCTCGAGGATCTCGTCCTTGCTCTGTTCGCGGCCGAGCTTGATCGAGATGAAGAACTCCTTGGCCTTGCGTACGACGGTCTGTTCCTGGCCGAGGTAGTAGTTCTTGACGTACTGCTGGGTGATGGTGGAGCCGCCCTGGCGGCCCTTGCCGGTGAGGGTGTTCCAGCCGGCGCGGGTCATGGCTTTGACGTCGATGGCGGGTTCGGAGTAGAAGTCCCGGTCCTCTGCGGCGAGTACGGCGTGCTGGACGGTGCGGGGGATCTTGTCGAGCCGGACGTTCTCCCGGTTGATCTCGCCGTCGCGGGCGATGACGCTGCCGTCCTCGTAGAGGTAGACGTTCGACTGCGCGGTCGCGGTGGCGTTCGCTGCGGGGATGCCGACGAGTTTGTATCCGGCGATGAATCCGCCGATGAGCAGGAGCGCGATGAGGAGGGTGCTGCCGAGCACCATGCGCCAGGTGGGTACGGCGCGGCGCCAGCCGGTGCGCTTGGGCCGCTTGGAGCGTTTTGTGCGCCCCTTGCTGCCCTTTGCGCCGTCCGTGGGCTGTGGGTTCCCGTTCGGCGCCACGGTGGGATCCCGGGGCGGCCAGCCGCCGGGACCCTTTTGACCTGGCTCTCCGTTGTCTCCGCCGGGCTGCGGTGGCTCGTGGCTCATGGCTGTGGAGGCTCCTCGGCTGCGGGCAGTTATCCCATAGTGCACTTTTCGGAGTGATAACCACCGGATCCTCCGCGGATAAAGGGTCGCGGCGGCTGTCCGTCCTGGACTAGGGTCGTGCGCTTTGGCCCGATGAGCGGGGAGGGGAGGCGCGGTGCGGCTCTATGCGGTGGTGGCGGCCGGTGGGTTCCGGCGGCATGCCACGTACCGGATGGCGACGGCGGCGGGGGTGTTCACCAACACCGTCTTCGGTTTCATCATGGCGTACACCTATATCGCCCTGTGGGACGCGCGTCCGCAGCTAGGCGGCTACGACGTGTCCCAGGCCCTGACGTATGTGTGGCTGGGCCAGGCGCTGCTGATGACCAATGCGCTGATGGGCGGCGGCTTCGAGGACGAGCTGATGGAGCGGATCCGGACGGGGGACATCGCGGTCGATCTGTACCGGCCGGCGGACCTTCAGCTGTGGTGGCTGGCGGGGGACCTGGGCCGGGCGGCGTTCCATCTGCTGGGGCGCGGGATCGTTCCCATGCTGCTGGGGGCGCTGGCCTTCGATCTGGCGCTGCCGTCCTCGCCGTGGATCTGGCCGGCCTTCCTGGTGTCGGTGGCGTTGGGTGTCGTGGTCAGTTTCGCGGTGCGTTTCCTGGTGGCGCTGTCCGCGTTCTGGCTGATGGACGGGGCCGGGGCGATGCAGATCGCCTGGCTCGCCGGGATGTTCTTCTCGGGGATGCTGCTGCCACTGAATCTGTTTCCCGGGGTACTGGGCGAGGTGGCACGCGCCTTGCCGTGGTCGTCGCTGCTGCAGGTGCCTGCCGATGTGTTCCTCGGCAGGAGCACGGGGTGGGGCCTGGTGCAGGCGTACGCCTTCCAGGCCGGCTGGGCGGTGACGCTGCTGCTCGCGGGGCGGCTGCTGCAGTCGGTGGCGACCAGGAGGGTGGTGGTCCAGGGTGGCTGAGGTCCAGGCCGGGAGGGTGGCCGCCGGGGAGCCGGAGCTGTTGCCGGAGATCGTGTTCGCCGACCGGTCGCGGCTGGTGGAGGGGGTCCGGGCGTACGGGCTGATCGTGGCGATGTGGCTGCGTTCGACGATGGCGTACCGTGCGTCGTTCGTGATGACGACGCTCGGGAACTTCGTGGCGACGGCGTTCGACTTCGTCACGATCATGCTGATGTTCGCTCATGTCGACGCGTTGGGCGGCTATTCGCTGCCGGAGATCGCGTTGCTGTACGGGGCGTCGGCGACGGCGTTCGGGTTGTCCGATCTGGCGCTGGGGTCGATGGACCGGCTGGGGCGGCGGGTGCGTGACGGGACGTTCGACACGTTGCTGGTGCGGCCCGTTCCGGTGCTGGCGCAGGTGGCCGCGGACCGGTTCGCGCTGCGCCGGCTGGGTCGGGTCACGCAGGGGCTGGCGGTGTTCGGCTATGCGCTGGTGACGCTCGACATCGCGTGGACACCGCTGAAGGTGCTGATGCTGCCGCTGATGGTGCTGAGCGGGGCGGCGATCTTCGGGGCGGTGTTCGTGGCGGGGGCGGCGTTCCAGTTCTTCGCGCAGGACGCGGCGGAGGTGCAGAGCTCCTTCACGTACGGGGGGACGACGCTGCTCCAGTACCCGCCGTCGATCTTCGCGAAGGACCTGGTGCGAGGGGTGACGTTCGTGGTGCCGCTGGCGTTCGTGAGCTGGCTGCCCGCGCTGTATGTGCTGGGCCGGGACTATCCGTTGGGGCTGCCGGAGTGGGTGGCGTTCCTGCCGCCGCTGGTGGCGGGGCTGTGCTGGGTGCTTGCGGGGCTGGCGTGGCGGGCGGGGCTGCGGGCGTACCGCAGTACGGGGAGCTGAGGAGGGGCATGGGCATGGACTTCATCGAGCTCGACGGGGTCGAGAAGGTCTTCGACGTACACCGCAGGACCGGGTTCCTGCGCCGGGAGCGGCACGAGGTGCGTGCGGTGGACGGCATCAGTTTCCGGGTTCCGCGCGGCGAGATGGTGGGGTACATCGGCCCGAACGGTGCGGGCAAGTCGACGACGATCAAGATGCTGACGGGGATCCTCACCCCGAGCGGCGGCCGGCTGCGGGTCGCGGGGATCGACCCGTCGCGGGAGCGTACGAAGCTGGCGCACCGGATCGGTGTGGTGTTCGGGCAGCGTACGACGCTGTGGTGGGATCTGCCGCTGCGTGATTCTTACCGGCTGATGCACCGGATGTACCGGATCCCGGACCGCCGTTTTCGGGAGAACCTGGACCGCTGTGTGGAACTCCTCGATCTGGGTGAGCTGTTGGAGACTCCGGTGCGGCAGTTGTCGTTGGGGCAGCGGATGCGGGGCGATATCGCGGCGGCGCTGCTGCACGATCCGGAGGTGCTGTACCTGGACGAGCCGACGATCGGGCTGGATGTGGTCTCCAAGGCCAAGGTGCGTGAGTTCCTGCGGGACTTGAACGCGGAGCGGTCCACGACGGTGTTGCTGACCACGCACGACCTGACCGATATCGAGATGCTGTGCAAGCGGGTGATGGTGATCGACCACGGCCGTCTGGTGTACGACGGTGCCCTGTCCGGGCTGCACGAGGTGGGGGAGAGCGAGCGCACGCTCGTGGTCGACCTGGAGCGGGAACTGCCGCCGATCGAGCTGGCGTCGGAGCCTTCGGTGCGGGTGGTGAAGGTGGAGGGACCCCGGCAGTGGCTGGCGTTTCCCGCGTCGGCGTCGGCGGCTCCGCTGGTGGCGCGCATCGCGGCGGACTATCCGCTGGTGGACCTGTCGGTGCGGGAGCCGGACATCGAGGCCGTGATCGCGAAGATGTACGCGTCGGATTCGCGTCTCTAGGGTGTCTCGCTCTGGGCCCGTCTCCGGGTTGCTCTATAGGCTGCGGGATATGACAAGTGAACGTCCGGACATGCGTGCTTCCGATGCGGAACGTGAGCGGGTCGCCGAGACCTTGCGGGAGGCCGTGGCCGAGGGCCGGCTGGAGATGGACGAGTTCGAGCAACGGCTCGACGCGACGTACAAGGCGCGTACGCACGGGGAGTTGGAGCCGATCGTGCGCGACCTCCCGGTGCCGGGTACGGCTGTCGCGCCCTTGGGCGGGTCGTCGCCCGTGCGGGCCGCGGGGACGTCCGTCGACTGGTCCAGGCGTATCGGTCGCCCCGCGACGTCCTCGGGTGGGTTCGCCTTCTGGGGCGGCTTCAGCCGCAAGGGCCGTTGGACGGTGGGGCGGACGTTCACCGCGTTCGCGATGTGGGGCGGGGGCGAGATCGATCTGCGTGAAGCGGACTTCGAGGAGCGCGACATCGTCATCCGGTGCTTCGCGATCATGGGCGGGCTGCAGGTGAAGGTCCCGCCGAACGTGCACCTCCACGTCAATGGCATCGGTGTCATGGGCGGTTTCGACGAGCAGACGAAGGACGCCGACTTCGGCGATCCGGCGCCGGACGCGCCGCGGGTGCGGGTGACCGGGTTCGCCCTGATGGGCGGGGTCGGTGTGGACCGCAAGTGGAACAAGGTGCAGCGGCAGCGCCTCAGGGAGGCGGAGCGGCTGCGTCTGGAGAAGCCGGACGGTTCCTGAGGGCGGGCGCGGTCAGAAGGCTCCGGCCTTCGGTGTTCCGGTCACTGTCGCGAGGTCGACGAGGCGGCCCAGCGTCCGGTAGCCGGCGTCGTTGAAGTGGAGCCGGTCGCCGGAGTCGTACGAGGGCAGGAGCCGGTTGGGTGCGTAGGGGTCGCGTACGGCCCGGTCGAAGTCGATGACGTCGTCGAAGATCCGGCCTGCCCGGATCTGTTCGTTGACCGCCAGGCGTACGTCGTTGCGTTCGGGTGTCCAGGTGCCGAAGCCCTGGAAGGGTGTCAGCGTCGTTCCGACGACCCGCAGTCCGCGGGCGTGGGCGCGTTCCGTGAGGGAGCGCAGTCCGGCCACGATGCGCTGGGGGTCCTCCTCCTGGGGGGCCTGCTGCACGTCGTTGATGCCCAGGGCGATGATCACGGTCCTGGCTCCGGCGACGGACAGTACGTCACGCTCGAAGCGGTGGGTTGCGCCGATGCCGCCCCGGCCGTTCCTCTCGGGGGCGCTGTCGCGCAGCAGGCGGTTGCCCGCGATGCCCTGGTTGGCGATCCCGTAGCGGTGCTCCAGCCGGTCGGAGAGTACGTCCGGCCAGCGGTTGTTGGCGTCGGCGGTGGAGCCGCTGCCCGCGGTGAGGGAGTCGCCGATGACGACGATCGTGCCCGGTGAGGTCTCGTTGCGGACGTCCACCGCGGTGAGGTAGCGCCACCGGTCGGTCCGCCAGGTGCCGCGGTCGTCGGCCAGGTACGACGTCTGCAGGGCGTGGGCGTGGGAGGTGACGGGGCCGCTCCGGTACGGGGTGCGCAGGGTGACGACGAGATCGGTGTCGGGTGCGACGGGCACGACCACGGGGTCACTGATGATCTGCCGGCCTGCGGCGACGGTGACGACGGGCAGGCCGCGGAAGGTCACCGGCCGGGTGTTGACGGTGGCTTCGTCGATGACGAGCGGGGCCGTGCCGAAGAGGTTGGAGAGGGTGATGCGGGCGGCGTCGCCGCCGACGCTGGTGTGCACGGTGTTGCGGATGGTGCGTCCGGGGAGGCCCTGTTCCGTGTCCGGTTCGCCGCTGACGGGTGCTCCGGTCCAGGTGGCGACCCAGGTGCCGGTGGAGTGGGCCGGCGCGGCGGGATTGCGTGCGGCCGCGTGCGCCTCGGGCCCGGGGAGCGGCGCCCCGCGTTCCCCGGCGATCAGTGTCGTACCGAACGCGAGTGCGGCGGCGAGCGCGGCGGTGCCTGCTGTGAGGGCGATGAGCAGGGCATACCCCTGGCGCCTGGGCATGTGCGGTGATTCTCCTCGTGATGATCGGGTCGGTCTCATGATGCGACAGGCCGCGGGGAACTCGACGTGCGGCCCGGGAGTAGGTGAGGTAGGGACAATGCGTACGGCACTGGGTGACGCGTACGCGGACGGGTGGAGCGGATGGAACACGACGCGGGACAGGGAGCGGGGTCCGGCCCGGACTCCGGGGCGGGACCGGGGCCGAACGGTCCCGCGTCCGGGCGGCCGGGGCTGATGCGCGGGACCGGGACAGCGGCAGCCGGCACCGGGGCCGGCGCCGGTCCGGACGGGGCGGGCGGCCCGGGTGCCCGGCGGGCCGCTGCGCCGCTGGCCGGTTTCTCGTACACCGCTGCGGACGAGGAGAAACAGCGCGGAGTGCGCCGTATGAAGACCACCGCCACGGGTCTGCTCCTGCTCGTCGCGCTCGTCTACGTCCTCGCCACCTGGGCGGAGAACGAGGGTGTGGGTGGCTGGCCGGGCTACGTCGCAGCGGCTGCCGAAGCGGGCATGGTGGGTGCGCTGGCGGACTGGTTCGCGGTCACGGCGCTCTTCCGCCGCCCGCTCGGACTCCCCATCCCCCACACGGCCATCATCCCCACCAAGAAGGACCAGCTCGGGGCATCACTCGGTTCCTTCGTGGGCGAGAATTTTCTCTCCGGAGACGTCGTTCGTGACCGAATTCACGCTCTGGGCGTCGGTGCGCGGCTCGGGGCGTGGCTGGCCGAGCCGGATCACGCGGACCGGGTGACCGCGGAGCTCGCGACCGCGCTGCGCGGTGCGTTGACGGTGCTTCGGGACGCGGACGTGCAGGCGGTCGTCGGCGAGGCGATCACCCGGCGGGCGGATGCGGCGGAGGTCGGCCCCGGCATCGGCAAGATGCTGGAGAAGGTCGTCGCCGACGGCGGGCACCGCAGGGTCGTCGACCTCGTCTGTGTGAGGGCCCACGACTGGCTGGTCGAGCACGGCGAGTCCGTGATGGACGCGGTGCAGGGCGGGGCTCCGGGCTGGACGCCGCGGTTCGTCGACAAGCGGGTGGGTGAGCGGGTCTACAAGGAACTGCTGCGCTTCGTCACGGAGATGCGGGACATGCCGGGGCATCCGGCGCGCGGCTCGATCGACACGTTCCTGACGGACTTCGCCGCCGACCTCCAGACGGACTCGGACACCCGGGCGCGTGTGGAGCGGCTGAAGTCGGAGATCCTGGGGCGCGGCGAGGTGCAGGACGTCATCGCGTCGGCCTGGTCCTCGGTACGCACGATGATCATCGCGGCGGCGGAGGACGAGCGGAGCGAGCTGCGGCTGCGTGCCAGGGCCTCGCTGATGTCGCTGGGCGCCAGGCTGGCGACGGACGGGCGGCTGCAGGCCAAGCTGGAGGGCTGGCTGGAGGACGCGGCGGTGTACGTCGTCACGACGTACCGCACGGAGATCACGTCGCTGATCAGCGATACCGTCGCCGGCTGGGACGCGGACCAGACCTCGAAGAAGATCGAGGCGCACATCGGCCGCGACCTGCAGTTCATCCGGATCAACGGCACGGTGGTGGGTGCGCTGGCCGGGCTGGTGATCTATTCGGTCTCCCGCGCACTGGGCGGCTGACGGCGCTCGACGGCACCGGGCGCCCTAAGGGCGTCGGCGTGAGCCGTGGCGGGCGCGGTGTTGTGGAGGGAAGGCTCCGGGGGTGCTCCCGTCCTGTCGTACGGGAGCACCCCCGGGTCACGCGGGGGAGTTGCCGTTCAGTACGCGCCCCGTGCCGCCGGTGTTCATCGCCCGGTGCACCTTTTTTCAGGCGCTGCGCCGTGTGACCGCCCACGAGGCCGCGGCGACTCCGCCCGCGACGGCGAACACGGCGGGCCAGGCGCCGATCTTCTTGGCGAGCGGGTGCGATCCGGCGAACGCGGCGACGTAGGCGGCGGTCAGCCCGACGGCCGCGCGGGCCCCGGCCTGCCGGTTCCACTCGTACGCGGCGAGGGAGCCGGCGGCGGCGAGCGCGACACCGCCGAGCGGCCGCTTCCCGGTCCACCGGGCGACCCCGTACCCCCCGAGGAGTCCGCTCGCCGCCACTGCCGCCGCCGGGACCTTCGCCATCGCAGCCACCTTCGCTTCCTTCGTACAGGTCGAGGCTCCGAGGCTAACGCGCTGCTTCGAACTCCAGTGGCACCCAGGGGGTGCACAAGCGTTTACCCTGAAGGTGAACGC
This sequence comes from Streptomyces sp. NPDC005566, assembly GCF_040605575.1. Lineage (NCBI taxonomy): Bacteria > Bacillati > Actinomycetota > Actinomycetes > Kitasatosporales > Streptomycetaceae > Streptomyces > Streptomyces sp. NPDC005566. The sequence continues at coordinate 252,063 of NZ_JBEXDB010000011.1, read as the reverse complement.
TTGTGCACCCCCCTGCGTACGGAGACCACATGACCGACCCGGCCACCGCCCCGGACCACCCCCGCTTCGCCGTAGGCGTGCTGGCCTTCTGCGGCGTCGTGGTCGCTGTCATGCAGACGATCGTCGTCCCGCTCCTCCCGCACATCCCGGCCCTCACCGGGGCCACCCCCGCCGCCGCCAGCTGGCTGGTCACCGTCACCCTCCTCACCGGTGCGGTGTTCACCCCCGTCCTCGGCCGGGTCGGCGACATGTACGGAAAGCGGCGCGTGCTCCTCGCGTCCCTCGGTGTCCTCGTCGTCGGCTCGGTGCTGTGCGCCGTCAGCTCCCACATCGGCGTGCTGATCACCGGCCGTGCCCTCCAGGGAGCGGCGATCGCCGTCGTACCCCTGGGCATCAGCATCCTGCGGGACGAACTGCCGCCCGAGCGCGTGCTGTCCGCGGTCGCCCTGATGAGCTCGACGCTCGGCATCGGGGCGGCCGTCGGCCTCCCGGTCGCGGCGCTCGTCATCGAGAACTTCGACTGGCACACGATGTTCTGGGTCTCCGGGGCCATCGGCGTCCTGGACATCGTCCTGGTGCTCCGCTTCGTGCCGGAGTCCTCGCTCCGCTCCCGTGGCCGCTTCGACGCGATCGGTGCGCTCGGCCTGGCTGCGGCGCTGGTCTGCCTGCTGCTCGCGGTCACCCAGGGCGGCGACTGGGGCTGGACGTCGGCGCGCACCCTCGGGCTGCTCGCCGTCGCCGTGATCGTCGCGCTGCTCTGGGGCGCGTACGAGCTCCGCGTGCCCACCCCCATGGTCGACCTGCGGGTCTCGGCCCGTCCCGCGGTGCTCCTCACGAACGTCGCCGCCCTGCTGATCGGCTTCGCCTTCTACGCGAACTCCCTGGTCACCGCCCAGATGGTGCAGGAGCCCGAGGCCACCGGCTACGGGCTCGGCGCCTCGCTCGTCGTCAGCGGCCTGTGCCTGCTGCCCGGCGGCCTGGCGATGGTGGCGCTCTCGCCCGTATCGGCACGGATCTCCGCCGGTCGCGGCCCGAAGACCAGCCTCGCCCTGGCCGCCGGGATCATCGCCGTGGGCTATGTCGTGCGGTACTTCACCAGCCACAGCCTGTGGCTGATCATCGCGGGCGCGACGGTCGTCTCCGCGGGCACCGCCATCGCGTACTCCGCACTGCCCGCGCTGGTCATGCGCGGGGTCCCGGTCGGCGAGACGGGCGCAGCCAACGGTCTGAACACCCTCATGCGGTCGATCGGCCAGGCGTTCTGCAGTGCCACGGTGGCGGCGGTGCTCGCCCACATGACCTTCCTGGCCGGTGGCCGCACGGCCCCGACACTCCAGGCCTACCAGCTGGTCTTCCTGATCGCTGCGGCTGCCGCACTGCTGGCCCTGGCGGTGACGCTGTGCCTGCCGGGCGGGCGGGCGGATGCGGGTACGGTCAAAGGGAGCCGCAGGAGCAGACGCCGTACGCGGGCGATGCCGATCCAGGAGGGCGCATGACCGCCCGAGTCACCGCAGCGACACCCGCACCATCCGCAACGGCTGAGCCCACGGGCAAGGACGCGATTCTGCGTGCCGCGCGCAGGGCGTTCACGCAGCGTCCGTACGCGGAGGTGACCATCCGGGGCATCGCGGCCGATGCCGGTGTGAGCGCGTCCCTCGTGGTGAAGCACTTCGGCCGCAAGGAAGAACTCTTCAACACCGTCGCGGACTTCGGCCCGGCAGCCGAGGAGCTCTTCGACGCCCCGCTCGACGGGCTCGGCCGCCACATGGTGCTGACGCTCGTACGCAGTCGCAGGGCGCACCAGAGCGACCCCCTGCTGCGTGTCGTCTTCTCCCTGGGCAACCAGGACGAGCGCTCCCTGCTGCGCACCCGCTTCCACGAGCAGGTCACCGGGCGCCTGACGGCCCGTCTTCCCGGCCGCGAACGTGCCCTGCGCGCCGAGCTGATCGCCGGCCACCTGATCGGCCTGGGCGCCACGCTCAGCCTTCACCGCGAGGGCGCCGGTTCCCGCGCCACCCCGGAACACCTCGCGGACCTGTACGCCCCCGCGCTCCAGAACCTGGTCGCGGGCTGACCGGTCGTCGGCCGGCCGGCCCCAGGCAGTAAGGTCTGGGCCAAATGACGAGGGGGGCCTCATGTTCATCCGCAGTGCTCTGCGTGCCGCCGTACCGGCCGTGATCCTGGGAGCGGTCCTGGTCGGCTGCTCAGAGGCGACCACCACGAGCGGGCCGGGCGGTGACGTTCCGCAGGCGGCGCCGGATGTGAGCGTGACGGCGAGCGCGACGGCCGACGGTGTTGAAGCGGAGGGGGAGGCGTTCCCCCCGGCGAGTCCGGAGGGGGATGCCGACGCGGGTCCGAACAGCCCCGAGCTGGTCCGCGACGCTTTCGCCGGCCTGCAGGCGACCCTGAACGAGACCTGCACCCCGGGCGCCGGTGACTGTGCCTACTTCCTGGGCAGGGTCAACGAGGAACTGGCCGGTCTGGACGCGGCCATGAAGGCGGACGCGAAGGGTCCGGGCCACTTCAAGGAGCCCTTGGCCTGGATGGGCACCCTGCGCACGGAGCTGAAGAACGACACCTCCACGGCCAACCTGGAGAAGCACCGCACCCAGCTGATCGGCACTCGCGACCGCATCAACACCTGGATGCAGGGCCACCCGGACGACTACCGCTGACCCGGCACGGCCGGTCCCCAGGACCGACACGTCGCCCGTCTCGCACACCTGGGTGACCGCCCGGCGGCCGAGCCGGCTCAGCCCGGTGACACCGTCTACTCGCAGGCGACGCCGTCGCCGTCCCGGTCGAGGTGGGAGCCGTAGCCGGGGTCCCCGCGGCGGATGGGTGCGGCCCCTGCGGCGCGCACGGCGGAGCAGTTGGCGTAGTAGGTGCCGCCGCCGCCGGAGGAACCGCCGTCCGTCGAACCGCCGCTGGAGGATCCTCCGCCGGTCGCGGCCCCGTACGGCTCGCAGCCGACCCCGTCGTTGTCACGGTCCAGATGGGCCGCGTAGCCCGGGTCCCCACGCCGGACGGGTGCGGCCCCGGCCGTCCGTACCGCGTCGCAGTTGCTGTAGTACACCGAGGGCTCGGTGGAGACCTTCACCTTCGGCTTCGGTGTGGGTGTGGGCGTGGGCGTCGGGGACGGGGTCGGGGCGGGCTCGGCCACGGTGATCCGTACGACGGCCTTGTCGCTGGGTGCCGCCTTCCCGTTGACCAGGACCTGGTAGGTGAACTTGTCCTCGCCGCCGTAATCGGCCGCGGCCGTGTAAACGAGCGAGGTCCCCTGGACGGTGACGGTCCCGTGCGGGGTCGGGCTCTCGACGGACAAGGTGAACTCGGCCGTGTCGTAGGTGCCGAGGAGCGGTGCGTCCCTGCCGTCCTCCAGGGTCACGGCATCGTTGGCGAGCGCCTCGATCACGATCTCCGTGCCGGCGTCCGCGCTCGCCACGTCGTCCACGAGGGCGAGCGTCCGCTCGCCGGAGGCCGCCCGGGACGAGTTGGCCACCGTCTTCGCGTCACTGCCGCTTCCGCCGCACCCCGCCAGGGCCATCGCCAGGACGGCGATCCCTGCGGAGATCCGGACCGGACCGCTCTTCACTCTCGAAGTCATGTGCCCCCCAAGGCATGTGCGCAGTTTCTCTGTGCAGGTGAGGCGGCGATGCTCGCAGCGGTGGGGAGCCGGGAGGAGAGCTTCGGCGAAAGGAAGCGGAATTGTGATGAAAGGATGGAGGATGTGTGGAGGGGCCTGTCGCGTGGCGCCTCACCGCCTCGTTTCCCGGCGCCCGGCCGGTGGAGGAGTGCGCACGGTGCCTGGGAGCAGCTGGACCTGCCGCGGGCGTGACGTACCTGCGGTGATCCACATGCGGTCCAGGGGTACCGGCGCGAGGATCGGAGGTACGGGCGGTGGCCCGGGTCGCGCCTCGGCCCTCTCGGGCCGGTTCTCCCTTCCAGGCGCTCCGGTCCGCCTCCCGGCCCACGTCGCCGACGCATGTCCCCGGCGGGCCGTGCCTGTGCGGGATCCCGGGTGCCCGGATGCTCGCCCTTCCTCACCGCAGGCTTCGGTCCTGCCCGGTTCAGCGCAGGCGTCGTGAGCCGGAGTGCGGTGCGGTGGAGGCTTCGGGTGTGCCCCGGGCCTCACGGAGGTCGGGGTCGGCGGCCACGGCCGTGTCGTACCAGTCGCCGTAGAGGTCGGCGAAGTACGGCGCCGACATGCCGTGCAGCAGGATGCTGAGGCCGATGGTGACCGCGATGACCTGTCCCAGGAGTTCGATTCCGGGCACACGGTCCTCGACCAGGAGAAGTCCGAAGACCACGGAAGCCAGGCCGCGGGGGCCGAACCAGCCGATGTAGGCGAGCGTGGGCACCCGCATACCGGTGCCGATCAGCGCGAGGGTCACCGGAAGCATTCTGACGACCGTCAGGCTGAGGACCGCGTACGTGATGACGCGCCAGTTCAGGTGCTCCAGCGCCGGACCGAGCAGGACCGCCCCGAAGGCCAGAAAGCTCATGGTCCCCAGCAGCCCGCCCACGTACTCGGCCAGGTCGGACGGCCGCTTCTCGGTCCGGTCCTCTGCCGCCGGCCTGCCCGTGCGCAGTGCCGTACCGAACGCGAACCCGCCCATCCAGGTGGCGATGAACCCGCTTCCGTCGATGCCGGCTGCCACGCTGTACGCGCAGAAGGCCACTGCCAGGACGGCCACCTGCTGCCATTCGCCTGTCGCCCAGTCCCTGGCCCGTGCGAGGGCCAGCAGTCTTCCTCCGGCCCAGCCGAGGGCCAGACCCACCAGGGTGCTGATGACCACCGACCGCCAGAACACTCCGCCCGCGCCTTCCTCGGAGGCGAGCGTGCCCGGGAGCGCGGCAAGGAACAGCAGGAAGAACGGCAGCGCCAGACCGTCGTTCAGGCCGCTCTCGACGTTGAGTCCCTGGCGAACGAGGGCCGGAACACGGGGACTGGAGCCGGCGGTCTTGCCGAGCGCCGCGTCGGTGGGGGCGAGCACGGCGCCCAGCAACGCGAACTCCCACATGGTCAGGCCGGGAAACAGGGGCCACGCCAGCAGCCACCCCGCTGCGATGCACAGGGGCAGGCCGATGGCCAGCAGACGCAGGGGCAGGAAGCGGCCCGCGCGAAGGGCCCGTCGGCGTACCGTCATCGCGTCGGTGAACAGCAGGAGGGCCAGGGCGGCCTCGGCCAGCAGCATCACGGGGCCCGCGTCGTGTCCCAGGTCGAGAACGTCCAGTCCGATCGGGCCGATGAGCACACCGAAGCCGGTGAACACCATGGGAGCCGATACCGGCGTCGAGCTCAGGCGGCGCGAGAACAGCGCGTAGCCGGCGGTGACGGCCGCGATCGCGGCTCCGGTCCAGTTGCTGCCACCACTCATGACGTCCCGCTCTTCCTGTCCCAAAGCACGGAGCCGAGAGCCAGTGTGGCGCGGGGCCGGATCACCGACATGGCACCGACACGCGTGCGGCACCAGGTCGGCCGCCACTGCCCGCAGCCGTCATCCGCGGCCGGGGTCGCGCAGAGGGCGGCCGGGGTCGCGCAAAGGGTGGCCGCGACGAGCGGCCACGCGCCGAGCGTCCTACGGTGAGGGGGTGCGGTGAAGGGGCGAGGCCGGGTGACACGCGTACCGCTGACCCTCCCGGCCTGCCCGTCCGGATGCGTGGCCGCTCGGCCCGGGATGCGGCCACTCGATGTGGGATCTGCACAGCCCAGCCACCAGGGGGGTCTGGAGGTACTGGATGCCGCGGCCCCTGTGGACCGGAGCGATCAGCTTCGGGCTGGTCACCATCCCGATCAAGGTGGTGTCCGCCACCGAGAACCACTCGATCTCCTTCCACCAGTACCACCTCGAGGACATGGGCCGTATCCGGACCCGCAAGGTGTGCGAGCTCGACGGTGAGGTCCTCTCCCAGGACGAGATCGGCAAGGGGTACGAGATCGCCAAGGACCGGACCGTGCCCGTCACGGACGAGGAGCTCGACCGGATGCCGTTGCCGACGGCGAAGGCGATCGAGATCGTGGCGTTCGTCGACGCGGACCAGGTCGATCCGGTACGGATCAGCGACAGCTACTACCTCGCGACCGACGGCCAGGTCGCGGCGAAGCCGTACACCTTGCTGCGCAAGGCGCTGGAGCGCAGTGACAAGGTCGCCGTCGCCAAGTTCGCCTGGCACAACCGCGAGCGTCTGGGTCTGCTGCGGGTGCGGGACAACGCCATCGTGCTGCACTCCATGCGGTGGCCGGACGAGATCCGCAGCCCCGAGTCCCTGGCGCCCGGCGATGTCGAGCTGGACGAGGACGAGATCGAGCGGGCCGTCCAGCTCACCGACACGATGGCCCTCGATGACATCTCCGGCTTCCGGGACCGCTACCGGGACGCTCTGGAGGAGCTGATCGCGGCCAAGTCGGAGGGCAAGGAGCTGCCGGAGCCGCGCGGGGGCGAGGAGGAGGAGGAGTCGGGGAAGGTCATGGACCTGATGGCCGCGCTGAACGCCTCGGTGAAGGCGGCGAAGGAGACGCGCGGCGAGGCCACCGGGGCGGAGGGCGAGCACGCGACCGTGCACGAGATGACGTCCGGCACCCGGAAGCGGGCTGCGAAGAAGACGGCCGCGAAGAAGACGACGGCCAAGAAGACGACGGCCAGGAGTGCGGCGGCCGGGAAGACGACAGCCGGGAAGACGGGGAAGACAGCCGGGAAACCGGCGCGGAAGGCGGCTGCCAGGAAGCGGACGGCGTCCTGAGTCCGGGGCGTTGCCTCACCCGAGGTCGTCCGGGGCGAGGTCGGGTCGCAGCCGGTGCCAGGAGGGCTGGCGCAGCCGCCCCGCCCTGGTCCGGGTCGCGTACCGCACCTCGCCGACGAGCCGCGGCAGCACCCATCGCGCACCCGCGATCGGAGGCACCTCGTCGAACGGGCAGGTGTCGATCTCGGCGACCCGGAGCAGCTCGCCGAGGGTGGTCCGCTCCGCGTCGCTCCACCCCGTCCCGACGTTGCCCGCGTAGCGCAGCAGCCCGCCCTCGTGCCGTTCGCCGACCAGGAGCGCTCCGGGCAGCCCGTCCAGCCGGCCGCGACCGGGCACCCAGCCGCCGACGACGACATCCACGGTGTGTACGTGGCGGATCTTGATCCAGGTGCGGGAGCGGACCCCCGGCTCGTACGCGGAGGAGAGCCGCTTGGCGATCAGGCCCTCCAGTCCGGCTTCCCGGGTCATCCCGAGGGCTTCCTCGCCGTGCCCGACGACGACCGCGGGTGTCGACCAGTGCGCCCCGCCGAGTCCCAGCCCCTCCAGGGCCGTGCGGCGTTCCGTGTAGGGCAGCGGGAGGAGGCTGGTGCCGCGGAGGAACAGGGCGTCGAACAGGACGAGGTGGGCGGGGACCCGCTCGGCCATGCGGGCGGCTCGGGCGGGCGACCCGGCGAGTCCCATGCGGGACTGCAGGCGTTCGAAGTCGCTGCGCCCCTGGCTGTCCAGTGCGACGATCTCGCCGTCCAGCACGGCCGGTACGCCGTCGAGCGCGGGGCCGAGCGCCGCGAGTTCCGGGTAGGCGGCCGTGATGTCGGCACCGGAGCGGGCCAGCAGTTCCACGGTGCCGTCTCCCGGCAGATAGACGACGGCCCGCTGGCCGTCCTGCTTCACCTCGAACGCCCATTGGTCGTCGGCGGCCGGGGGCGGCAGGGTGCCGGGCGTGGCGAGCATCGGGGCAATCCGGGGCAGAGTGGCCATGGATCCACCTTCTCAGCCCGCGGCGGTACTTTCCCGGCCGCTTTCCCGGCCGTCTGAGTAGAGTGGGAAAGTCGCGGCAAATCCGGCATATCGGATCCAGGGTTCACTCTCCGGGAGACAAGACATGAAGGTCGCAGTGATCGGCGGAACGGGACTCATCGGCTCACAGGTGGTGAAGTTCCTGAACGCGGCCGGACATGACGCGGTACCGCACTCGCTGTCCACCGGTGTCGACCTCCTCACCGGCCAGGGACTGCCCCAGGCGCTCGAAGGGGCCGATGCCGTCGTCAACCTGACGAACTCGCCCACCTTCGACGACGTCTCCCTCGACTTCTTCCGGATCACGATGGACAACCTCCTCGCGGAAGCCGAGCGGGCGGGGGTCGGCCACGCGGTGGTGCTGTCCATCGTCGGCGCGGACCAGGTGCCCGGACTCGACTACTACCGGGCCAAGGTCCTCCAGGAGGACGTGCTCAAGTCCGGGCCCGTCCCGTACTCGATCGTCCGGGCCACGCAGTTCTTCGAGTTCATGGACGCTGTGCTGTCCTGGACCGACGACGGGGAGACCGTCCGCCTGCCGTCCACTCCGCTGCAGCCCATGGCCGCGGCCGATGTCGCCCGGGCGGTGGCCGACGTCACCGTCGACAGCCCTCTCGGCGGCACCCGCAACGTCGCCGGCCCCGACGTCTTTCCGTTGGACGAGCTCGGCAGGATCACGCTGGCCGCCCGCGGCGACACGCGCACCGTCGTCACGGACGCCAGCGCCGGAATGTTCGCGGCCGTACCGGGCGACGCCATCATCGCCAAGGGCGACGTGCTCATCGCGCCCACCCACTACCGCGACTGGCTCGCGACGGCCTGACCGGCGCGGCCGGCCCGGCGGCGGGGCTGCCCCGCCGCCGGGCGGGATGGCGCGGGTGGCCCGCTCAGGCGCGGGCGAAGGCCAGCAGGTCCGCGTCGAAGACGTCCTTGAACGGGGCGACCATCGACAGGCCGTGCGGCGCTCCCTCGTACACCTTGAGCGTGGCGTGCTTGACGATCTTGGAGGACTTCTCAGCCGAGGCCACGATGGGGACGATCTGGTCGTCGCTGCCGTGGGCGATGAGGGTGGGGATGTCGAACGCCTTGAGGTCCTCGGTGAGGTCCGTCTCGGAGAATGCCTTGACGCAGTCGTACGCGCCCTTGATCCCGACCTGCAGCGACCACAGCCAGAACGCGTCGCGGGTGCCCTGGGAGACGTCCGCGCCGGGGCGGTTGGCGCCGTAGAAGGCCGCGCTGAGCTCCTGGTAGAACTGGGAGCGGTCGGTCGCGACGCCCTTGCGGATGCCGTCGAACACGTCGCGTGGCAGCCCTTCCGGGTTCGCCTCCGTCTTGAGCATCAACGGCGGGATCGCACCGAGCAGCACGGCCTTGGCGACCCGCCCCGTGCCGTGGCGGCCGATGTAGCGCGTCACCTCGCCGCCACCCGTGGAGTGGCCGACCAGGATGATGTCGCGCAGGTCGAGCTCCTCGATCAGCGCCGCCAGGTCGTCGGCGTACGTGTCGAGGTCGTTGCCGTTCCAGGGCTGTCCGGAACGGCCGTGCCCGCGCCGGTCGTGGGCGATCGCGCGGAAGCCGTTCTCCGCCATCAGCCGGGCCTGCGGATCCCACGCGTCGGCGTTCAGGGGCCAGCCGTGACTGAATACGACGGGCTGTCCCGTTCCCCAGTCCTTGTAGAAGATCGGCGTACGGTCCTGCGTGGTGATGAACGGCATGACGGGTCCTCTCGAACGAGTCGGTACGGACTGTGTGCGCCCACCGGATCGGCTGCGCGGCACGTCGGCCGGGCCGCGCGACTGCCGGGCCGCGCCCGGCACGCACGGGCCCGGAGGCGCTGATGTCGACAATTTACCGCCGCTGGGAGGATGCCGCGATCGGCGCAGTGGCGCACCGCGGCGCAGGTCCCCGTGCCCGGTGTACCGAGGTGCGGGGACCCGGGTCCCACGGCCTACCGGCTCACCGGCTTCCGGGCCACGATGCAGACATCGGGTCGTTTCGCACGCCCGACGGGTGCCTGTTCCAGGCGCGCCGCGACGACGAGACCCGCCCCGCGCAGCAGCTCCGCGAGGCGGTCCAGCGGCAGGAAGTAGGAGCGGAAGGACACCGGGTGGCCGTACGCCTCGGCGGGGCTCAGGTGTTCGTCCTCGCCGATGTAACCGCCGAGGAGTACATGTCCGCCGGGTGCCAGGGTGCGGTGGAACTCGGCGAAGACACCCGGCAGTTGCTCCGGTGGGGTGTGGTGCGTGGAGTACCAGGCCAGGATGCCGCCCAGTTCGTCGTCCGCGACGGGCAGAGCGGTCATCGAGCCCTCGGTGAACCGCAGTCCGGGGTTGCCCTCCCGGGCGATCCCGACCATCGAGGGGGAGAGGTCGATGCCGAACGCGTCCAGGCCCAGTGAGGCCAGGTGCGCCGTCACCAGGCCGGGGCCGCAGCCGAGGTCCGCGACCCGGCCGTTTCCCCCGGCCCGCACCAGTTCGGCGAAGGCGGCCAGCATCGCCCGGTTCAGAGGGTCGAGTTCGGCGGGCCGCGGGACCCGTACGGCGTAGGTGGCGGCGACGGTGTCGTACGAGTCCCGGACGGCGGCCAGGTGGGAGTGATCGGTCATGCCCCCGACCCTAGGCAGTTGGTCAGTTGTAGCCGAAGCCCCGGGGGAGCGGAGCCTGTTGGAACAGCCGGGCCGGGATCGCGTCGGCCAGCGCCCGGTAGCCCGCGGGGTTGAGGTGGAGGTGGTCGCCGGTGTCGAACGACGCCTGGAGCCGGGTGGGGGCGAGCGGGTCGCGCACGGCCCGGTCGAAGTCGAGCACGCTGTCGAAGCGGCCGCTGGTGCGGATCCAGGTGTTGACGGTCTGTCGTGCCTCCTCGCGGTAGCCGTCGGGGTCGTCGTACCCGGTGTTGGCGCCGATGGGGGTGAGTGTCGCCCCGTACACGCGGATGCCCTGGGTGTGGGCCCGGGTGATGATCTGCTCGTACGCGGCCATGACGTCGGCCGCGACCTGCTTCTGCGCGGCCGGTGTCGCCGCGGCCGTGCCGATGTCGTTGACGCCCTCGAAGACGAGCAGCCAGTCGACGCCGCTCTGTGCCAGGACGTCGCGGTCCAGGCGGGCCAGGCCGTTGGGGCCGAGGCCGTCGTTGAGCAGCCTGTTGCCGCCGGCCGCCTGGTTGACGATCGCGGCTTTCGCGGTGGCGGGGCCGGACGCGAGGCGCTTGTGCAGGAGGTCGGGCCAGCGGTCGTTCTTGTTGGTGGTGGAGCCCCGGCCGTCGGTCAGGGAGTCTCCGAGAATGACGGCGGCCGAGGTGGTGTTCCTGGACCAGACCTCGATGCCGCTGAGGAAGTACCAGTGGTCGGTGGGCGTCGCCCCGGTGAGGTCCGTGTCGCCTACGTGGTTCCCGGACTGCAGGTAGGAGGTCGTACGGGAGCCGGGGTGCGAGGTGATCGCGGTGGAGGCCTGACCGTCGGCCAGATAGGCCGTCGCGGTGAGGTTGGAGCCCGGCTCGAGCCGGAAGTCCAGCGGGTCGGAGACCGCCTGGGCACCGGCGGGCACCGAGACCGAGGAGCGACCCTGGAAGGTCACCTCGTGTGTGGTGCCCGGCTGGACCGCACTGGTTCCGGCCTTGCCGTCGCGCGGCAGGGCCACGGTCACCTTGGTGATCGGCAGCACCGCGCCGCCGAACGCGTTGGAGAAGCGCAGCCGGATGTGCTCGCCTCCGGCCGAGACGTGGACGGTCTGCCGCAGGGTGGCATCCGTCAGCACGGAGCCCTCCTGGGTGAACGGCGCAGGAGGCATGTTGCCCGGCTCCGTCAGCTGCGGCATGGACGTCCAGGTGCTCACCCAGCGGGCGTTCCGTTCCGTCGGCCCGGGGGAGCTGCCCGGCCCGTGGCCGCCTTCCCCCGCTCCGATCGCGGGGGTGGCGACGGTGGCGGCGAGCGCTGCGGTGGCGAGCAGACTGAGGATCGATGATCTTCGGTTCACGGTGGTGCTCCCTCTGGGCGGGTGGGGGAAGCAGGGCATGAAGAAGGAGGGGCAGGCGGGGAGTTCGGTCCACGTACATGGACGGCGTCCTCACTTGCGCCCAGGGATTCAGGCGGCAGGCTAGCTCTCCGACAGATTTCGGTCAACGCTTCGAAAGTTTTCGTTCGTTGCTCTCGTGCGTCGGGGGAACCCGCACCGTCAAGCGCCCGCATGGGAGTTGGGTCGGGACGGTGCCGTGAAGCCGACGTCCGAGGCCTGCGTCGTGACGTCGGCATCCCCGCTGATCGCCCACGCGGCAACCCGTGAGACCACGGCGGCCGGGATCACCCCGCTGATTCCGGGGGCCGCCGGGATGTCGTGTGTGGCGTGGGCGTCGTGCGGAAGGATGACCCGGTAGCCGAGCGCCAGGGCGGTACGGGCCGTCGCCTGGACGCACATCTCGGACATCAGCCCGCAGACGGCGAGCGATCGCACGCCCGCGCCGGTCAGCAGGCCGCCCAGTGCCGTCTCCCTGAACCCGTCGTCGTGGGTCTTGCGGACCACGGTCTCCATGGGGCCGGTCTCGACGGGGAGGTGGAGCTCCCAGCCGGGTGTGTGGGGCTCGTCGCCCGCGCCCGGCTGCCCGTCGTTCTGCAGATGGACGACGAGTGCCCCGGCCCGCCGCGCCCGTGCGATCAGGTCCGTCGTCCGGTCCAGGAGTCCGGCGGCGTCCGGCAGGGCTCCGGTACCGGTGGTGGAGGCCGACTGGACATCGACGACAAGCAGGGCCTCTACGGGAGTTGTGTCTGTGCTCATCCCGTCATCCTCGCGTTCGGCGCCGTACGCCTCCACGCGATTTCCCCGGTTGTGCTCAAAGGTATGACTAGACAATTTTTTGAGTAGGATGGAGGGTGGAACAGAAACGGGAGAAGGAGCGCTTCGATGGCCCTGCGGCATGCCGTGCTGGCAGCACTGCTGGACGGTGAGTACAGCGGATACCAGTTGGCGAAGGCGTTCGACATCGGCGTCGCGAACTTCTGGCACGCCCTGCCCCAGCAGCTGTACATGGAGCTGGCCAGGCTGGAGAAGGACGGGCTGGTCGCCGGCCGGCAGGTGATCCAGGAGACCCGGCCCAACAAACGCCTCTTCCACGTCACCGAAGCGGGCCGCGCCGAGCTGGAGCGGTTCGCCGCGGACGTGTCGAAGCCGTCGTTCATCCGCGACGACCTGCTCGTCAAGGTCCAGGCCGCCGACCGCATCGGCACCGAGCCGGTGATCGAACAGCTCCAGGAGCGGGCGTCCGCTGCCGAAGCGAAGATCGAGCTCCTCGGCAATCTGCTGCGGCAGTTCCGCGGCGACCTGGACGAGGAGGAGTACCTGCGTACGGGCGAGCGGGTCGGCCCGTACCTGACGTGCCTGCGCGGCCTCGCCTTCGAGGAGGGGCACCGGGACTGGTGCCTGCGGATCGCCAACGTACTGAGAGAGAGGCGGACGACCCGTGCCGAGCGGTGAGTACCTGCGTTACGTCGCACTGGGCGACAGCCAGACCGAAGGGGTCGGCGACGGCGACGACGCCACCGGCCTGCGGGGCTGGGCGGACCTCTTCGCCGCGCGCGTCGCGGCCGCCAACCCCGGTCTCCAGTACGCCAATCTGGCTGTACGGGGACGTGTCGCCGGCCAGGTCCGCGCGGAACAGCTGGGTCCCGCGCTGGCCCTGCGCCCCGACCTCGCCACCGTGCTCGCCGGGGTCAACGACCTGCTCAGGCCCGGTTTCGACGCCGAGGAGGTGGCGGGGCACCTGGAGGAGATGTTCGCCGCGCTCACGGCAGCCGGGGCCCATGTGGTGACGATGACCTTTCCCGACGTCGGGAAGATCGCGCCGATCGCCCGGCCGGTCAGGTCCCGCGTCTTCGACATGAACGCCCGCATCCGCGCGGCGGCGGCCCGGCACGGCGTCACGGTCGTCGACATCGCACCGCAGCCCGTCGCCACCGACCCGCGGCTGTGGAGCGAGGACCGGCTGCACGCGAGCCCGCTCGGCCACGAGCGGATCGCCGCAGCCGTCGCCCGGGCCATCGGCCTGCCCGGGAGCGACGACAGCTGGGCGCTCCCACTACCGCCGCAGGCCGTTCCCTCGGGTCTGCAGGCCGCACGGGCCGAACTGCGCTGGGCGGCCGGGTTCCTCGGCCCCTGGCTCGGACGACGTCTGCGCGGCAGGTCCTCCGGCGACGGCCGCACCGCGAAGCGCCCCGAGCTCCTGCCCCTGAGCACCGCACCGCCCGTATCCCCGGTGGACACGGGCCTCCTGGAGCCCTCGTAGTCGGGTCCGTCCGTCGTGCTCGCGGGCGCAGGGCGTGACCCGCGAGCGACAGGCGCAGGGCGCACTCGTCCTCCGACTCGACCGTGACGGTCATGCCCCAGTGCTCGCTCAGCATCCGGCCGACGTCGACGAGCCGCGCGCGCTCCTCCCGGCTGTCGCCGGACGCGTCGGAGGCGGACGCGGAACTCTGGATCCCCGTCGAGCGGAATCCGGTCTGATCCGGTCCGATCCGGTCTCTGTGATCCGGTCCGAGCCGGCCGGGGCGACGGGAGGAGCGCGCGGGGAACGACGGCGGGCACCATGGGGCCATGACCCACGTGCTGTCCACGCAGTCCGCCATCCCCGCCGGTTCTCTCGTCGCCGCTCCGCATCCCGTGCTCCGCGCCCCGGGCCTGGTGCTGCGGCCGTGGGACACCGCCGACGCCCCGGTCTTCCTCGACGCCTATCGGGATCCCGAGATCCGGCGCTGGCACACACGGAGCCCCGCATCCGAGGAGCAGGCCCGTGAGTGGTTCGCCGGCTACCGCCAGGACTGGACAGAGGAGAAGGCCGCCAACTGGGCGGTGACCCGCGACGGCAAAGAGGTGCTCGGCCGCATCGCGTTGCGCGGGATGAACCTCGAGGACGGCGTCGCCGAATGCGCGTACTGGGTCCTCCCGGCCGCACGCCGTACCGGTGTCGCGTCCGGCGCGCTCACCGCCGTGAGCGAATGGGCGCTGGGGGAGGCCGGTTTCCACCGTCTGGAGCTGGACCACTCCACCCGTAACGAGGCGTCCTGCCGGGTCGCCGCCAGGGCCGGCTTCGTCCTGGAGGGCACCAAGCGCAGCTCGGCCGTCCACCCCGACGGCCGGCACGACATGCACCTGCACGCCCGCCTCCGGGTGGGCGGGAGCCCCGCCCACCCGGAGTCCTGACGCCGCGCGAGGCGGTGTGTCCGAGAGACCGGGCTCCCGGCTCGGCCTCGCCGCACCCCGCGCGACCGGCGGACAAAGAATCTTGGAAGGGCGTGTCGATACGCCGGGGTCCCGTACGTCGTCATGGTGTACACGGAGAACGTGTACCGGACGCAAGACAGAGCATGACAAAGCACGACAGGAGCCGGACCATGAAGTACATGTTGCTGATCCACAGCGGTGCGACCGACGAGAGCGGGGGCGCCGCCGAATGCACGGTCGAGGACTGGATGGCCTACGACAAGGAGGTCAAGGACGCCGGGATCCTCGTCTCCGGTGAGTCGCTCGCCGACCTGGTCACCGCCACGACGGTCCGTGTCGGCCCCGCCGGGGAGCGGACCGTCACGGACGGGCCCTTCGCCGAGACCCGTGAGGTCCTGGGCGGTTTCCTCGTCATCGACGTACCGGATCTCGATGTGGCCCTCGACTGGGCCGCCCGGTGCCCGGGCGCGCGCGGCAGCGGGTCGGTCGTCGTGCGGCCGGTCGCCGACTTCGGGGCCTGACAGTCATGGACGAGGGAACCACCGGGCCCCGGCTGCCGGAGGACGGGCCGCCAGCGGTGTCCTCCGTCGCGTCGGTCTTCCGCGAGGAGCACGGCCGGCTGCTGGCTTCCCTCGTCCGTCGCTTCGGTGACCTGGACCTGGCCGAGGAGGTCACCTCCGACGCCATCGAGGCGGCTCTGGTGCACTGGCCGGTCGACGGCGTACCGGCCAGACCCGGCGCCTGGCTGCTGACGACGGCCCGGCGCAAGGCCGTCGACCGGCTGCGCCGCGACCAGGCGTACGCCGCCCGGCTGGCCGTCCTGCAGGTGGAGGCGGACCGGGCCGGGCACGCCCCGCCCGCCGACGTGGACGGCGGCCTCCCCGACGAGCGGCTGCAGCTCTTCTTCACGTGCGCCCACCCGGCGCTCGGCGCCGAGGACCGGAGCGCGCTGACCCTGCGCTGCCTGGCGGGTCTGACGACCCCCGAGGTCGCGCGGGCCTTCCTCGTACCGCCGACGACGATGGCGCAGCGGATCGTGCGGGCGAAGAAGAAGATCCGTGAGGCCCGCATCCCGTTCCGTGTGCCCGGCGCGGACGAGTTGCCGGAGCGCCTGCCGGGGGTGCTCCAGGTCCTCTATTCGATCTTCACGGAGGGGTACGCGGCCTGCTCGGGCCCGCAGTTGCAGCGGATCGCCCTGGCGGAGGAGGCCATCAGGCTGGCCCGGATCCTGCACACGCTGCTGTCCGCCGAGCGGGAGACGGCCGGGCTGCTCGCGCTGATGCTGCTGATCCATGCCCGACGTGACGCCAGGACAGGTCCCGACGGGGACATCGTGCTGCTCGACGAGCAGGACCGGGGCCGTTGGGACGCCGCGATGATCGAGGAGGGCACCCGTCTGGTGCTCACCGCACTGGGGGGCGGCCCGCCCGGCCCGTACGGGGTGCAGGCAGCCATCGCGGCACTGCACGACGAGGCCGGTTCCGTCGCGACCACCGACTGGCCGCAGATCGTGGCGCTCTACGACGTGCTGCAGGCACTCGCCCCGTCGCCGGTCGTCGCTCTGAACCGGGCCGCGGCGGTGGCGATGCGCGACGGGCCCGAGGCCGGGCTGGCCCTCCTGGACGCACTGGCGGACGAGCCGAGGCTGCGCGCCTATCACCCCTACGCGACCGCGCGCGCCGATCTGCTGCACCGTCTCGGCCGCCGGGCGGAGGCCGCGGAAGCGTACCGGGAGGCACTCGGTCTGGCAGGTACGGAGCCCGAACGCGCGCACGTGCGGCGGCGGTTGGACGAGATCGAGGACGACGGCCGCTGAACACCGTGGTGGATGCCGCGGCATGGGTACGGATCCCGCCCGGGGCCGCCGTATCTCCGTCGCCGACGCGGTCCGGGCCTGACAGGCTGTCCGTCATGAGCTCAGAACCCGTGCGCCCGGATCCGGTCCGCCACCACGACCACGGTCAGTGGCTCGTCCGGTTCACCGGACGGGTGCTCGTGGTCTGCCCGAAGTGCGGTGGCCGCGCGCTCGTCGTGCCTCTGCCCGTTCAGGAGGCCCCGAAGTACTTCAGCGACCTCCTCTTCCGGCCCCGCCGCCTCAGCTGCGCCGGCTGCGGGGCGGTCGCCGGGTGGACGGCCGAGGAGCGGGGCACCGGGCTGGTCGGCGCGGTGCCCGGCGGTACCGAGGACCCCTTCTTCCGGCGGCCGCTCTGGCTCCAGACCCGCTGTGCGGGACGGGTCCTGTGGGCGTACGACGAGGAGCACGTGGACGCCCTCGCCGCCTACGTGGGCGCCCGGCTGCGCGTGCGTCACGCCTCCCCGACGATGGGGATGTTCGCCCGTCTCCCGGCCTGGATGAAGTCCGCGGCGCGCCGTGACGAGGTGCTGGCCGGCCTGGTGACCCTCCGGTCCCTCGCTCGTCTCTCGGCCCCCGCCGACCGGTCGGACGCGGCCCACGAACGCGGCGACCGCCCGCGTCACAGCGGCAGCCTGCTCTTTCGCGGAGGCCCCTACTAGGGGAGCGCCCCCGCATGCCGGCAGCCGTACCCGAGAGCCCCTGCTGCTCTGCCGTACGACACGTCAGATCACGGCGAGCCGGTCCACCAGCAGCTCGGCTCTCCTCTCGGCGTCTCCTGCGGGCAGCCGTCCCGCCCGGGTCAGGGTCGCCAGCCCGTGCAGGGACGCCCAGAACACCTCGGTGAACAGTCCCGGGTGGATGCCGTCCCCGGCGACCTCGCCGAGGGTCTCCAGCAGTGCGGCGAAGGCGTCCTTGAGGGGCTCCGGGGTCGCCTCGTCCGCGAACGTCAGGCCGCCGTCGAGCTGGAACATGGCGTCGTAGACCGCCGGGTTGTGTGTGGCGAAGTCGAGGTAGGCGCGGGCGAGAGCGGTGACGCGGGCGCGCGGGCCGTCCGCGGCGGAGCTCGCGGCCCGAACCGCCGCGGCCATCTCGGCGGCGCCTTCGAGGGCGACGGCGCCGATGATCTCGCGCTTGCCGCGGAAGTGGCTGTAGAGGACGGGCTGGCTGTACTCGATGCGCTCGGCGAGGCGGCGGGTGGTGACCGCGTCCCAGCCCTGCTGCTCGGCGAGTTCGCGGGCCGTCGCCACGATGAGGCGCTCGCGGGCCGCCCGTTCGCGCTCCTTGCGTTCCTGTACCGACATGACTCGATCCTAGCACCGCTAGACAATCAAGCATCAGTAGTACTAGCGTTGCCTCATCAGCTAGCAACGCTAGAAATCAGAGGGGTCATCATGTTCAACGCACTCGAGGTGTTCACCACCGTGATCGTCGGCGTGATGGTGGGGGTGGAGTTCTCCGTCGCCTTCGTCATCAACCGGATCCTCGACGCACTCCCCGGCGACAACGGCCAGCTCGGCCGCGCCCACGGGGGCCGGATGCTCGGCGCCGTGATGCCGGTCTGGTACATCGGCTCGCTCGTCCTCGTCGCGGTCTGGGCGGTGGCCGGATGGCACGACGGCGCCGGACTCGTCGTCACCGCCGGCGGGCTGCTGATCCTCAGCGTGATCATGTCGGTCCTGCTGCTCGTCCCGATCAACAACCGTGGCAAGACGTGGACCCCTGAGAACCGGCCCGCCGACTGGAAGCAGCAGATGAACCGCTGGGACCGCTTCCACTACGTACGCGTCGCCGTCATCATCGCCGCCTTCGCCCTGCTGGTCGCCGCCCTCGTCTGATCCCGCGGGCGACGCGAGGTGCAACCGTTGAGTTGCATCCAAATAGGTGCTGTGCAACTCTGGGGTTGCAAGTAACGGGCGGCGATGAACGGAGTCATCTGATGAGCGAGGACCGGATCGAACGCGAAACCCTGATCGACGCGCCCCTGGAGCGCGTCTGGTCCCTGGTGGCCCAGCCCGGGTTCTGGGTGGCCGACAAGGCGAGCCTGCCCGGCACGGTGGCCGAGGAAGGGGCAGTGATGATCGCGAAGCACCCCGAGCACGGCGACTTCCCGGTGCGCGTGGAGAAGGTCGAGCCGCCGACGTACCTGGCGTACCGCTGGACCAGCGCCTTCCCCGGGGAGGAGCTGCGCGAGAACAACAGCACCCTCGTGGAGTTCACGCTGGCCCAGGAGGGCGACCGGACGCGGCTGCGCGTCGTCGAGAGCGGGTTCGCCGCGCTGGCAGGTACCCAGGAGCTGCGCACCCAGAACCTCAAGGACCACAGCGGAGGCTGGCCCCTGGAGCTCGACGCGCTCAAGTCCCGCGCGGAACAGCCCTCCACGTGACGGAAGAACGCCCCGGCGCGGCCGAGGTCGTCGACGGTGTCCTCGGCGCACTGGCCGACCCGACGCGACGCAGGCTGCTCGATCTGCTCGCCGCACAGGGCGAGGCCACCGCGACGACGCTCGCCGAAGGGCTCCCCGTCTCACGGCAGGCGGTGGTCAAGCACCTCGCCGTTCTGGATGCCGCCGGTCTGGTGACCGGCGGCCGGGTCGGACGCGAGGTCCGTTACACGGTGAGGCCCGCCGCGCTGGACGCGACGGCACGGTGGATGGCCACGCTCGCCACCGACTGGGACCGACGGCTCGCCGACATCAAGCGCGTCGCCGAGGCGGCCGAGCGGGATTCGCCCTCGACACCACCCGACTGAGGAGGCACCCATGGACACGACAGAACTGCGCAGCGCCTACGGCAGGTTGCTCGATGCCGCGGCGATCCCCGACCTCGGCGACGCCGACGACGGAGGCTGGGACGCCGACCAGATCCTGGCCCATGTCCTCAGTGTCGATGCCGCGACCGCGGCGGTCGCCCTCGGTGTCGTCGCCGGCTCGCGGCCCTCCTTCGACAACCGGATCTCCCTCGACACCTGGAACCTCCGGCGGATCGTCGACGAACACGCGGGCCGGGCGGATCTGATCGATCACGTCCGCAGCCAGGCCGCCGTCCTCTGCGACATCGCCGATCGGCTCGACGAGCAGGCCGTCTCCGTTCCGGTGCCGACGCTCCTCCTGTCGAACGACGCGCTGGTGCTGGACCGGCCGATCCCGCTGTCGAGCCTCATCGGCGGCCTCGCCGAGAGCCACGTGCCGGGGCACACCCAACAGCTCCTCGACCTCTCCGCCGCTCTCGGGAAGCCCTGACGGACCCGGCTCCGGCGAGTTCGGTCGGGAGCAGTCCGAGTCCACGCCCCTCCGCGCGGCTGATGGACTGCTGAGGCGGGAGTGTGTGTCTGCTGCGGGTCGGTCAAGGAACCTGATCGGATCGGTTCGCAACGGTCGGGTACGGCCGGGGTACCTGCTGCCAGGGTTGCAGTCGAAAGGGAGGCCTCGTGATCTCGGCACTCAACCAGCTCGTCGACCTTGTCGAGGAGCACCTCGTGGAGGAGCTCGACGTCGACGGGTTGGCCGGGGCGCTCGGCACGACCGAGTACCACCTGCGCCGGATGTTCTCGTCGTTGGCCGGCATGCCGCTGTCGGAGTACGTGCGGCGGCGTCGTATGACCGTCGCCGCCGCCGACGTCGTCCGGGGTGAGGAGGACCTGCTGGGCATCGCCGTCCGGCACGGATACGGCTCGAGTGAGGCGTTCGGACGCGCGTTCCGAGCGGTCCACGGTGTCGGCCCCGGTGATGTGCGCCGTGACGGAGGCCCTTTGCGCACACAACCACAGCTCAGGTTCCGCCTGACCGTCGAAGGGATTCTCCCCATGGACACCCGCCTCACCGGCCGCCCCGCGTTCAGGCTGGTAGGACACGCAGCCCGAGTTCCGCTCATCCACCGGGGCGTCAACCCGCATATCCAGGAACACATCACCGCGCTGCCTCAGGAGGAGCATGTGCGACTGAAGGCCCTCAGCGACTCCGAACCCGCGGGCCTGCTGCAGGTCAGCGACGACCTCGACCCCGACGGCAGGGAGGGCAGCGAACTGACCTACCTGCACGGAGTGGCTGTCGGCCGGGACACGCCGGTCCCGGACGGGCTCGACACCATCGACGTACCGGCTGGAATGTGGGCGGTCTTCCGTACCAGCGGACCGCATCCGGATGCCCTGCAGACGGCCTGGGCCGCGACCGCGACCGAGTGGTTCCCCTCCAACCCGTGGCGGCTGCGGCCGGGACCTTCGGTCGTCGCGGTCCTCGAGCGCGCGGACGATTTCAGCACTGCGACCTGTGAGCTGTGGCTTCCCGTCGAACCCGCGTGACGCTGTCGACCTCCTGGTGACAACCTTTGTGCATCACGTGATGAGCCGAGTCGTCCTGGGCAGGACCGCGACGCGGATCCGGCGGACCTGAGGGTGCCCGGGCGCCATACTGGGCCGCCGGAGTACAGAGGGGGACACACAGCGCATGAGGTACGGGGCAGACGGTACGGACCTGCCGGAGCACATCGGCGGGTATGCCGTGGAGCGGGAGTTGGGGGCCGGCGGGATGGGCACCGTGTACCTGGCGCGTTCGCGCGGCGGGCGGGCGGTGGCCGTGAAGGTGGCCCGCTCGGAACTCGCGGCCGACCCGCACTTCCGGGAGCGGTTCCGCGCCGAGGTCGCGGCCGCGCGCAGCGTGGGCGGCTTCCACACGGCCCAGGTGGTGGACGCCGACCCGGCCGCTGCGGCGCCCTGGCTTGCCACGGCGTACGTTCCCGGGCCCACGCTCTCCGCGCTCCTCGAGGCAGAGGGGCCGATGGGCGAGGCGCGGATTCGGCAGCTGGGTGCCGCGCTCGCCGAGGCGCTGGTGGCGATCCACAGCTGCGGCCTGGTGCACCGTGATCTGAAGCCCGGGAACATCATCATGGCCGCGGACGGCCCGCGGGTCCTGGACTTCGGTATCGCGCGGGCGCTGGAGTCGACTCGCCTGACCGCCACCGGTATGGCCTTCGGGACGCCGGGGTTCCTGGCGCCCGAACAGGCGGAGGGGCTGGAAGTCGGCGGCGCCGCCGATGTGTTCGCTCTGGGTGCCGTGCTCGTCGCGGCGGCGGGCGGCAGCGCGTTCGGGGCGGGTACGCCGATGGGCCTGATGTACCGGTCCGTGCACGCGCCGCCGGATCTGACCGCGGTGCCGGAGGGCCTGCGACCGGTCCTGGCGTCGTGTCTGGCCAAGGATCCGGCACAACGGCCCACGCCGGGGGAGTTGTTGGATCTGCTGGCCCCGGCGGTCGCGGGTGGCTCCCCGACGGTGGTGGTACCCGCACCACCGGTGGTGGTACCCGCACCGCCGTCCTATGCCCCGCTCGGCGCCGTCCCGTGGCACCAGGCTCCGACCGTACTCGCCACCGACGCCGCTGCTCCGGAGGACACCGACCTGGTCTTCGTCGCGGTTGCCCCGGAGAGTTCCCTTCTGATCGACGCCATGGGCGTCACGTGCGAATCGGCTTCAGGCGAACTGCAGTTCACCTGGACCGAGATCAGCACGGTCGAGTACGCGGCCGAGGGTTCCAAGAACCTCAAGGTCACGGTCCGCCTCCACAGCGGCGCCACCCACCTGTGCCTGATCACCGCTCGCAGGCGGGCGCGCCTCCAGGAGTGGTTGGAGGACCTGCCGCTGATCCTGGAGTGCTTCCTCTGACGCCCGTTTCCGGCGGTTACGAGGGCATGCGGTGCTTGCCGCGCAGTACGTCGACGTAACTGCGGACGTCGCGTTCGGTGGGCAGCCCGGCCGGGGCTTTCCGGTCTGCCGGGGCGGGTGTGCGGCAGGGGCGGCAGAGACCGTCGGGCAGCGACTCGGCGGGCCCCGGGCGGCCGCATTCGGTGCACTCGACCAGCAGGCGGCGTGCCGGGGTGCCCGGTGCGGGTGCGGATGCGGGTGCGGTGTCGGGAAGGCGGGCCGGGATCTTGTCGAGGAGCCGGCGGCGTACGAATCCGACGGGGGAGCCGATCCGGTCCGGGAGCCCGGAGACGAGTGCCTGGGCGAGGTAGTCGGCGCTCACGCCGCGTACGAACCAGGCTGCGGCCAGGTCTTCCAGGGCGCCGCAGTCGGAGGCGGAGAGCGCGAGCCGGGGTTCGGTGCGGCCCAGTCGGGCCAGGGCGAGGTACGCGGGGGAGGGGCCGCTGTCCGGCGCCGGGTCCGGATTCCGTTGCTGCGGTACGGAGACGGCGACCACGGGCTCAGCCGCGTCGACCGGTTCGGTGGCGACCGATTCCGCGTCGGTGGCGACCGGGGGAGTGGTGGCGGCGGCCGGTTCGGTGGCGACCGGGGGCGTGGCGGCGGCGGCCGTCGTCCCGGCTGCCCGGCCGCTTTCGGCGTCGAGGTGGGCGGCCCACCATTCGTTGTCCCGGGCGGTGCGCGACCAGAAGGTGAGGGTGACCCAGCGGCTCTGCCCGAGCGCCTCGACCCTGCACCGCACGTGGCGCAGATGCCCGGCGATGCCCAGGGCGCGCAGGGCGGTGCCGATGGCCATCTGCCCGTACAGGGGAAGGTCCTTGGCGAGCGACTTGATGTCCATGGCCGCACCGTCGGGCAGGAGGTCGACGTATCCGGCGATGTACCGCTCCCGCTCCGGCAGCAGCGCGAAATCGGCGGCACCGGACGGGCGTTGGCCGGGCGCGGAGCGCTTGCCGTAGCCGCGGTGGGCTTTCCGGTACGGGCGGGAGGGGCGTGCGGGCGCGCGCACGGCGGAGCTAGGCTGCTCGGTAGCCACGAGATCGCTCTTTTCGATCTTGGGGTGAGACCCCGGCCTGGTGCTTCCAACACCGCGTCGGGGTCGTTCAGTTGTGGGAACCGTAAGCAGGCGCGACACTCCGCCGCAAGTCGGTCACGATTAGTCATACTTGCTGGCCGTGACGGGTCGGGGAGGGTGGGGAGGTTCTTCCCAACCTTCTTTTACCCACCGGGTGAAAGGCACCGCTCGAATCCCGGGCCTCGCATCCCGACCCCCGGATCCCGAAGCTCGAGCGCCGGGCCGGGACCCCTCTCCGTACCCTCGAAAGAGCGAACGGACCCGGTCCGACGCTCGGATCCCAAGTTTCGGGACCCGGGCGTCGGACCGGGTCCGCCCGGATCGGTACGGGGATCAGATGCGCACGGCGGCCTGGTAACTGCCGACGGTGTTCATCGATTCGTAGCGGACGTAGGCGCCCGGGTAGGGGGCGTGCAGCACGGTGTTGTTGCCCGCGTAGAGGCCCACGTGCGAGGTGTTGCTGAAGAAGACCAGGTCGCCAGGCTTCAGCTGGCTGCGCGCGATGTGGGTGCCCCTGTTGATCTGGGTGAACGTGGTGCGGGTGATCTCGACACCGGCCTGGGCGTAGGCCCACTGGGTCAGACCCGAGCAGTCGAACGAGTTGGGGCCCGTGGCGGTGCGGACGTACGGCATCCCCACGCGTGTGTCGGCGGCCCGGAGGGCGGCGGCGCCGAGGGCGGACGCGGGAACCTCGTTGCCGAGCTCGACCCGGTCGCCGGCGGCGCGGCTGGCGCGCTGCTCACCCTCGGCCATCTTGGCGCGATCGGCGGCCGTCAGGGTGTTCAGCAGACGCTGGGCCTCGGCGAGCTTGCTCTGGAACTTCTGCTTGTTCTTGCCGAGGGCCTCGCGTACGTCGGCGAGGGTGCCGAGCTTCTCCTGGGCCTCCTTGCGCTGCTGCGCGAGGGTCCGCTGCTTGGCCTTGATCTTCTGGAGCGACTCGGTCTGCTTGGCCGTCAGCTGGTCCAGTGCGGAGGCCTGGTCGAGGAAGCTGTCCGGGTCCGACGCGAGGAAGAGCTGGACCGAGGGGTCGATTCCGCCGGACCGGTACTGCGCGGTGGCGATCGAACCGAGTTCGCGGCGCAGGGAGTTGAGGTCGGCCTGCTCGCGGGCGACCTTGTCCTGGATCGCGTCGACCTGCTTCTTGAGCTTGTCCTGCTTCTCCTTGGCCCCGTTGTACTTCTCGGTGGCGGCCTCGGCCTCGTGGTAGAGCTTGTCGACCTTCGCCTTGACCTCGCTCTTGGTCGGCTTGGGGTCGGCGTGGGCTGCCTGCGAGGTCAGTGCGACGGCAGCGGCGGCGGTCGCGGTGAGCACGGTCACGCGGGTGCGGCTCGGCTGTTTGGGACGACGGTGGGACGCCACGAAGGCGACTCCTTCCTCCTCGAGCCGTACCGGGCTGTGGGGCGGTGAATCCCCGGCTCCGTGCACGTCACGGACTCGACGGTGCCTTCACTGCCACCCCGGATGGGTGATCAATCGTGCGAAGACCCGAGGCTCGACCCTATGAACATCTTGTGCTCAGTTCAATCAGCAACGGTCGAAAATCGACACAGGAGGAACATCCTTTACCCACATTCCACGGTGCGTAACGTGGACCTGACGGTCCGTTCGGAGAGGCGAGAGGCCCCGTAATCTCGCTGATCGCTGATCGCGTACTGCCGCCTGCCCAGAGCCTACGGACCGTGCGTACCGGGAAGCCGGACCGTGACGAGGAGACCGCCCGCCGGGCGGGGGACGAGTTCGAGGGTCCCGTCATGGGCGCGGACGATGCTCTGCACGATGGCCAGACCGAGGCCCACCCCGGCGTGCTCGTCGGCGCGTACGCGTTCCGTTCCGCGCTGGAAGGGTTCGGTGAGGGTCGGTACCAGCTCCGGTGGGATCGGACGGCCCGTGTTCTCGACCCGCAGCACGCTCGTGTCGCCGTGCGTTCCGGTGTGGACGGTCACGGTGCCGACGGGAAGGTTGTCGGCGGGGACGGTGCCGTCTTCGGGGAGGTTGTGGACGATGGCGTTCTGGACGAGGTTCGTCACCATCCGCAGCAACAGCTCCGCGGAACCGCTGGTCCGGGCCACCCCGCCGGGGACGTCGAGGGTGATCCGGCGCTGTTCGGCGAGGGGGAGCACCGTCTCCGCGGCTTCCTCGGCGATGAGGGAGAGGTCGACGCTCTCGCGTGCGAAGTTCCCGCGGTCGCCGCGCCCGAGCAGCAGGAGGGCCTCGGTGAGGTCGATCGCCCGCGCATTGACCGCGTGCAGGCGTTCGATGAGTTCGTCCCGTTCCCGCGTGGGGTCCTTGCGGGCGACATCGAGGAGTGTCCGTGAGATCGCCAGCGGGGTGCGCAGTTCGTGGGACGCGTTCGCGGCGAACCTCTGCTGCTCGGCCACGTGGGACTCGAGTTGCTCGAGCATCGAGTCGAACACGTCGGAGAGCTCCCGGAACTCGTCCTGGCGGCCCTTCAAGCGGATCCGGTGGGACAGCGTCCCTTTCCCGGCCCTCCGTGCCGCATCCGTGATCTGTGTGAGGGGCGCGAGCATCCGGCCGGCGAGGATCCATCCCCCCAGGAGGCCGAGCACCAGCAGGAACACCAGGACCGCGGCCGCCCTCGGGGCGAAGACGCGCAGGAGGTTGGACCGGACGGGAAAGACCCCACTGGTGGGGTTGCCGGTGGAACCAGGGACGATGAGCGCCTGCTCGGGTACGTAACGCAGGAGGAACAGCCACACCGCGCCGAGCAGCAGGGCGCCGGCGATCATGAGGAACGCGGCGTAGCTGAGGGTGAGTTTGAGGCGAACACTCGGACCGGGCGTTCTATCCACGGTCTCCTCCTGCGTGTCCGGCCACCGGCTGGACGTCGATGCGGTAGCCGACGCCGGGCACCGTGGCGATGACCCATGGTTCGCCGAGCCGTTTGCGCAGTGCGGAGACGGTGATGCGCACGGCGTTGGTGAGAGGGTCGGCGTTCTCGTCCCAGGCCCGTTCCAGCAGCTCCTCGGCGCTGACGACCCCGCCCTCGGCGGCGACGAGGACTTCCAGCACGGCGAACTGTTTGCGGGTGAGCGCGACGTAACGGCCGTCGCGGAAGACCTCCCGGCGGAAGGGATCGAGCCGCAGGCCCGCGATCTCGCGGACCGGGGGCCGGGCGTACGCGCGTCTGCGGTCGAGCGCCCGCAGCCGCATCACCAGCTCCCGCAGCTCGAACGGTTTGGTGAGGTAGTCGTCCGCGCCGAGTGCGAACCCCGATGCCTTGTCGTCGATCCGGTCGGCAGCGGTGAGCATGAGGATCGGGATGCCGCTGCCGGACGCGACGATGCGCCGCGCGACCTCGTCACCGGAGGGGCCGGGGATATCGCGGTCGAGGATCGCGAGGTCGTAGGAGTTGACCCTGAGGAGCTCCAGGGCGGAGTCGCCGTCACCGGCGATGTCGGCGGCGATCGCCTCCAGCCGCAGGCCGTCACGGACGGCTTCGGCCAGGTAGGGCTCGTCCTCCACGATCAGTACGCGCATGCCCGAAGCCTAAGCAGCAGACCATGCCGTCGACGTACGCGAAGTCGCGCGCCCACCGGCCCCACGACTCAGCCCGCCGGCACCGACACCGGCTCCGGCTCCGGCTCGGGGTGAGGCCGGTCCGACGGCGCTTCCTCCCTGGTACACCACCAGCGGCGCGACGCCAGCGCGGCCAGTACGGCGCCGACGGCGTTGACCAGTACGTCGTCCACGGAGGACACCCGGTCCAGGTCCAGCACGTACTGCGCGGTCTCGACCAGGAGCGAACAGCCCGCCCCGAGGGCCAGGATCCGCGGCAGGGACGCCAGTACCGCGAACCGTATCGGGGCGAAGAACCCCAGCGACGCGAAGACCAGCAGGTTGCCGACGATCCCGAGCGTCCCCATCGTGACCAGGTCCCGCAGCGGCACCAGGCTCACCCGGGCGGGGACGACGCCGGCTCCGCCGCCCGGCATCATGGTGAGCCAGAGGAACGGCACCGTCCCGTGGACCATGCCCACCTCGGCCACCGACCTCCGCCACGCCGACGTGGCGCCGGCGGCACGCCGAAGGCGCGCCAGAACCCACACCACCAGCAGGGCCAACGGCAGCGTGACCAGGGTCATCAGCACCACACCGTTGAACGTGTCCCAGCAGCCGTGCCACCGCCCGGCCACGCACCTCGGAGCGGCCATGAACAGCATCCCCCGAAACACGAACAATGCGCTCGCCACGCCGAGGACCGCCAGGCTGAGGAACACGATCCTGCGGGTGCGGCGGGGCGGTACTGACAGGGGTGCGTTGTGGACCATGTCAGCCATTGAAGGCTGAGGCCTGTTGCCAGGGCGTATGCGATTTTCGATATGCCCGCGATACACGCAGCCTCCCGAACCGGGGAAGTGAACCAAGCCGGCGGCGAGATCACCCCACCCGTGCCCTGCCCGACGCCACCACCGGCATACCACCGACAGGGCACCTCATAAGATCCCGCTCATGGACATCACGGGTGGGGACCTTTCACAGCAGGACACGGACCGCGGCGCGATCGCGGAGTTCGTCTACCGGCCCACGGCCGCGGACTTCGAGGAGGCGCTCCGCGCACGCGCGCGCCGGACACCGGCAGGCCGCGCCCAGGCGCTGATGGCACCGCTGGTGGCCACTGCCGCAATGCTCGTGTTCCCCACGTTCCGCGAGACCTCGATGCCCGTATGGATCGTCTCGCTGGTGTTCTGCGTGGGAGTTGCGTCCTGGGGCACCGTACGAGGGTTCCGCACCACGGCACGTCGAATGTTCAGCGTCATGGAGCCCTACGGGGAGTGCCGCATGGTGGCAGACGACCGCGGCGCGGCCACCACGGGCGAGCGGATGTCCTTCACCACCGACTGGGCGGTGTACCGGGAGTACCTCGAGACCCCCGGGCTCTTCGTCCTGCTGGGTGGTGAGCGCGCGGCCGGAATCACGGTGACGCCCAAGCGGGGCGCGGAGGACCCCACGGACGTGGACCGACTCAGGGCGATCCTGGACCGGAACCTGAAGCGGCTCTAGATCCCGCGCACCGCCGATTCACCGCCGCGGGGAGGGACCTTGTGGGCGACGGATCACCACGACCGCGCTTCGCGTCGATCGCATCCGCGGGCCGGGTGCGAGATCGGTAGACCGGAGGCGTCCGTTCCCGGAGCAGGAACTCGACGGACAGCGGTGTTGATGCGCAGGAAATGTCGCAATGCTGCGCCGGGCTCCCGGACGGGTAGTGGTGCCTTCTTGCGAGTCTGGTTAGTCATTGGGCTCCTCCGCAGGATGACTCTCTCGATAGAGAGCGACGAAGCGTTTGGTCAGGCGGGCGAGGTCACGTACGTACTCGAAGGCGGTGAACTGAGGTGTCTCGGCATCGGGGCGGGCGTTCAACTCCAACAAGCGATGGGCGGTCCGGTGCATCTGTCCCTCTGGTGCCCAGGCAAACGCAGGGTCCTCGGTGAGAAACAGGTTCAGTGCACCGCGCAAACGGCCGGCCAAACGGTCGATGTCCTCCCGAGCGGGCATGCACAGCGTGATGGCCAGTGCCTCGTCCACGGAGTCACTGATCCCCTCCAGATCGAGCGGTGAGGCATCAGACCCGACGACGGGGTCCCGGCCGGGCCCATGGCTCTCTGTCACGGCGGTCATCACGTACTCCTGCCTTGTCCACTTTTGATTGCGGTGTGTGAAGAGCTAACTGCGGGAGGTGCATGTCCGGGTACCGTGAGTGGGAGGCCTGACCGTGAAAGCCGTGAATTCTCCGGGAGTTGGCAATGGCCAAGGAACCTCAGGGCGAACGCAATACGGGACTTGAGAGCCTGCTTGAGCAGGCGCAATGGTCACGTACGCAGCTCGCCAACGCTGTGAATCGCGTGGGTGCTCAGCTCGGCATGACTCTCAAGTACGACCACTCGGCTGTCTCCCATTGGCTGAGCGGGACCCAGCCGAGGGAACGGGTCAGGCGGATCATCCTTGAAGTTCTCGAGCGCAGGATCGGCCGTCCGTTGACGCACGCCGAGGCGGGCCTGCTGCAGCCGAAGAACGGCGAGACCACAAAAGGAGAGGACACGGTCGAGTCGCTCCTGGACCTGGGGAGAGCCGACATGGACCCCTCGCGACGCGGTGTCCTCGCCGCCGGAATGTATTCGGCAGCCCTTGCTGTACCCCTCTTCGCCGGTGAGGCGCACGCGGAGGAGCGGGAACGCGCCACAAAACCCACCGGCCGTATCGGAACAGCCGAAGTGGCGACCGTGCGAACCATGACTGATCGCATTGCGGACATCCTCGACGAGCTGGGTGGTGGACACGCACGGCCCATGGCTGCGGCTTTCCTCGTCAACACTGTCGCTCCGTATCTCCGCGCCCAGGCCACTGAGTCAGTCAAGAGGGACATGCTGTCCGCAGCGTCGGACCTGACGTACCTGACCGGCTGGATGGCGATGTACGAGCGGCAGCACGGCCTCGGACAGCGCTACTACGTCAAGGCGTTGAAGCTCGCCACGGAAGCCGATGACCACGTGACGTACTGCCGGACGCTGCGCGGAATGAGCCTGCAAGCGACGAGCCTGCGCCATGGCCAGACAGCCTTGAGGCTGGCGGACTCCGCGGCCGAAGCTGCGCCGAAGGCGGGCCCGAGGTTGGTTGCCTTCCTTCGCGGTCAACAAGCACACGCGGCAGCCATGGTGGGTGACCGGAAGCAGGCTTTCGCACGGCTGGGGGAGGCGGAGGCGGCCCTCTCGCAGGCGGATTCCCGACGGGAGTCCATCGGGGGGTACGACCAGACGGCGTACCAGTTCCACGTCGGCCACGTCCTCTACGAGACGAAGGACCTCCCAGGATCGATTGCGGCCCTGAAGACCTCGATCCGTTCTCAGCCGAGACAAGAGCGCCAAGGCCGGTTGCACGCCCATGCGGTGATGGCGCTACGACAGTACGAGCTGGGGCACATCGAAGAGGCCTGCTCCACCTGGAGCACTTTCCTCGACGACTACGAGGGAATGGCGACCGCCCGAGGTGACGATCACTTCGACACGATGCGGAAACGACTCGCTCCGTACCGGAAAGTCCGAACGGTGAGAGACCTCGGTGAGCGTGCCCGGCAGGTCGCTGCGCTGAAAGGGTAGTGGCGTGCGAAAGAGTGCGAGGCTCACCCTCGTGAGGTTAGGGCGAAGCGCAGATTTGGCTTAACTGCCCTGGCCCGAAGGCGGGCCGATCTGGGCTGGTCCGTCCATCGATTGGAAAGTGCGTCGGCCTCACGGCGGTAGCCCGGAGAAGACTGTTCTGACGAAGGCCGCGGGAAGCGTTCTTCGAGGCGTTTCAGGCCGTGCTACTGGTACGACGCCGTGGCCGAGCATGCATGAAGTGCTGATGCACGCGCGGCGCCCCGTACTGCTGGGTACAGCCGCCGTCGTTGCGGACGGCGTCATCTCGCGCACGGCCTGCACGAGAAGCGGACCTCTTCGTCGGACGCGTCGAATCCGGCCCGGACCCGCAGCGGGCCCGGGCCAGACTCGTGCTGCTAGGAGTTAGACGACGCTGCCGGTCCAGTGCTTGACGGGTCCGGTGAGATTGGTGCCGGTGCTGGTGAACGTGAACAGGGAGTCGAGACGGCGGCCGTCGGCGGTGGTGCTGCCTTCGTAGAGAACGCCGAGGTCGTCCTTGCCGTCCTTGTTGTAGTCACCGGAGGTCAGCAGGCTCACGTTCCAGGTGAAGGAGCCCGAGCTGGTCCAGGAGGTGGTGGGGTTGTTGAACGCGGTGCCGTTGCTGGTGAACGTGAAGGCGAGGGAGACGTACTTGCCGTCGG